>NZ_JBIPCR010000004.1:0-427311 GCF_044007335.1 Flavobacterium sp. FlaQc-48 | reverse complement strand
GTTTCAGGTTTCAGGTTTCAGGTTTCAGGTTTCAGGTTTCAGGTTTCAGGTTTCAGGTTTCAGGTTTCAGGTTTCAGGTTTCAGGTTTCAGGTTTCAGGTTTCAGGTTTCAGGTTTCAGGTTTCAGGACATAAAAAGTTCAATTCGTAACGAATTGAACTTTTTATTTTATCGATTTTCTCAATGTTTCAACGAAAACCGGAACGTGAAACCTGAAACCATGAAACAAATCAAAAAAACTTAATTTTTGATTTTGGAAAAATAAGGAATAACCGTATTTTTGCATCTCAAAATAAAAAATTAGTAATGGGAAGAGCGTTCGAATTTAGAAAAGGAAGAAAAATGAAACGTTGGTCAGCAATGGCTAAAACATTTACCCGAATCGGGAAAGACATCGTTATGGCTGTTAAAGAAGGTGGCCCTAACCCAGATGCCAATTCTAGATTGAGAGCTGTTATACAGAATGCAAAAGCCGCCAACATGCCTAAGGACAATGTAGAGCGCGCGATAAAAAATGCAAGCAATAAGGATACGGCCAACTATAAAGAAATTTTGTTTGAAGGATATGCCCCTCACGGAATTGCCATTTTGATTGAAACAGCCTCTGACAATAATAATAGAACGGTAGCAAACATTAGAAGTTACTTTAACAAATGCAACGGTACAATGGGAACTCAGGGTTCTGTTGAGTTTATGTTTGACCATACTTGTAATTTCAGAATTGCAAAAGGAAATCTTGATCCCGAAGAATTAGAACTTGAACTAATTGATTTTGGTGCCGAAGAAGTTTTTGAAGATGAAGACGGAATCTTAATCTATGCGCCTTTTGGAAGCTTTGGAGCTTTGCAAAAAGAATTAGAAAACAGAGGTCTTGAAATTTTATCTTCCGGTTTTGAGCGTATTCCGCAAATCACGAAAGAACTTACCGAAGCTCAAATCGCTGACGTTGAAAAACTAATCGAAAAAATTGAAGAAGATGATGACGTAATGAACGTTTATCATACCATGCAGGAAGCATAATTTTTTCTTTTATAAGATATGTAAAAGCTCTGGAGTTATTCAGGGCTTTTTTTTGTTATCTTACTTTTTCCTCCTTTTTATATCATCTCAATAAGGCAAGTCATCAACCGGAATATTAATAAAATCCGGTTCAGGTGTCATTTCGAACTGAACAGCTTTAATCGTAGTATTTTCTTTTAATAAAGCTTTAATAATCCGATGCATTCCGTCCATTAAGCGACCATCTGAACATAAAATGATTGGATATCTTAAGTTTGCAGCGTTAACAAGTTTCATGTGATTAAAAACATCCGCACAAGTTGGCAGGTTAGTATTATGTTCAAACCAATAAGGTTCATTTACTTCTTTAATATCAGATAATAATACCTTTTTCACAGGGAGGTCTTTCGATAATTCAATTAAACGATAAACATCCCAGGCTTTTAAACCATCTTCACTTTTACGTAAGTTATATTGTTATCTCATAATAATGAACTAAACATAGAATAAAGCAATTTATTGTTCTAAAATAAACTATTATATTTACGCATCTCAAATCTAAAATTAATTAAAAATAAACACATTATGCAAACATCAAAATACACAAGATACGCCGTTATAGTTTTAGTAATTTTATTTGTAGTTCTTAGTGTTATAAGCTAAAATAGCTATAATTATAAAATCAAAAGCCTTCTTAAATCAAATCCGAAGGCTTTTGCTGTGTAGCCTTCAGAAAAAAAATTAGAACCCAATATTGGTTTATCATTCTAAATATACCTTAATATATATTTTAAACCTGGTGGCCTTTCTGGTTTAGATTTAAAATATTTGCAGGAACCTTTATTTTTTTATTCTTTATATTCTTCTATTTATATTTACTATTTAGGAAAACATTCAATATCGTGAATATTAGAGTTGCTTTATTTATGGTGTCTTAGAAATTGAGTAACTTACAAATATTAAAATCTAATTAAGAAAACTTATGAAAAAATGGTCAATTGATAATCTTCAAAAAACATGGTATTTAATTTCTAAACTCCACCAGGGACAAAAATACGGAGGAGATGAAGAGAATTTACAAATCGAATACATTAACCATATCGGAAGTGTCACCTTCGAGATTATAAATTCACTTAATTTTGAAGAAAACATAGATGCTGATTTTGCTATTTCCTGTGCATTATTGCATGATACTATCGAAGATACCGAAATTACATACGACGAGATCGAAAATTTATTTGGAGTAGAAATCGCAAGGGCTGTTAGTGTTTTAACCAAAAATACCTCTTTAGAAAAACATATGCAAATGGAGGATAGCTTATTTAGAATACGACAACTACCTAAAGAAGTATGGTCCGTGAAAATGGCTGACAGAATATGCAATCTATATGCCCCACCCTATTATTGGACAACAGAAAAGAAAAAAGAATACCACAAAGAGTCCTTACTAATTTATAATGCTTTAAAAGAAGGAAACACTTATCTCGCCAAGCGATTAAAAGAAAAAATCGATGATTATGTAAAGCATTTTTAATAAATATTAAATAAAATTTAAATAAAATAAATGCGATTAATAGAAGAATTTTACTGTACTGAAAATGAAATACAAGGCAATGGAAATGAGAAATTACTTTCAGCGGGTATTTGTAAAATTAAAAGCGAATTGATCAGACCGGAAATTTTTCTTCTGTTAAATGGAAATAAAATTAAGTTTGAATGTAATTTTAGTGTAGCAGTACAAGAAAATCCATTTACTCAGGAAGAATTATTCTTTTTTGAAAAAACATATCGGGTTAAACTGGCTACCCATAAAATATATCCATCCAGACTGACTACTGACAACTCCTTTATAAATAAGTTGTATGATTTACCAGCGACTATTGCCTTGTTTACAGACAAAGAATCAGATAAAAATTATTTATTAATAGAATTTCGCCGCTGGCAATATGATTATCAGCCAAGAGGAGCCGGAGAAGATAGCTACGGAGAAGATGTTGCCTACGTTCATGGTATATGGGAAGATCCGCTTTTAACAGCTGAAATAATGGCAAAAATCAAAGGTAACAGATCATAAAAGGAGACTAAATTACAGTGAAGTATAATACTTAAAGGATTTATGGGAAGATTTATTAAAGGTTTGTTCGTAATTGTTCGAAAACTAAAATGACAGAAGTAAAGAAAATCGAAAATTTAAGCTTGTTCAAAAGCATAAATAATAAAGTTCACTTAAAGTATATGGGCTGGGAAGAGCCCAACAGAGGCCAGGAACTGGTATATTATTCTGTACTGATTAATGATCTGGACAGAACGGAGGAATTATTTTCAGTAAAAACAATTCAATGTCTTATAAATGAAAAAATTGAAATAGAACATCCCACTAAACACTTTGCATTCATTCCGTGTGTTGACTCTATTCTTCTAAATACTTTTGATTACACCAAAACAAAATTAAAAGTATACTTTAGAGAAAATGGCAATACAATACAAGATGTTTTAGTAGGGAGCTTTTTTTATCCTGAAAAACACTTGCTGATTAATAAAAGAAGTTTGGTTTTAACAGATTTGTTAACTTTAGAAAATAAGAAAATAAAGTTTGAAAGCAATATAGCTATAGAATGGGCATATTTAATTAATTCAAAGCAAATTCAGGTTATTCAATCGTTTTCTAATTCATGTTTTATATATGATTTAGACGAAGAAAAAGTAATAGATCAAAAAAGTATTATTGATGAGCTGCTTTATCCAAATATTTTCAGATGGATTTACAGAGGCCAGGATTATAGTTCAAATCAGGTAGAAATGGAAATGCTTCAAAAAGCAAATAATCAATTTACAAGTACATACTTTAAGATAAACTAAATATAAAGGATTGTTTTTTTTATTTAATATTGGTATTAAATCTCATCGTAAATACTACTTAAAGCTAAATAAACAAAATTAAAACCATAGTCAATGAACAAATTAAAAGTAACTAAAGAATGGCTTAACTGGTTTCACAACGAGACAATCGAATTAGTTACTACAATTGATAATAGAGAACTTTTTATTCAAACTTTTGAAGGGAATTTTGCTGGTGATCAATTGAATTACGAAACTGTATTTAAATTGATAGATGCTTTTATATCTTCATATGATTTTCTAGAATTAGATTACATTAGATTAATATGGTCAGAAGAACTAGAAAAGAAAAACTTACAATTTCACAGAAACAAAAGTGATTTTGCAGTTTGGAAAGAAACTGTAATTAAATACAACTTCGAAATAGAAAATTCATATGCAGGAGATTACGAAGACCCTTCGGAAATATTCTATAATTACTTTCTTAATGCAAATGGAAAAGAAGTACTTCTATATAATCATGCTCAAAATGACAGAACTGGAATTTATTTGTGGTATAATGTCAAAACCAAAACAACACACTTCTCCATTAGTATAGAATTTAGAAAGAGCTTATTTATGATTGATAAACGTTTTGAAATAAATTTACCTCTAGATTATCTTGAATTTAATACCAATCTGAAAACAACTGCAGAAATAAAAATGCTGCAAAAACTTAAAGAGTACTCTTAGACCAAAACAAGAAGTATCTTAAAGAGTTGGGACTTTATAGTTGTTCTCTATAAAGCTTTTAATAAGACTTGCATGAGAAAGAGGTTTCGTTATATTTTTAAGGTCTGTATTTGTTTCATAATCTAATAATACTAATGATTTAACGGAAGAAATTGTTTTCAATTCTTCGACTAAATCATGAAGGTAATTTTTCAACACATATTCATAAGAAGGAACATATATATTGAGCCTGGCACTATAATAATCTAAAAGTTCAGAGCTGTATATCCCTTTTTGATGCCCTAAAACTGTACCATACTTTCTAGTAGTCCTTTTTAAGTTTTTCATATTTTTAATCAAAAACTTTGATTCATCAATCCCGCAATCTTCAAAAACCTTTAAACCTTGCCAAATCCCTTCTACAGATTCACTATAACGATCATCTGTAAAGGGAAGTGGAATATTCCCTACAGGATAAAAAGGACTAAATTTTACGTAATCATTCGTAGCCTTTGATGTTACATCAATTATTTCAGAATCTGGATATTCTTTTTGTATCGTTTGAATTGATTTTCTTTTATGGCAAATAAATATAGGCATTTTGATATTTTTTACGTTGTGCAATACAGAGCTAAAATATATCTTTTATTTTTGTCTCACAAACAAAAGCATTTACAATGATAAGCCCCCTTGCTTCTTGAAATATTCTTCTGAAAATTTTCAAAAAACAGAATTAATGATGAAGCCATGATAGAAATAGATTATAACGATTTTGAAAAGGATTGCCTTGAAATTTTTGGTAAATATCACAGCAGAATCATTAACAGGGTTGATCGAAGAATTAATTTCTAGAGGAGCAAATATAAATAATCTTAAAATAAATAGAATTTACTAAAATGGAAGTAAAAACTCTTCAAAAATATTTAGGGATGGCGGTTCATTTTATTTATTATCATCATCATAGATTGAATAATGAAAAAGTGTTTGAAGATGATTATTGGGAGCACTTATTAAAAACAGGAACATTGGAATATTGGGAAATGTTATATAAATGTCTTGACTTCGCTTTAACTCAAGATGATTACTGTTTATCAATAGTTGATTCACCATTTAAAGAGCGTTATTCTGAGGCTGATATTAAATTGTTTTTCGAGAAATTTCACGTTTATTTAAGAGCACGTTTACAAGTTAAATTTGATGGTCTTCCTCCATGATAGTAAAAATACTTTTTCTAGAAATGAATTTACTTTATAATCCCCACGCTGGCGCGAGCATCATGCTCGTGAACGCGAAGTTCTTTCGTTAACAAAAACTATAATGGTGTAAGAGTAGGTTTAATCAAGACTAATGGGCAGTTTGCTACCATTTTTCCCGATAATAAGTTTCAGCCAAATTCAGCAGGTCAACTAATTTTAAACCCTAAATTTTAAAAATGGAATTTGATACTAATTCACAATCTTGTTCGTTTAGCTTTACGGAAAGAGAACTTTTATTCTTAGTATATAAAATAATCGAGGTTGAGTCAAAAGAATACGGTAGCTTTGACCCAGCAGGAATGATACTTCGCAATATCTTAGAAGTTCTTTTGTCCTTGAATGAAACTAAAGCGATCGAGTTTATTGAGTCTCTTGACAATGATGTGAACTTTGAAATCGTATCAAATAGTTTTGGTGCAATAAGCGGAAAATTCCAAAGTAAGCACTTTATTGAAAGGATTGAATATACTACGAAAAAGTATACATCGAGTATCTATTTCAAGAGAATGTTAGACAATATAGACGAAGCAAAAAATGCACTTGACGACACTGAAAGTCTTACATAAGATATAAGATAATATTATTCATCCTATTCTCAGCCAAATAAGCTAAATCTAGAAGCCTTCTAAACTAAAGAAGGCTTTTTATTTTTGTATGAACATCTCAAAAAAAATCAAATCTCTACCCTCCCCTTTCTCTCCACATAATTAACTCCCAATCCTCGCATTTATCATAATTTTAGTCAACTCCTCCGTTTCAATAATGATATCCTGTTTCAAAATATTTCCTTTTACTGATTTTATGTCAAACGGTATTATTCTAGAAAAATATAAATCACGACTTTCAACAGTAATCAAAAGACTGTTATTAGTTTTTAAAACTGTTAGCGGAATAGCAAATTCACCGGTTTTTGCATTTACTTTAAATGGCTTGGTGAATTATTAATATTAATAGTTAAGTTTGGATAGTTTTTACCGTTTAAAGGTTTGTTTGTTTTTGAATCTAATATTTTTCCTTTCCCCCACGCTGGCGCGAGCATCATGCTCGTGAACGCGAAGTTCTTTCGTTAACAAAAACTATAATGGTGTAATGACTAAATCTTAAAATAATGAATCTATTAGAATATAAAACATTTAAGAACGATATCGAAAAATATCTTAAAAAAAGTATGGATACTTTCCAATTAAGATTAAATATACATTTCAATGAAGCCGAAAATGAATCTGTTGATTACTATCTATACTATGAAAATGAGCATTGTATAATTTCTTTAAACTTTATTGAAAGCTTTCCTTATCAAGACGTAATACCCCAATTTTATTTAAAAAACTCAGATGAATATTTAAAAATAGATCAAATTTATTTAAGACCTTTTCTATGCATTGATGAAAAAGATTTTAAAGCATATTGCCTGGAAAATTATAATAACCGATATCTCTATTCAGATGATTTTAAGGATAATGATAAAGGAGGTATTTATTACGGCTTATATTCAATAAATGAGATCCTCTTAAAGTATTACTACGATTTGTTTAAAGGTAAATACTCTATTGAAGACTATAAAAATTTTCTACAAAGTCAATTTAACTTTCCATCCGCAAGCTAGCGAATACACGATGCGCGTTGTAGGTTCATCATCATATTCAGAAGCATTTCGATTCAAAACAAATATAAACTCCTCTAACTAAAAACTCAATCGCAGATATATGAAACTTTATTTACCAGGAAAATTAAGAGGGAGTTGGCATTTTGACAGTAATAAATACGATTATGATTACGACATAGCACCATACCCGGAAATTTCATCAGATTTGAATACTTTGTTAACTATTCTTATTGAATCTCAACTTTTTATTCCCAGATCATTAGAAGGTAAAAACGAAATATTGAATTATAGTAATGTCGAAGAATTGATTGCTTTAATTGAAAAAGACAACTATTTGCAGGATTGTTTTGAATTTGGTATAAACGGTGATACTGTTATTTATACCGAACAGGGAGAGGAAATTCACTCTGATATATTTTGTATAGAAAGTTTTCGTACATTCCAGCAAAGTTTCGTATTAGCAACAAAGTCTGATGTTTGGTTGCCGATGTCTTTTAATGAAGAGAATTTTTCATATGTTTGGAATTTAGAGCGATATAATTTAAACTTTAGTAGATTACCAGCTGTTTTAAAAAAAATAAATGAAAATTTGAAATGGGAAAACGAAAATTTATTAGTTAACGAATTTAATGAAAGAGGTAGTTTACAAAAGGGCTACAATATTTTTCTTTCCAAAGAAATATTAAAAAGCCAGTATAATGAAAATCCAAATCTAGAATTTAACATCAATGAATATATAGCAAAAACAGAAATCTAACAATTACACTACAATAGTAGTTGACCAGCAAAATTGGTTATTTAAAATAGATATCCCCCACTACAAAAGTATTCCCTATAAAAGCTCCCTAATTATCTTTGGCTTTGCGATGCTTTACAAGCGTACACATATCAAATAATTACAAACAACTTGTTAGGTTTTCCATAAATATCCAGAGCAAACAATCTCGTACAGCAAGTGTTTATAAAAAATTCTGAATTTACTACTGCAATAAGTATCAAAACAGGCTTAAAAGAAGGTTAAAGCCCTTCTGAGATCTATCCACTAGTATATAATTGGTTCAAAAATCCGAAAAAAAAAATGGAGTCAACTAATAAATTAATAGAAGTTGTGAAAGATTACGTTGAGACTAACAACGTTATCATAATTGTCAAATTAAACAAAGAAAAAGTAAGTACAAGATTTTACGAAATTAAGAATAAAGAGGAAGTTTATTTCAGACCTAAGCCTAAAGAGTATCGAGAGTTTTCGGATGAAATATATGAGCTTTATAATTCTTTATTCTCAACAAAAGATAAATTCAATTCTGTTATAATTGAAATTAATCCTGAAGGCTTACACTCAGAAAAGTACTTTTGGGATTCAGAAAAAGAAAAACAAGATTTATTAGAAGGAGCAGATGTTTTTTACCAATGGGTAAATGAACGTATGATGTCAATGATATTTGAATATGAGAAAGATAATAATCTTGTCCCTCCCCAATATGATTCAGATGGTGATTTAGAATATTTAAGTTCATGGGACAGTGGTGTATTTACTTTCCACATTGGTGAAAAGAATAACTTAGAATACAAAATAGTCCTTACAAAAGATGGAAATGAAAGAATTTTAGATTTACTCTTAAAGGATTATTTTGTAGAAGGAATTTTAGAACATTATAAGATAACTAATACTGAACTTTCTGATGAATGGAAACCCTGGAACACTATGATATTAAAATCTTTGCATTATGATATTCCTTATGATAAGAGAGATGAATTTGTGAGTTACATTCTTGAGTAATTTTTTCATCTTCCCCACGCTGGCGCGAGCATCATGCTCGTGAACGCGAACTTGTTTCGTTAACAAAAACTATAACTTGATTTTTAAATAAAATATAAACAAGTAAAAATTAAACAAATACCAAGCGATTTATTTCAACTTAAAAATATAATTGTATTTGAAAAAAATCAGGAAGTTTTCAAATTAAAAGATCAAATAATAGAAAAAATTCATGTTTCAGTATCAGAGAATAATAACAATCACTTTATTTTCAACATACAAGGTGTTAATAAGGAAGATATTGATATTAGATTAGATAAAGATTTAGATTATTTAATTCCGAATAATAAATTATATTCTATTTAAAGATAAAAGTGCGTTAGAAAATATAGATCAGGTCAATATTGAATTAGGAAAATCAGAACCATTAGCAGAGTTTAATAAAAATATATTATTTTTTGAAAAAGTAAAATAATTATGGAAGTTTTAGATAAAGACTGGAAAATTTTTGATGAAAATTATAAAGTTAGAAGAGACAAATTGTTTCTAATTTTTCCTTATAGGGCAAATTATGAAGAGCTGAAACAGTTATTATTAGAATCAAAAACTGATTCTATTTATGATACGAGATTTAGTAAGATATTATGGAGATTTCCAATTTCTATGCCCGATAGTGATTTTATGAAACTATTACAATTTTTTTTAGTAGAGAATTGGCATCATGGACACGAATCTATAATTGAAACATTCCAAGATAGTTTTAATAATGACAAAGAGAACATAATATATTTAATGCAGCTACTTTCTGCACTTCCTGAATTTTATAAATATGATGAAGATCTCAAATATCCTTTTGTTAGAAAAATCATCTACGCAATTGGTGCGCAACCAGAACCATACAACATTGAAGCATTAGAAAAAATATCACAATCAGAAGATGAGAAAATAAACGAATTAGCATTACATCAAATTGAAAAAAGAAAAAAATTGGGTAGATGGGAAGCTAACAATCAATAATAATTTTAATTCTTTGCTGTATTTTACTTGTAAGAAAAATTATATATTTACTAAACAAACAATAAAAACGAAGTAAGACCAAAGCAATCAAATCTTTCGTTAGCTCGTATCATACCGCTTTAAATCTGTTTTTTACATATTATTTAATTTTCTATTGATAATTATTATCTTTGAACTATGAGCACACTAACAAAACCAAATCATATAGGGCGAAAAATTAGCCGTATTCGTGAACTTAGAGATATGAAGCAGGAAGCTTTGGCGCAAGCCTTAGGCACAAACCAACAAGCTGTATCGTTAATAGAAAATAGTGAAACGATAGACGAAGAAAAATTAATTGCAGTAGCAAAAGCACTTGGTGTAACGGTTGAAGCAATTAAGAATTTTTCTGAAGAAGCGGCAATTAATTATTTCAACAACATTTACGACAATGATATTAGTGGCAGTATTGTAAATGCAAACGCAAATCATTGTTCATTCAATCCTCTGGATAAAATGATGGAAGTTGTCGACGAAAACAAAAAACTTTACGAACGTTTGCTGCAAGCTGAAAAAGATAAGATCGAGTATTTAGAAAAATTACTTAAAGAAAAATAGATTTTACGATTACAATCGTCAAGATATGTTGTCATTATTCCGGTAATGCTATTTGTAGTAGAACCTATCAAATCAAAAAGCCTTCTTAAGTTAAACTTATGAAGGCTTTTTCAATATAATAAAGTCATAATTTGACTTAAAAACACCTACTTACTTTTTAGCAGGATTATTGGTTACTTTCAATAAATAAGTTCCTTCCGGTAAATCTCCAATATTAGAAGCATTGCTTCCCACTATTTTTCTTCCTTGGGAGAAAACCTCAATAGTTTTAGACCCCGTATTGGTTTCAATAGTGGGTGCTGCTACTGTTTTTGCTGCAGTTGTAGTTTTTACGGTTGGTGCCGCGGCAACTTTCTTTACTGCACTCGGAGCCTGAACAGTTTCAATTACGGCTGAAAGAGCCGGTTTCGAACTATTATAAGATTCCATAACCTGCTCATCTGTCATGGCAACACTATATATTTTAAGATCATCTACATCAGCATTAATTCCGGTTGTAGCATTTAGCGCTCCCAATCTTAAAATGTAGCCTTTTGTTAAACGTTGAATTCCATCAACAGATTTTAATAATTCACCATTGCGGTATATTTTTGAAGTAGTCCCGTCATAAGTAACACTATATTGATACCAGACGTCTTTTATAAGCGGAACAGACACTATAGCATTATTGGTATCTCCCCAACCAACCAGGCTTAAATCAGAATTGCCCGAAGATACCGCTTGTTGCAATAAACCAAAATACTGGCCATTTACTGCACTGCCATACCCTAAAATATAATTAACCGAAGTAATAGCATTAAATTTTACCCAGATCGATATAGATCTTGGTTTGTTATCCTGAGCAAGATCCCCTACTACGCCTTGTAAAAGTTTGCCGGTAAGTCGCTGGGCACTTTTAGCAACTCCCATTCTGTCATTTACAAAATTAGGTGTTCCCAGAAAAGAAATCGTGTTATCAGTACTATTTAAATTTCCATCGAATTTGAATTCCTGAACTGGATTTTGGGCATTACTATTTAAAAAACTTACAAACATTAATGTTAGTAATAATTTTTTCATATTCACAGATTTTAGGCTATTTAAGAAAGTGTATCTTTTAAATACTGAACTATATGGGATTATTATGGGCAAAAATTTACTTGGCAACAAAGAAAAAAACATTAAATAATTAAAATTGATAATTTAAAACTCTTAATTTAATTTACTTATAGTTTTTATAATTTTGTTAAAACTATAAATTTAATTCAAAATTACCAAACACTTTAGCGATATAAATAAGGTATTCTTATTTAAATAAGTAATAAATCAAAATTAAAGAACCTAAGTTTTAGTATTTGTAAAAACATTTTTACAAATAAGTCAATTTACAATACGAATAGAATTTTATATTTAAGAAAAGTAGTCGCTATTTTGATAAGATTATCTTTTTAACTTCACTAAATCCTGATCAGACAGTATAAAAAAAAGTGATCCTAAAAATCAAAAAGCCCTCCAAAATTAGTTTCAGAAGGCTTTTTCACTATTCAAAAAAATTTGACTGCTTAATAAAAAAATTGAAAATAAAAATGAACTAACTAGTTACTATGAACCAAAATCGTGTTATCAATTTGAGGTTATTTTTTTGGAAGTTGAATTTGTTATCTTTAACAAATAAGTTCCCTCAGGCAACTGATTAAGGTTTAAAGCATTGCTGTTTCCTAAAATTTTTTGCCCTTGCGAGAATACTTCAACATTCTTCGCTACTACTGTATTTACATCAACAGTGGCAATATTAGTATTTGACGACGCTGTTTTGGTTACTGCTTTTGGTTTAACAACTCCTGTTTTTACTGCTTTTGCAGCAGGAGTTATTGAAGCAACAGCAATAAGAGGTTTTGAACTCTCATAACAGGCTGTGACCTGCTCATTTGTCAAAGCAATATTATAGATCCTTAAATCGTCTATATCTGCGTTAATACCTATAGTTGTATTGATTTCTCCCAATCTCAAAATATTTCCTTTGGTCGAGCGTGAAACTCCTTCAACAGATTTTAATAATTCACCATTGCGGTATATTTTAGAAACTTTTCCGTCGTATGTGATCATATATTGGTACCAAACGTCTTTTGCAAGCGGAGTCGAAACAATAACATCATTTGAAGCTCCCCAGCCTGCTAAACTTAAATCTGAATTTGAAGAGGTTGTGCCTTGTTGTAGTAATCCGCAATATTGGGCACTATAAGCAGTTCCGTATCCCCAGATATAATTTGCTGAGGTAATATCATTCAATTTTACCCAGATACTCACAGACCTTGCACTATTGCCCTGAGGAAGATTATCCACTACTGCTTCCATAGCCTTATTAGTAAGACGTTGAGCACTATTGCTTACTCCTGATCTGTCTGCTACAAAATTATTAGTCCCAATAAAAGAAGTGGTATTAGAAGTATTGTTTAAAGTACCATTGAAATTAAACTCCTGAATTGGATTTTGAGCATTAACATTCAAATAACTTACAAACAGTAAAGTGAGTAGAATTTTTTTCATAATAGTAGATTTAGGATATTAAAATATGGCATCATTTTAACACTGCTAAACTAGATTATTATGTTTTTGAGCAGAAATTTACTCGATAACGAACCTAAATAATCGTTTAAATAACCAAAATCAATGATTTTTCACTCTTAATTGTATTTCCCTATACCGTTTATGATTTTATTAAAATACTAAATTAACCTCAAAAAAAATCAAAATATCCTACGTAGTTATACGGTATTCATAATTAAATACTCAAAATCAACAATGAACAGAAATTCATTTTTCACAGCTAAAGAAATTATTAGTAATCCTTTAGAAATATTTCAAAAAAAAACTCCATTCCTTACGAAATGGAGTTTATATCTAAAAAAGCAATTGACTTACTTTACAAATTCAATTTTCTGAACTTCTTCTTCGTTGACGCTGTCAAAGAATCCTTGTTCGTTCATCCAGTCATCACTAAATACCTTACTCATGTATCGGGAACCGTGATCAGGGAAAATAGCAATAATATTACTATCTTTTGTAAACTCTCCTTCTTCTGCATATTGTTTAATCGCCTGCATTACTGCTCCGGAAGTATATCCAACAAATAATCCTTCTTTTCTTGTAATTTCACGGGCTGAATGTGCACTTTCCTCATCGGTCACTTTCATGAACTTATCGATAATATCGAAATCTGTAGCAGATGGAATCAGGTTTTTACCTAAACCTTCAATGCGATACGGATAAATTTCTTTGTTATCGAATTCTCTTGTTTCGTGGTATTTCTTTAATACAGACCCAAAAGCATCGACACCCAGAATTCTAATATTTGGATTTTGCTCTTTTAAGAATTTTGCAGTTCCTGAGATCGTTCCTCCTGTTCCGCTACAAGCAATAAGATGCGTTATTTTTCCTTTTGTCTGCTCCCAGATTTCTGGCCCAGTACTGTTATAGTGCGCATCAATATTCAATTGATTAAAGTACTGATTGATGTAAACGGAACCTTTGGTTTCTTCGTGCAATCGTTTAGCGACATTATAATAAGATCTTTCATCATCTGCTGAAACGTGAGCCGGACAAACGTAAACCTTTGCTCCTAAACTCCTCAACATGTCAATTTTATCTTTCGATGATTTTGAACTTACAGCCAAAATACAATTATAACCTTTTATAATGCTTACCATTGCTAAACTAAATCCTGTATTACCAGATGTCGTTTCGATAATGGTATCACCTGGTGATAGAATCCCTCTTTTCTCAGCCTCTTCAATAATATATAACGCTATTCTATCTTTTGAGGAATGTCCCGGATTAAAAGCTTCTACCTTTGCGTAGAAATTACCTTCTAAGTCTTCGGTGATTTTATTTAGCTTAATAAGTGGGGTATTACCTATTAACTCTAAAACATTATTATAAGCGTTTATTTCTTCTTTCATAAAAAAATAGTTAATCAAAGGTATATTTTAAAATAACCCTGATAGGTTGCAAATTTAACAAAAAATTTCTAATTAGCTTTTAATTTTTTCTAAATCTAATAAAAAACTAAATTCTTTTGCTAAGTCTTTTAGGGCTTCAAAACGTCCTGACGCTCCGCCATGTCCGGCATCCATATTGGTATCTAAAAATAAAAAATTATCATTTGTTTTCAGATCTCTCAATTTAGCCACCCACTTGGCTGGTTCCCAATACTGTACCTGCGAATCATGCAATCCGGTAGAAACATACATATTAGGATAATTTTGTGCTTTTACATTATCATAAGGCGAATATGATAACATATAATCGTAATATTTTTTATTGTTTGGGTTCCCCCATTCATCATATTCTCCGGTTGTTAACGGAATACTGTCGTCCAGCATTGTTGTTATTACATCTACAAAAGGTACCTGGGCGATCACTCCGTTGTATAATTCAGGGGCTTCATTTACGATAACTCCCATCAAAAGTCCTCCTGCAGATCCTCCCTCAGCATATAAATGTTCAGGAGATGTGTATTTCTCGTTTATTACAAATTTAGAGCAATCGATGAAATCTGTAAAGGTATTTTTCTTTTTTAACAGTTTTCCGTCTTCATACCATTGCCTTCCTAAATCTTCCCCTCCTCTAATATGGGCAATAGCATAAACAAAACCGCGGTCTAAGAGCGAAAGTCTTGTTGATGAAAAATAAGTATCCATCGTAATTCCGTATGAGCCATAAGCGTAAAGCAATAACGGATTTTTTCCATTTTTATTTAATCCCTTACGATAAATCATAGAAATTGGCACTTTTACACCATCTCTGGCTGTTGCCCATACACGTTCTTCAATATAATTTTCTTTGTCAAACTTGCCTCCTAAAACCTGTTGCTCTTTTAAAATTTCTTTGGTTTTAGTTGTCATGTTAAAATCAATCACAGAAGATGGTGTTGCAAGCGATTGATAGCTATAACGCAAAACATCTGTATCGAAATCTATATTTGTTGTAGTATAAGCATTGTAAGTTTCACTGCCAAAAGGAAGATAATAATCGGCATCGCCATTCCAGGGCATGATACGAATATGATTTAAGCCATTTGAGCGCTCTTCAACCACTAAATAATTCTTAAAAATTTCAATATCCTCTAATAAAACATCTTCCCGATGCGGAATAAGGTCTACCCAGTTTTTCTTTCCTGTTTTATTTTCAGGCGTTTTCATCAACTTAAAATTGGTAGCCTTGTCTTTGTTTGTTAAAACATAAAAAGAATCCTCAAAATGAGAAATACTGTACTCCAAACCACGTACACGAGGCTGAAACACTTTAAATTCGCCATCAGGATTGTCTGAATTCAGTATTCTGTATTCTGTGGTCAAAGTACTTCCGGAACCAATAACAATATATTTTCTTGACTTTTCTTTACTGATAGAAACATTAAAAGTATCATCTGTTTCATTAAAAACCAAAACATCTTCCGTAACTGCTGTATTAAGCTTATGCCTGAAAATTTTATCCGCCCTTAAAGTAACTTCATCTTGTTTGGTATAAAAAACAGTTTTATTGTCATTTGCCCAAACAGATCCTCCTGTGGCATTTTCGATCTTATCGGCCAGAATTTCTCCTGTTTCTAAGTTTTTAAACTGGATGGTGTAAATTCTTCTTCCCACAATATCAACCCCAAAACTGGCAAATTTGTTGTCAGGACTTATACTCAGGCCTCCTAATTTAAAGTAAGCATGATCTTTTGCCAATTCATTGCAATTGAACAAAATTTCTTCATCTGCTGAAAGGCTTCCTTTTTTTCTTGAAAATATAGGATAATCCTGTCCTGTTTCGAAACGTGTGATATAAAAATAACCATTGTAGAAATAAGGAACAGACGAATCATCTTCTTTGATTCTGCTTTTCATTTCTTCATACAACTCGCCCTGAAGTGTTTTTGTATGCGAGGTCATATTCGCATAATAAGAGTTCTCCTGATTTAAATAATCAATAACCTCAGGATTTTCACGGTCATTTAACCAAAAATAATTATCAATTCTAGTTTCTTTATGTTTTTTTAATGATTTTGGAATTTCTTTGGCTTTTGGAGCCATTATATCGTTTTGCATTGATTTAGCATTAGTTTTTAAATACGAAGCAGCAAAAATACTACAATCACAATAGAACAGAATTAATTTTTTCATAAAATATTCTATTGATATAATACAGCAATATACTAATTTTGTATGAAATAATTTAAAAATCAACAAAAAATGGATTTAATGGGAATGATGGGCAAACTTAAAGAAACCCAACAAAAAATTGAAGATACTAAAAAGCGCCTGGATACTGTTTTGATTGATGAACAAAGCGCTGACGGATTATTAAAGGTAACATTGACAGCCAATAGAAAAGTAAAATCAATCTCTATTGATGACTCTCTGTTAGAAGATAAAGAACAACTTGAAGATTACTTAATTGTAACGTTAAATAAAGCAATTGAAAAAGCAACAAGCGTCAATGAACAAGAACTTGATGCTGTCGCAAAGATGGATATGCCAATGATTCCGGGAATGGATAATCTTTTTAAGTAAGATACTAAGGTGCAAAGGTGCAGAGGTTCAGAGGTTCAGAGGTTCAGAGGTTAAAAAAAAGAAGCACAATTGTGCTTCTTTTTTTTGTTTAAAAGTTTACAAAATCAAAAACCTTTGCAACTTTGAACCTTTGTCCCTTTGCACCTTTTTTTAAAACTTTTGCAACGTTTCAATTACATAAGTATGCATGACTTCCTTATAATCTAAGTGTGTTACAATTCGGAGTTTATTGTGTCCCATTGAACTGATCAAAATATTTTTCTGTTTTAATTTTTCGATCAAAAGCTGATCACTATAACCTTCGGCTAAAGAAAAAATTAAAATATTAGTTTCTACAGGTTCTATTGCAGAGATCCATGATTTTGTACTTAAAATAGCTGCAATTTCTTTAGCTCTTCTGTGATCTTCAGCGAGTCTTTCTATATTATTAGCCAAAGCATACAATCCCGCGGCAGCCAAATATCCAACCTGACGCATTCCTCCACCAAGTATCTTTCTGATTCTCAACGCTCTGTGAATATCAGCTTTACTTCCTAACAACACAGAACCTATAGGAGCACCTAATCCTTTAGACAAACAAACTGAAATGGTATCGAAAATAGCCCCAAATTCTTTTGGGTTTTGTCTTTTGGCAACCAGTGCATTCCAAATTCGCGCTCCATCAAGGTGAAACTTCAAATTATGGGCATCACATACCTTTTTTATCTCTCTTAAATCTTCTAATTCATAACAGGCTCCACCCCCTTTATTGGTGGTATTTTCTACACATACCAAACTGGTTAAAGGGCTGTGATAAAACTCAGGATCATTAATCGCTGCCGCTACCTGACTGGCATTAATCATTCCGCGGTCTCCATCTAACAAACAGCAGGAAACGCCGCTATTAAACGAAACCCCTCCCCCTTCATAATGATAAACGTGGGCATATTTGTCTGCAATTAATTGTTCTCCCGGTTGTGTATGTAATTTTATAGCGGTCTGATTAGCCATTGTTCCTGACGGAAAAAAAAGTCCGGCCTCCATTCCAAAAAATTCAGCTACTCTGGTTTCCAGCTCAATAACCGTAGGATCCTGCCTGTATACATCATCGCCAACATGAGCGTTAAACATATACTGCAACATTTCGTATGTAGGTTTGGTAATGGTATCGCTAATTAAATTTATTTCCATATTCTAAAAAGTATATCTTTTTTGTACAGCAAAATTACGTATTACTGATAGTTATTCTGAGCAAGTTTTGCTAAAATTTAACTTGTGAATACTATTGAACCAAATTAACGTAATATTTACAAAAAACATATAAAACTACTATTAATATTCTAAAGTAGCCTTATATTTTTAATAACCAATTTGTTAGACAAAAAAAATATACATTTCTCATATCCTGAAAAACAAAGCTAAGTTTCTAAAAATCAACCACAAGACATATTAGTCAAATAAGCTCCCTAAAAAAGAAAATTAACCTGATTTTAAATTTTAGGTTAACACACTCTCGTATTGTTTATTTTGCAGTAAAATTTACAAAAATCATCTTTGTATAAATGGCATTACTTATTTTTTTCTGAGGTAAAATTAATTCGATAATCTAAAAACTATATGTTATTTTTGTACCACAAAATCACGTATTTATAAGTCATTCTTTCTAACTACGTAATATTTATAAGAAACCTAAAAACTACTATTAATTTATGACAACTACCGAGCAAATAAAAGGTATTGTGGAGCGCCTTGGTGCGTTGAGGAGGTATCTTTGACGTTGATGCCAAACTAATTGAAATCGCCAACGAAGAAGAAAAAACCTTCGCACCGGACTTTTGGAACAATGCCAAAGAAGCCGAAATCATTGTAAAAAACCTTCGAAACAAAAAAAAATGGATCGAAGATTACAACAAAGCCATTGAACTTACTGATGAATTGCAATTGGCGTACGATTTTTACAAAGAAGGAGAACTTTCTGCAGAAGAATTAGACGAACATTACAATACTACACAAACTCATATTGAAAACATTGAGTTCAAAAACATGCTTTCTGATGAGGGAGACAGTTTAAGTGCCGTAGTACAAATTACTGCCGGTGCCGGCGGAACCGAAAGCTGTGACTGGGCAGGAATGCTTATGCGCATGTACATGATGTGGGGTGAAAGCTATGGCTACAAAATAAAAGAACTTAACTTTCAGGCTGGCGAGGTTGCCGGAATCAAAACGGTTACCCTGGAGTTTGAAGGTGATTATTCTTTTGGGTATCTAAAAGGTGAAAACGGTGTACATCGTTTGGTTCGAATCTCTCCTTTTGACAGTAATGCCAAACGTCATACTTCGTTTGCATCAGTATATGTTTATCCGCTTGTGGATGACAGTATCGAAATTGATATTAATCCTGCCGATATTGAAATCACTACTTCCCGTTCCAGTGGTGCAGGAGGGCAAAACGTGAATAAGGTTGAGACCAAAGTACAATTGGTACACAAACCAACCGGAATTCAGATACAATGCTCTGAAACCAGGTCACAGCAGGATAACAGACAGCGTGCTATGCAAATGTTGCGTTCTCAATTGTATGAAATTGAACTAAAAAAACAACAGGCACAACGCGCTGATATCGAAGCCGGAAAAATGAAAATTGAATGGGGTTCTCAAATACGTAATTATGTAATGCAGCCCTATAAATTAGTAAAAGACGTTCGTACGGGTTATGAAACCAGCGATGTTGACGGCGTTATGAACGGAAATATTGATCCTTTCCTTAAAGCATTTTTAATGATGATGGGGCAAAAAGAGGAAGAATAGATACTATTCCCAACATAAAAAAGATTTCACCCTTAAGACATTAAGTTTCATTAAGAAGCAAAAACTTAATTTTTCTTACTACCTTAAGGGTTAATTAAAATTTTCATTTTTAAATCTACTACTATGATAAAATGGGCCGATATAATTCATTTTACGAATAAAGGAAATCCAACTCCTGATAAAAGAGTGGAGAAAACAGCCGAAGAATGGAAACAGCTTTTAACTGCTGAAGAATTTCAGGTTACACGTTTAAAAGGTACCGAAAGATCATTTAGCTCTGAGCTTTGCAGTCTTTTCGATCCGGGATTGTATGAATGTAAATGTTGTGGGACTTTACTTTTTGATGCAAGCGAAAAGTTTGAATCAGGAACAGGCTGGCCTTCGTTCACACAACCATTAAAAGAAAATGCTATTGCCTATCATGCCGACAAATCATACGGAATGATTCGTGTTGAGGTAGTTTGCAATACTTGTGATGCACATTTAGGACACGTTTTTCCGGATGGTCCTGAACCAAGCGGTTTACGTTATTGCATAAATGCAATTTCATTATCTAAAATAAAAGAGTAAATAATCAAAAAGCGATTCCTTCTAAAAGTGAATCGCTTTTTTGATTTAATTCAATACTAAAAAAAGAATAAAAGACTCATTATTAAAGGAGTCTCAAAAAAATATTTTCATCTTTATTTCAGATTTAACCTACCAATTTTAATCATCTGTAAAATTAAATTGAAAAAACAGTCAAGAAAAATAAAATCAAATTTTCATTTTGTCCATTTTCTATCAAAAATTATTAAAATTTCCCCAAAAAAGAATACTCAGAAAATCAAAGAAAACGAAACCTACAAAATACCATCCTGCATTAAGCCTCAATTAGAGTGTGCATTTAAGATCAAAAAAACATAAAATGAATTGATTTAAAACAAGATAGCACTGCTAAATTTTAATAAACATTACAAATTTAAGTGTTAAAAAAATCACCTTTAAAAACCTACAAATACCGGGATTGAAAGCAGAAAAAAAAACACTATAACCACCATTAATTCGAAAACAATCAAGAAATTAATAGATTTACTGTTAAATTTGTAATATTTAAACTATTATTTAAAATACTATATAAAAAAGATCAAAATAAGATTAGGTAATTTAAATCTAATTGATTTTATTTGGTGCGAAATAACCCCTTAAATCACTTAAATTCATTCAATGAAATCCTATTCAATTCAAGAAATTAATGAAGTTATCAACGGCGTAATTTACGGCACAACTTCACAAAGTATAACAGCAACAGAACAATTAGAAAAAGCCACCACTTCTGAAATTTCATTTATAGGAAATAAAAAATATGAAAAATTTTGGGAAGCATCAAAAGCTTCAATTGCAGTTGTTAACGAAGACATTTCAATTGAACCCGGAGATAACCGTGCTTTTATTAAAGTAAAGAATGCCGATTTGGCAATGTCTCAAATTTTAGCATTGTTCGCGCCACCTACTCCAATATTCCATAATAATATTCACAAATCAGCAAATGTTGATGAAACGGCTATTATTGGCGAAGGTGCCAGAATTGGTGCCGGATGTTATATTGGGCCAAAAGTAGAAATTGGTGCAAATGCAACGATTTATCCAAATGTTACGATTTTAGACGAATGTACTATTGGTAAAAATACCATTATCTGGTCCGGAACTGTAGTTCGTGAACGTTGCCATATTGGGAGTGATTGTATTATTCATCCAAATGCCACAATTGGGGCCGATGGTTTCGGATTCCGTCCTTGTAGCGAAAAAGGTTTAGTCAAAATTCCACAAATTGGAAATGTAATCATTGGAAATGGCGTTGAAATTGGAGCTAACACTTGTGTTGATCGCGGAAAATTTAGTTCAACTGTTCTTGGTGACGGATGTAAAATTGATAATTTAGTTCAGATTGGACATAACAGTAAATTAGGTAAATTTTGTATTATGGCCGGAAATAGTGGTTTGGCCGGTTCTGTAACACTAGGAAATGGTGTTATCATTGGCGGAAGTGCTTCTATAAAAGATCACACAACTATTGGCGACGGAGCTATTGTAGGTGCCGGATCAGGTGTTGTTGGTGATGTTCCTGCCGGTAAAACAATGTTAGGATATCCTGCTGTCGAAGCCAGAGACGCCTTAAAACAATGGGCTATTCTAAAACGAATGGTTTGTGATTCTAAAAAATAAAACAACATACCTATATCTATAAAAAACAGAAGTTCGCTTCTGTTTTTTTTTTGTTTATTTCAGAACTGAGGAAACCTGTTATTATTTCATCCCAGGATAATATTTATTATGTGGGTTTCAATTGATTTTGTAAATTAGCCAACACTATTTTGTAAAAACCTCAATATATCATGGATTTAAACTTCAATAAAAACGAAGATCACAATAAATTATTACTTTCTGACCTAAAACAAAAATTTGCAAAAATAAAATTAGGCGGAGGCGAAAAACGTATAGAAAAACTACATGCCGAAGGTAAAATGACTGCCCGGGAACGTATCGCTTATTTACTGGACGAAGGTTCAAAAAGTATTGAAATTGGAGGATTTGTTGGAGACGGAATGTATGCCGAACATGGCGGATGCCCTTCTGGTGGTGTTGTTATCAAAATAGGATACATAAGAGGCAAACAATGTATTGTTGTGGCCAATGATGCTACAGTAAAAGCCGGGGCCTGGTTTCCTATTACCGGAAAGAAAAACCTGCGTGCACAGGAAATTGCCATGGAAAACAGATTACCAATTATTTATCTGGTAGACAGTGCAGGAGTTTATTTACCACTTCAGGATGAAATTTTTCCGGATAAAGAGCATTTTGGCCGAATCTTTAGAAACAATGCACAAATGAGCAGTATGGGAATCACTCAGATTGCTGCCGTAATGGGCAGTTGCGTTGCCGGCGGAGCTTATCTGCCTATTATGAGTGATGAAGCTTTAATCGTTGATAAAACAGGAAGTATTTTCCTTGCCGGAAGTTATTTGGTAAAAGCAGCTATTGGGGAAACTATTGATAACGAAACTTTAGGTGGTGCCACTACGCATTGCGAGATTTCAGGCGTTACGGATTATAAAGCAAAAGACGATAAAGACGCTCTGGATAAAATTAAAAATATTGTAGACAAAATAGGCGATTATGACAAAGCGGGCTATAACCGAATCAAAGCCGAAAAACCTGCTCTGGAACCAAAAGATATTTATGGAATTTTGCCAAAAGCCAGAAATGAGCAATATGACATGATGGAAATCATTAATCGTCTGGTTGATAATTCAGAATTCGAAGCGTATAAAGACGGTTACGGCCAGACGATCATTACCGGCTATGCCAGAATTGATGGCTGGGCAGTTGGAATTGTGGCCAATCAAAGAAAAGTGGTTAAAACCAAAAAAGGTGAAATGCAGTTTGGCGGCGTTATTTACTCTGACAGCGCAGACAAGGCAACTCGTTTTATTGCCAACTGCAACCAGAAAAAAATTCCTTTAGTCTTTTTACAAGATGTTACAGGTTTTATGGTAGGATCAAAATCTGAACATGGCGGAATCATAAAAGATGGTGCTAAAATGGTAAATGCCGTTAGTAATTCTGTAGTGCCAAAATTTACAGTTATTGTGGGTAACTCCTACGGGGCAGGAAATTACGCCATGTGTGGAAAAGCTTACGATCCGAGATTAATTTTTGCGTGGCCCAGTGCAGAACTTGCCGTTATGGGCGGAACTCAGGCGGCAAAAGTTTTAGCCCAAATTGAAGCCTCTTCGCTTAAAGCGAAAGGAGAAATTGTAGACGAAGCCAAAGAATCTGAATTGTTTAATAAAATAAAAGCACGATATGATGAGCAAACCTCACCCTATTATGCTGCTTCAAGATTGTGGACAGATGCTATCATTGATCCTTTAGATACCCGTACCTGGATTTCTATGGGAATCGAAGCTGCCAATCACGCTCCGATTCAAAAACCATTCAATTTAGGCGTTATTCAGGTTTAACTATTTAAGGATTTTCAATGATACGTTAAACAAATAATAAAAAACTCATTTTCAAGCACTTAAAAATACATATTCCATTAAAATTTAGTAACTTTAGGTGTAATTTTTAATAACGTAGTATCATGGAAAATGTAAAAAGCCTGAATAAGTGGGCAAATTCGCACACTTATTTACCTGTAGATTTAGTACGTATTGTATTGGGTGTTTTTTTATTTATGAAAGGGGTTTCGTTTGTAACGAATGCCCAATATCTGCATGATTTAATTTCTCCGATCGATCAGTACGGGGGCGGAATGTTTCTTTTACATTACATTGCACCGGCCCACATGATTGGAGGTATTATGATTGTTTTTGGATTACTTACCCGTTGGGCAATTGCAGCTCAATTACCAATTCTTTTTGGAGCAATTCTGGTAAACTTTATGGGGCACATGCACTCCGAAAGCCTGATTTTGGCAATAGTAGTACTATTAGTTTGCATGTTCTTTTTGTTTTACGGAAGTGGTAAACATTCAGCTGATTATTATTTTAAAATGCAACAATAACCCTGTTTTATCCTCAACCATAATTATTAAACGTTGAGGATAAAATAATAACTGCACTTTTAAAGTTAATTAATTCTTTAAAATTTCTTTAATTGTCTTTTATGAATTAAATTCGCGACCATGAATTGGATTCGTAAAACAATTATTTTTGTATCACTTTTGATCATGGCTTTTTTTGCTTCTCAGGCAAATGAAGTTGCTGTGCAAAAAATCGAAAATAAAAAAACCGATACCAATTTTTCTATAGACCACGCCGATTCTCTTGCTTTTATACAACCTCAGGCAGCTTATCAGTTTGCAGGTAATATCAAAACGAGCCATCCTAATTTAATTAAATGGTTTGACTCTTTATTGATTGTTGTTCCACAGCATCACATAATAAAAGCAACATCAAACTTTTCAAATCAATTTGCAACACAGAGCAAAAAAGTTCTTTTACTGCTCTACCCTTTTCATTTTTTCTGGTAGTAATCCTATGATTTTCAAATAGTAAGACTAAATATTCTTACTAATAAATAAGCTGCTTTTTACTTAAAGGCTGTTTAGTGTTTCATAATAAACTATCAAATTCTAAAACAAAAATGGAAACAAGTGTAACCATAATTGGTATTGTGATTGCCATCATAGTAGCCATACCGGTATATTTTTCAGCACGATCGAGCGCTGCAAACAAATCAAAAATTTTAAACATAAAAAAGAAGTTCAATCCAACGCATCCGGAAGATTTCGACCTGACAGAATCCCAAAGCAATAAAACGCTTACTATAGATCAAAAAAACAGACGATTTATCCTGATGAATTTTAATCCAAATCAGCAGGAATCAACATATTTAGATTTAAAAAGTGTTTCTTCTGCTAAATTAGTCCTGACAACTGAAGGTCCTTCTGATACTATTGTTAAGATTGATTTTGAATTTCAGGATAAAGAAACTCCTAAAAAAATTACAATCCCATTCTATGATTTTGACGATGACCGTATTAAACAAATAAGTGCGTATCAGGATCATATGTTTGCAAAAAAATGGCTTAAAACCATTCAGGATTCTATTTAATGTTAGTTATTTAATTCAAGTAAAAGAGGCTCATTTTGAGTCTCTTTTTTTGTTACATGATATTTGTCATTTTATATCGACGATCGGTATATTAATTTTGAAGTGTCCAAAATGCACTTTTTATGAAAATATCACTTACCCAAAAATACAATGTTCCTGGTCCAAGATATACAAGTTATCCCACCGTTCCGTATTGGAATGAAAGTGAATTTACAGAACAAAAATGGATCACTTCTTTACAGAAAGCTTTTTCAGAAAGTAATACCCAAAACGGAATCAGTTTGTACATACATCTGCCCTTTTGCGAAAGTATGTGTACCTTTTGCGGTTGCAACAAGCGCATTACGAAAAATCATTCTGTAGAAGAAACGTATATAAAAGCGCTGATAAAAGAATGGAGTTTGTATTGCAAAGTACTCACTGAAAGACCTTCCATAAAAGAAATACATTTGGGCGGAGGAACTCCGACTTTTTTCTCAAAAGAAAATTTAGAGCAGTTAATAAATGGTATTTTTTCTTTTGCCAATAAAGCAGAAAACTACGAATTTAGTTTTGAAGGGCATCCCAATAATACTACTTACGAGCAACTAAAAAAATTATATGATCTTGGCTTTCGCCGGGTAAGTTTTGGTGTTCAGGATTATGCGGAGAAAGTTCAAAAAGCAATCCATCGTATACAGCCTTTTCACAATGTTGCAAAAGTTACTTTTTGGGCCAAAGAAATTGGTTATAAATCTATTGGGCATGATATTATATTCGGATTGCCATTTCAAACCCTGGCAGATGTGATAGATACTGTTGAAAAAACAAATTCATTAAAACCAGACCGACTGGCATTTTACAGCTATGCACACGTGCCCTGGATTAAAGGAAATGGTCAACGCGGGTTTAATGATGAAAATCTTCCAAAGGATTCTGAAAAAAGAAAGCTTTATGAAATTGGAAAACAATTGCTTTCTAAAAGTGGCTATCACGAAATTGGAATGGATCATTTTGCCTTAGAATCGGATAGTTTGTACAAAGCAACACAAAATAAAAAATTACACCGCAATTTTATGGGATACAGCGCCTCAAAAACACAATTGATGATTGGTTTAGGTGTTTCTTCCATAAGCGACAGCTGGTATAGTTTTGCCCAAAACACAAAGAATCTGGAAGATTACTACCAATTATTAGAATGGGATAAAGTACCTGTTGTAAAAGGCCACATTTTAAACGATGAGGATTTAATTATCAGAAAACACATCTTGAACCTTACTTGTGAATTTGAGACTTCCTGGAGTAATGAAACGCTTTATTTTAAAGAAATTCCAGAGGTATTACTGGATCTTGAAGAAATTGAAAAAGATGGTTTAATTATAATCGAAGAAAACAAAATTACGATTACTGAAGCCGGAAAACCTTTTGTCCGTAATATTTGTATGGCTTTTGATTTACACTTAAAAAGAAAATCTCCGGAAACCAATCTGTTTTCTATGACTGTTTAATGGCAATTAGGAGAGGACTGAACAAACAAACTCATATTAGCCGGAGAAATGTAAGGAATTCCAAGGCCTAAACCTCTTAAAATAAATAATACCCCAATTACTACTGCAACATAAGGAATTGCCTTTTGAATTTTATTTCGAAACGGCAATTTCAATACTGAATGAATGTATACTACAATAGTCATTAAAGGAATCGTTCCTAATCCGTAGAGCAACATATAAAGCACACCAGAACCTGCGCTTTGCATAGCTATTGCCCCAAATAAGGCAACATAGACCATTCCGCATGGCAAAAAACCATTTAACAGACCTATCGTAAAAAGAGACTTATAGCTTTTCTTTTTAAACTGACTTCCTAAAGTCGATTTTATCTTTGAAATTATGCTGTAAACTGGTTTAGAAAAATTATACCTGGCAAATATCTTTTCCGGAATTAAAACTACAACAATCATTGCAATACCAATAAAAATTGACATTTTTTGCTGCATGCCAGCCAAGAAGAAACCTCTTCCCAAGAGTCCGAAAATTAGGCCAATGGTTGAATAAGCGGTTAATCGCCCTAAGTGATAGGTAATAATCTGGATTACTTTCTTAGCTTCATTTTGACGATCAACCGGAAGCATCATAGCAATTGGGCCGCACATTCCAACGCAATGCAGGCTGCTTATAAGACCCAATATGAAAGCAGAATACAACATTTTTATTAATTTACGTAAATGACCTCTTTAGTTAAATACTTTTTACCCTCATATTGCCATTCCATGTTTACATCCCAACGTCCTTTAATTAGTTTTTTCTGCGGAATAATTAAGGATGAATTTGTTAATGCAATCTGAGTATCAAAATCAAATTTTTTGTTTGATGGCCGGTATAATAAAACATTTCCTTTTACTTTATCACTTTCAAATGCTACAGGAAAAGTTACTTTGACACCATCATGCTCCAACTTAATTGAAGGTTTATGCTGTAAATCATGTGCATTTTGAATTCTCGCCATTTCCTCCTGAAAATGAGAATCATGCTTGTAATATTCTTCAACAACTAAATCGTTGTCATATTTGCTATTTGACTGTACTTCGAAAACAAAGTATAAAATAAAGCTCATAAACAATGCAAATGCAATGACAATTCCGGTTCCCCAATTAATTTTCATGATAATATGTTTTTTAGTTAAAACTTCGTGGCCCTAAGAAATTTGTAGTGGTTGTTTCAAGAAGTTCAGTGCCGTTGAAAACTCCAATTTTTACATTCGTTTTATCACTTTCTAACAAAACTTCTTTTATTTCTATAAATAATGTTCCTTGCGAAATACCTTCTTTGGCCACTTTAAAATGTTGTTTTCCAACATTTCTAATTTCACCTTTTTGATTGATCAATTCAAAATGAATATCGCTATAATCTTTCATCGTTTTGTTGACAATTTTATAGGTATAAACATTACTAATTTTATCTCCTTTATGTTGAAAAAGCTGTCCGGGTAAACGTAAAATAACAGCTTGAACATCTGTTCGTAAAAATAGCATCCCAACAAAAACACTTAACAAAATGAACAGGACAGCGGTATATCCTTTCATTCTTGCAGTAAACTTAAAAGGTTCTTTTTTAGCGATTTCATCTTCAGAAGCATACCGAATAAGGCCTTTTGGTAATCCTACGGTCTCCATTATATGATCACATTCATCAATACAGGCAGTACAATTTGTACATTCTAACTGCGTTCCGTTTCTAATGTCAATTCCCATTGGGCAAACATGCACACACTGAAGACAATCAATACAATCGCCTTTTCCGGTTAAAGTCCTCTCTTCTTTTTTGTTGAATTTGGCACGTCCTTTTTCTTTTTCGCCGCGTACAAAATCATACGCCACATTAATGGATTTATCATCTAAAAGAACCCCCTGAAGTCGTCCGTAAGGACATGCAATAATACAAACCTGTTCACGAAACCACACAAAAACAAAATAGAAAATTCCGGTAAAAATAAGCAGTGCAATAAAATTACTTGCTTCTTCAATTGGTCCTTGCTCCACCATTAAAAACAAGGCATCGCTCCCTACTAAATAAGCCAGAAAAACATTCGCAATACCAAAGGAAATAAGAAAGAAAATTGTCCACTTCATAAGTCTCTTTCGTATTTTTTCGGCATTCCATTCCTGTCTGGCCAAACGGGACTGTGCACCGCGGTCTCCATCAATCCAATATTCGATTCGACGAAAAACCATTTCGAGAAAAATAGTTTGCGGGCATATCCACCCGCAAAAAATCCTTCCAAAAACAACTGTAAATAAAATTACAAATACAACCCCAACAAGCATTGAGATTACAAATAGGTAGAAATCCTGGGGCCAAAAAGGAAATCCAAAAATATTAAATCGACGTTCCATTATATTGAACATCATGAATTGATTTCCGTTTACTTTAATAAACGGATTTACAATTAAAATGGCCAATAAAATATAGCTGACAATTTTTCGGTAATTATAAAATTTACCAGACGGTTTCTTTGGGAAAATAAATTTTCGGTTTCCACCTTCATCTATAGTTCCAATGGTATCTCTAAAAGCCTCGTCTGGTAAATTTGACATGATATTCTAATTATTTTTTAACTGCTGTGGTATCTTTTTTTGTGCTTGCTGTTGCATCTGCTTTGGGAGCACTATCATCTGCCCAAATTTCGCCTTCCGGTGCTTTTGGATCTTTTGGATTGCTTCCTTGTAACGACAGGATGTAACTGGCCACTTTCTGAATTTCTTTTGGTTTTAAACCATTGGTTTTCCAGGAAACCATTCCTTTTCCGTCACGTCCGCCATTGGTTATGGTATGAAATACATTTTTAATTCCACCTCCCAGAATCCAATGATCATCTGTTAAGTTTGGACCAATCTGACCTCCGGCATCTGCTCTGTGACAAGCTGCACAGTTAGTCGTAAAAATTTCTTTTCCTTCGGCTAAACTTGGCGCATCTGTGAGTAAAACAACTGTTTTCTCATCCATTAAATCAGGTGCTGTTTTTAAATACTCCTCTACATCAATTTTTGCCTGAGCCATTTCTTTTTTCAATTCCATTTCCTGATCATCTCCTCCAAAAATCTCATAACGGGCAAAATAAATTACTCCAAAAATGATACAGATATAGAATAGGTAAACCCACCAGGGCGGCAAATTATTATCAAGTTCTTTGATTCCGTCATAATCATGATCCATCAATAAATCGCCTTCTTTTTCAATTGGTTCTGTTTTGGTAAGCTTATGCATTAAGTTTTTAAACCAGGTCGTCTCTTTTAAACTTAAGGTATTTTCATACTCCAATTTCGCTTTTTCTTCTGGCGACAATAATTGATACATAACCCTATTTACCGCACTCAGCGTTACTTCGATTGCAATCAAAATAAACAGGAAGACAAACAAAAAGACAGATACCATTGGGTATTTTATAAAAGCTGGTCTGTCACCGGAATCTATAAAATATTCCATCAAAGCAAAAACGATGAAAAAAATCAACGGTACTCTAACATATACTGGGAAAAACTTTTTCATTTTATCTATCTTTTGAAATTATACTACTTCCTTCCTCTAAAGGGATCTGGCTCATCTCATCAATTTTATCTTTCTTATAAGAGAATACCCAAAAGCCTAATCCTACGAAAAAGAAAAAGAAAATCAAGAGAGAAAGAATCGGGTAAATTTCAATACCCGATATGGTTTCCATGTTGTGTTTTATTTGTTCAAACATAATGCTGTTATTTAGAAGGTTCTTTTACCTTAATATCCGTACCAAGTCTTTGTATGTAAGCAATCAAAGCAACAATTTCTCTCTCATTCATTGGAACGAATTTCTCGCCTTTTTCAGCTGCTTTTTGCTTGCTTTTCTCATAACTTTTCACAAAATCAGGATCGTTTTCTAAGCTTTTTTCTATTTTAATTGCCTGAGCCCGTAAAGTCTTTTGTGCATTTGCTACTTCTGCTTCAGTATAAGGAACGCCAAGTGACACCATTGCCTGCATTTTCTTCTGAGTCAATGAAATATCCATTGGTTCATTATCGAACAACCATTTGTAACCCGGCATTATTGATCCTGCAGAAGTACTTTGCGGATTCCACATATGATTAAAGTGCCAGTTATCATTATACTTACCTCCTACTCTTAATAAATCCGGACCTGTACGTTTTGATCCCCACAAGAACGGATGATCATATACAAATTCTCCTGCTTTAGCTTGTGGTCCATAACGCTCTACCTCACTTCTAAACGGACGAACTGATTGAGAGTGACAACCTACACATCCTTCTCTGATATACAAATCACGTCCTTCCAATTCTAACGGTGTATATGGTTTTACACTTGAAATAGTTGGAATGTTAGATTTCACCATGATTGTTGGTACAATTTGAATGATACCTCCAATTAAAATCGCAATAGTCGCTAAAATGGTTAACTGGATTGGTTTTCTTTCCAGCCATGAATGGAATTTTTCCCCGTTTAATCTGTTAGGATTTATTTTTTGTAAAGCCGGAGCCTGTGCTAATTCATCTTCTATAGTATTACCAGCCCTAACTGTCATAATAATGTTGTAAACTAAGGTCAGCATTCCAACCAGATACAACGTACCTCCAATAGCTCTCATCCAGTACATTGGCATAATAGCCGTTACAGTTTCCAGAAAGTTCCCATAAGTTAAAGTACCATCAGGGTTAAACTGTTTCCACATTGAAGCTTGTTGAAAACCAGCTACGTATAACGGAATTGTATATATAATGATCCCTAAAGTACCTATCCAAAAGTGAAAGTTTGCCAATTTCTTAGAGAACAGGTTAGATTTTGTCATTCTTGGGATCAGCCAGTAAATTATACCAAATGACATAAATCCGTTCCAGGCTAATGCACCAACGTGAACGTGAGCAACGATCCAGTCTGTATAATGTGCAATAGCATTTACATTTTTAAGAGAAAGCATTGGCCCTTCAAAAGTTGCCATTCCGTAACCGGTGATTGCCACTACAAAGAATTTTAAAACCGGTTCTTCACGAACTTTATCCCACGCCCCTCTTAAAGTTAAAAGTCCGTTGATCATACCTCCCCATGACGGAGCAATTAACATTACAGAAAATGCAACTCCTAAATTCTGAGCCCAGTTTGGTAAAGCTGAATATAATAAGTGGTGTGGTCCTGCCCAGATATAAATAAAGATCAAAGACCAAAAGTGAATAATAGATAATCTATAGGAATAGATAGGACGATTGGCAACTTTTGGAATAAAGTAATACATTAACCCTAAAAAAGGAGTTGTAAGGAAAAATGCAACTGCATTATGACCGTACCACCATTGTACCAGCGCATCTTGTACACCTGCGTAAACAGAATAACTTTTTAAGGCCGAAACCGGAATTTCGATGTTATTAAAAATATGCAAAACTGCAACTGTAACAAAGGTGGCAAGGTAAAACCAAATTGCCACATACAAGTGTCGTTCTCTACGGCGCAACATAGTCCCTATCATATTAATCCCCATGACCACCCAAATAAGCGCAATAGCAATATCAATTGGCCATTCCAGCTCAGCATATTCTTTAGAAGAAGTATATCCTAATGGTAGTGTAATTGCAGCAGCTACAATAATAAGCTGCCATCCCCAAAAATGTAAGTTGCTTAAAAAATCGCTAAACATTCTGGCTTTTAGCAATCGCTGCAACGAGTAATACATACCCGCAAAAAAGGCATTTCCAACAAAGGCAAAAATTACCGCATTGGTGTGTAAAGGTCTTAATCGACCATAACTAAGCCATGAAATCCCATCTGTGATGTTGGGAAAAAGGTACATAACCGCTAAGGTTAGCCCCACTAACATACCTACTACTCCAAAAAGAATAGTGGCGTAAATGAATTTTTTTACAATTTTGTTGTCGTAGTAAAACTGTTCCATTTCCATAATTATACTTGTTTTTCTTCGGTTGGTGAATTATTATTTTGGGGAGTAATTTTGGTTTCATCATCAAACAACATTCTGACTGATGGCGTATAATCATCATCGTATTGTCCTGATTTAACAGCTACAATAAAGGCGATAAAGAATCCAATCGCTACGAAAATACTTACTGAAATTAATAGATAAATAACACTCATGCCTTAAATTTATGTTAACAAAATTACTGGTTTACAGGCAGGTAAAATATGATAATTATCATTGTAGAAGACTTATGTTAAATTTAAAAAAAAATACTTTTAAATTATTTAAAATCACTTTAAATTACTGTTGCTGAAATAGTTAGACATTAAAGTAACAAAACTGACAATGGTTATGGTACTCAATGGCATGATGATCGCGGCTACTAATGGCAGTAAGTTACCTGTAACAGCAAAAGTGAGTCCCACTATGTTATAAAGCAAGGATAAGACAAAGCTCATTTTTATAATCAGAATGGATTTATGGGATAATTTTAAAAAGTAACCAAGTCGTGAAAATTCACTGGCATCCAATATAGCATCACAAGCGGGAGAGAATACATTGACATTTTCAGAAATAGAAATTCCAACATTGCTTTGTGCCAACGCTCCGGCATCATTTAATCCGTCTCCAACCATCATCACATTCCGGCCTTTTTCCTGAAGTTCTTTAATAAACTCCAGTTTTTGTTCCGGTTTTTGATTAAAAACAAGTTCAGTTCCCGCCGGTAAAATCGTTTCCAGATTAGTTTGCTCTCCATCATTATCCCCGGAAAGCACTTTTATTTGATAGTTTTTACTCAAGGATGAAAATAACGCTGCAAGCCCGTCTCTATATTGGTTCTGAAAATTAAACCTTCCATAATAAACCTCATTGATCTTAATATGAAGTGCTGTTTTTTCGATTTCAGAAGAATGAAGATCAGGACTTTCAACAAATGAGGCCGAACCTATTCTGATGGTTTTATTTTCAGCAGAGGCCAAAATTCCTTTACCGGTTATTTCCTGAAAATCATCAATTTTAATTCTTTTTAATTCAGGCAGAAAATCGTACAACATTCGGCTTAAAGGATGATTTGAAGCACGAAGTACGTTTTTTATCAATACATAATTTTCATCTGAAAGTGTATTGCCCTCGTATACAATATTTGATTTTTTATTGGTTGTAATTGTTCCTGTTTTATCAAAAACGATGGTATCTACTTTTGCTAATTGCTCAATAACTAAAGCGTTTTTAAGGTACATTTTTTGTTTTCCCATAATTCTAAGGATATTTCCAAAAGTAAAAGGGGCTGTAAGTGCCAGTGCACACGGACATGCTACAATTAAAACAGCAGTAAAAACGTTAAAAGCGGTATTTGCATCAATAAATATCCAGTAACCAAATCCTGCAAAAGCGATTAATAATAATATAGGAGTAAAATAACGACTGATTTTATCTGTAATCGTTTTGTGCTTTTGCTCTACACTTTTCTGAAAAATTTCATTACTCCATAGTTGTGTCAGATAACTTTGTGAAACAGAATGCAGGACTTCCATCTCGACTACTTTTCCAATTTGTTTTCCGCCTGCAAATACTTTATCTCCGGATTTTTTAGTGATCGGCACTGCTTCTCCGGTTACAAAACTATAATCTATCTCTGCTTTTTCGCTGATTAAAATACCATCAACAGGTATTAGTTCCTGATTTCTAATTAATAATCTGTCCCCCTTTAAAACATCATAAATAGGCACACTTTCTTCTGAAGTATTTGGATTAATGCGGGTAACTGCAATTGGAAAATAGGATTTAAAATCTCTTTCGAAGCTTAAAAAACTATAGGTCTTAATTTGAAACATTTTTCCAAGAAGCATAAAGAACACCAATCCGGTTAAACTGTCAAAAAAGCCTGATCCGTAATTCATTACAATATCGAAAGTACTGCGTATAAACATCACGATAATCCCCAAAGCAATTGGAATATCAATATTAAGCATTCCGGATTTTATACTTTTATAAGCAGAAACATAGTAGCCGCTTGCAGAATACAGAAAACTGGGCAATGCTAAAACAAAAATTAATAACCTGAAAAAAGGCTTGTAATTGTCGAGCCAAAATTCTTTGATCTCGAAGTATTCAGGAAAAGACAGCAACATTATGTTTCCAAAACAAAAAAAGGCAACGCCAAGTTTGTAAGTCAGGCTCCTGTCTACATTATTTTTTCCCGTCTCATAATTTTCTAAACTTATATAAGGTTCATAACCTATTGAACTTAATAAATAAGCGATTGATTTTAGAGAAACCAGATCCGAATTAAAAGTAATGCGAACTCTTTTTTCCGGAAAATTAACCTGTGAAGCACTTATGCCTGGCTGCAGGCGATTAAGGTTTTCAAGAATCCAGATACAGGAACTACAATGAATGTGGGGAATGTTTAATGAAACTATTGCAGTATTTCCTTCCTGAAATTCCAAAACTTTTGAAAGGATCGTTTCATTTTCCAAAAAGTCATATTTCCCTTTTATATCCTGCGGAGTGGCACCTGGTGATTTTTCAAAATCATAGTAGCAGGTCAGATCATTAAGACTAAAAATTTCGTAAACTGTTTTACAACCGGTACAACAAAACTTTTTTTCATCAAAATTGATTTCTTCATCTTTAGGAATAATTAATCCACAATGAAAACAACTCTGCTCACTCATAATTTGTTTTTTTAATTCGACAAATATTCAAAATATGCAGCGATTATTACTATGACATTTATCATGTTCAATGAAATCTAATTCTAAATTAATCAAATAAAACGGTCAGATTACATTATCACAACTTTTCTGTATTTTTTAAGTAATAAAACTACCGCCGAACCGCAATATTGGTTAATTTTGCACTAAATTACTTTTGCTATGAATAAATGTGATCAATGTATTGTGAGGCAACTTTCTTCTTTAAAAGCCCTTAATAAAGATGAAGTAATAAAGCTGGCTAATAGTAAAACAACCTATAGCATTAAAAAAGGAGAAGCTATTTTTGAAGAAGGAGAAGTTACTAATGGTGTTTTCTGTGTGAAAGATGGTGTTGGAAAACTTTCTAAATTAAGTGCAAACGGAAAAGATCAAATCGTAAAATTGGTTAAATCAGGGGAGCTTTTAGGACAACGTTCTATGATTAGCAACGAACCTGCAAATTTATCTGCGAAAGCAATTGCTGACATGGAAGTTTGTTTTATTCCAAAATCTGAAATCCTGCATTTTTTCAATAATAACAATCAGTTCTCTTTGAATTTGATGCAGTCTGTTTGTGAAGATTTAAAAGAATCTGAAAATGATAAAATTGCTTTGGTTCAAAAAACGGTTAAACAAAGACTGGCGGAAACCTTGTTGCATTTGCATGATGCTTTTGGCGAAAACGAAGATAAAACTTTAAAAGTCCAGCTAACCAGAGAAGAATTAGCCGGAATTATAGGAACTGCTACCGAAAGCTGCATTAGATTATTATCTGATTTTAACAAACTGGAACTAATTGAATTAGTGGGTAAAAAAATCAAATTAAAAGATGTAAAAGCCCTTAAAAAATTAGCTGAATAATTACAGTTTTTTGGCTTCATTCCAAAATACATCCATTTCGGCTAAAGTCATATCCATTAAAGGTTTTCCTAATTCTCCCGCTTTGCTTTCCAGATATTGAAAACGTTTTATAAATTTTTTATTGGTGCGTTCTAAAGCGTCTTCGGGATTGACGTTCAGAAATCGGGCATAATTAATCATCGAGAATAAAACATCCCCAAATTCAGCTTCTACTTTGTCCTGATCACCCGCTTTTACCTCTGCTTGCAGTTCTTCAAGTTCTTCCTGTACTTTATCCCAGACCTGATGTGGTTCTTCCCAATCAAAACCAACACCTTTTACTTTGTCCTGAATACGACTGGCTTTTACTAATGCCGGTAAACTTCGCGGAACGCCTTCTAAAACTGATTTTTTCCCTTCTTTTAGTTTTAACTTTTCCCAGTTTTGCTTGACTTCTTCTTCATCTTTCACTATTGTGTCACCGTAAATATGAGGATGGCGGTGGATTAACTTATCACAGATTTCATTACATACATCAGCAATATCAAAATCATTTGTTTCTGAACCTATTTTGGCATAAAAAACGATATGCAACAGCAAATCGCCCAATTCTTTTTTAACTTCATTTAAATCGTTATCTAAAATGGCATCTCCTAATTCGTACGTTTCTTCAATAGTAAGATGCCTGAGGGTTTGTAACGTTTGTTTTTTATCCCACGGACATTGCTCACGAAGTTCATCCATTATAATTAATAATCTTTCGAAAGCTTTAAGTTGAAGTTCTTTGCTCATTTTGAAGTTTTTTTTTGGGTTGTAACCTACTAATTGTAAAAGTAAAAAATCCTGTCAAGAAAACATCTCAACAGGATTATTATATTGCAATGCAGTGTTCTGCTATTCTTCTTTTTTAGCTTTTGCTTTTTTAGATGCAGGAGCTTTTTTTGGTTTTTCTTCAGCAACCGGAGTTTCTTCCGGAGTTTCAGCCACAGCCGGGGCTAAATCAGTAACTAATCCTTTTGCCTGAAGCGTATTGTACCAGTTTAATACTTTTTTAATATCTGAAGGATATACTCTTTCTTCATCATATTCAGGTAAGATTTCTTTAAAATAAGCTGTTAATTTAGCATTATCTTCTTTATGTGAAATAGCCTGACCTTTATCTTCTTTAGCTGCAATACGTTGCATTACTTCAGTAAGAGGTTTTTCTCCTTCGTAAGTATAAATTGAAATCTCAGATAATAAACTTACATTACTTTTTAAGTTTACTGTTATTTTTTTTCCGTCTAATAATGATTCTGCCACAAAACCTGTACGAGTTTGTACTTTCAATACATATAAACCTGGTTTCCCAGAAATGGCTAAAATTTTCTCTAAATTCATGTTTATTAAAATTAGTATTAAGAATTTGATTTATTATATTTTGTTGATTCTAAATAGCTTTAGAATTCTTATCTCCCTTTTTTAGCTGCGGCAAATTTCATTCTATATTCCTGAGATGTTTTACCTTCAGTAATATTTTTTAATTTCTTCTGAATCAAACGCTTTTTCAAAGAAGATATTTTATCTGTAAACAAAACACCTTCAATATGGTCGTATTCATGTTGAATTACCCTTGCAATTAAACCATCAAAAACTTCTGTTTTTACTACAAAGTCTTCTTCACAATATTCAATTGTAACGGTTGGTTTTCGATACACATCTTCCCTAACGTCCGGAATGCTTAAACATCCTTCGTTAAAACTCCACTCTTCACCTTCTTCCTTAACAATTTTAGCATTGATAAAAGTTTTCTTGAAACCTTTTAAATCGTTTTGCTCTTTTGAAGGCAAATCTTCATCATCACTAAAAGGGGTCATATCAATAACAAACAAACGAACAGGCATACCTACCTGCGGTGCGGCAAGTCCTACGCCGTAAGCGTTATACATGGTTTCATACATGTTTGCTATAGTTTCTTTTAAGTTTGGATACTCCGGCGTAATTGCCTCACCCACTTTTCTTAAAACAGGATCACCATATCCTACAATTGGTAAAATCATTTGTATTATTTTAATGTATTATCTACTGAAAATCCTGAATTTTATTCTCATAATTCAGCTGGCAAAAATAGTAAAAAATAGTCAATGAATAATTCTAAAGCTATATTATCTGTCATTTTTTACATTCTATCTAAAAACTCATCCATAATTATGCCAAATTCACTCGTACAATTCGTACTTTTGTTTGTAAACCTTACCATATGCTTGACCGTATCTCGAAATTTACTAACAGTACCTCTTTTTTAAACGCCTCTAAAGTCACTATTGCTTCTGTTGTTCCTGTTTTAATTTTGAATTTTTTAGGACATTTTGAAATAGGTTTTACGATTGCCCTTGGTGCCTTTTATACCTATCCCAGTGATATTCCGAGTTCATTGAGTCATAAAATCAAAGGTCTTATTGTGGCTTCTTTTATTGTTTCGGGTGTTAATTTATTAGTAAACCTTGCTTATCCCTATCCTTTTTTATTTTATCCTTTTTTGGGGTTTTTGCTTTTCCTGTGCTCTATGATTTCGGTTTACGGACAACGTGCTACTTTGGTTTCGTTTTCTGCTTTATTGTCTATTTCATTATCATTTGGTCACTTACACACAGGCTGGGAAGCTTTTCAATATTCAGGTTTTATCTTTGTCGGAGGTATTTTATACTTAATTGTTTCCCTTATATTTCATTTTGTCCAGCCTTATAAATATGTAGAGCTACAGATTGCAGAAGGCATAAAATTAACTGCAAAATATCTAAAATTAAGAGGTGATTTATGGAATCCTGAAGCGAACCGTGAAAAAATAATCGAAAAACAACTTGCGATACAAGTAGATCTGAACCTGATTCATGAAGATTTAAGAAAGATGCTGATTGGCAATCAAAACTCATCCGGAACAACAAGCCAAAACCGAAAAATGCTTTTGGTTTTTATTACTTTGGTTGAAATTCAGGAACTGGCATTGTACACTTCATTTGATCATAATAAACTTCATGAAAAATTTGCCAGACACCCTGAGGTTCTTCGTACGTATCAAAATGTAGCTTACAAATTAGCGTCAACTTTAAAGAAACTTTCAAAAAACGTACATCATATCGCTGTTTATGTAGATAAAAACGATTTAAAAAATGAATTAGATGCACTTGAATTTGCCATTTTTGATTATGAAAAAACCTTAGGCAAAGACGAAGCCGCCGAAGGTGTTTTAATGTTGATGAATATGCTGAAATATGCTAAAAATCAGGTTGGAAAAATCAAAATTATCCAACGTGCTTTTTCGCTTGCCATGCAATCTTTTAAATTAAAAGACAAGGACAAAGAACTGGAAAAATTCCTGACACCCCAGTACTACCCGTTGCGTACTTTGATTGAAAATATAAGTTATTCTTCTTCCATTTTCAGGCACTCTTTCCGACTGACAATTACAATTCTAATTGGTTTTATTATTGGCCAGCTTTTGCCATTTCAGAACGTTTATTGGATCTTATTAACAATCGTAGTAATTATGCGTCCAGGTTACGGCTTAACCAAAGAACGCTCCTATAACAGGATTTTTGGGACTATTTTAGGCGGATTACTGGCTTTTGGAATTGTTTCTGTGATTCAGAATCACTTTGCGCTTAGTATATTATCTATTATATGTATGCTTCTCGGAATTTCTTTCACTCAGATCAACTATAAAATAAGTGCTACTTTCGTCACGATGTATGTAGTTTTTATTTACGGAATTTTAACTCCGGATGTTGTAGAGGTTATTCAGTTTCGTGTTTTAGATACATTAGCCGGAGCCACATTGGCCTTTTTGGCAAATCAGTTTTTATGGCCGGCATGGGAATTTATCAACACTCCTATTCATATCGAAAATTCGATTCGTGCAAATCGAAATTATCTTAAAGAGATTGCTGATTTTTATAATAAAAAAGGAGAAGTTCCAACCTCATACCGACTGGCAAGAAAGAATGCTTTTGTTGAAATCGGGAATTTAATGACCTCATTTCAGCGTATGATGCAGGAACCGAAATCAAAACAAAAAACACTTCCTTTAGTAAACAAGCTGGTCGTTTTAAACCATTCAATATTATCTGCCCTGGCATCCTTGTCGACTTATATTCAATCGCATCAAACCACATCGGCCTCAGAATCTTTTAATTATATTATAAAAACAATCTTATCCAACTTAGATCATTCTATTTCTATTTTACGAAATGAAACTATTATTACAGATACTTTTTTTGACAAAGAAGATGTGACTTTGCAATTTGAAGAACTTAAACGTGTTAATTTTACCCGTCTGGCAACAGATGAAGATTTAGACAAAGAAACACGTCAGGCTAAAATGCAGGAAGCACAAATGGTAATTGAACAATTGATCTGGATGAGCAATCTGGCCGAAAAGATTCTGAAAATCACAAAAGAATTCAAAGAAACGAGTCAGGATTAAAATGAGTCCTGATTATTAAAACAAAATTTCGTTTTTGAAGAATATCTTAAATTTATAATTCTAATTGCAAAAAAATAAGGGCTTAGTTTTAATATTAAACTAAGCCCTTATTTTTTTATATCTCCTCCAGATGCTAATTATTCAGTTTTAAAACTTCAGAAGTATGCTTTCTAAGTTCTGTCAAAAGCTCTGGTTTATCGTTTAAAGTTTGTCCGTAAGAAGGAATCATATTTTTCATTTTTGCTTCCCATTCCGGTGTTTTAATCTGACTGGTAAAACATCTGCTAATTAAATCAACCATAATCGCAACTGCAGTTGAAGCTCCGGGAGAAGCTCCCAATAAAACTGCCAAAGTTCCGTCGTGGGTATTAATTACTTCTGTACCAAATTCTAAAATACCGCCTTCTTTTTCATCTTTTTTAATCACCTGCACACGTTGTCCGGCTCTTTCTAATTTCCAGTCTTTAGATCTTGCTGTTGGCAAATATTCGCGCAAAGCATTCATTCTGTCTTTTGGAGACTGACGAACCTGTTCAATTAAATATTTTGTTAGTGGAATGTTATGAAATCCCGCTGATAACATTGGAATTAAATTATTTGCTTTTATGGATAATGGTAAATCTAAATAAGAACCATTTTTTAAGAAACGGGTTGAAAATCCTGCAAAAGGGCCAAAAAGAAGTGCTTTTTCTCCATCAATTACACGTGTATCAATATGAGGAACAGACATTGGAGGAGCTCCAACACTTGCTTTTCCGTAAACTTTTGCCTGGTGCTTTGCAATTACTTCAGGATTGGTACATTTTAACCATTGCCCGCTTACCGGGAAACCTCCGTAGCCGTTTCCTTCCGGAACATTTGCTTTTTCCAACAAAGGTAATGAACCTCCACCTGCACCAATAAATACAAATTTAGTATATGCTTTTCGTTTTTGACCTGTCGTTAAATCAGTGATTTTAATTCTCCAGGTTTTATCGTCACGTTGTCTTAGTTTGGTCACTTCATGATTAAAATATAAAGAAACACCATCCAGTTTTTCTAAATAATTAAACATACTTCTTGTCAGGGCACCAAAATTCACATCGGTACCAATTTCCATGTGAGTTGCTGCTAATTTTTCATTAGGATCCCTGCCTTCCATAACAAGTGGCATCCATTTTTTTAATTGCTCAAAATCTGAACTGAATTCCATTTGAGAAAAAATTGGATTGCTTTGTAATGCTTCGAATCTCTTTTTTAGATACTCCACATTTTTGTCCCCCCAGACAAAACTCATGTGAGGAACACTTTTTATAAAATTTTCAGGTGCAGGTACTTTATTTCCCTGTACTAAATACGACCAGAATTGACGGGAAATTTCAAATGATTCTGCTATGCTTATTGCTTTTTTAGGATCAATACTTCCATCAGCCTTTTCCGGAGTGTAATTTAACTCACAAAAAGCGGAGTGTCCTGTTCCTGCATTATTCCAGGCATCTGAGCTTTCGGCAGCAGCAACATCTAATCTTTCGTAAATTTCAATTTTTATATCAGGCTGCAGCTCTTTTAAAATTAATCCAAGAGTTGCACTCATAATTCCAGCTCCAATAAGCACTACTTCACTATTGGAACGTATTGTATTGTCAGGCATAACAGTAATTTGTTTTTAAAGCGCAAAGGTACTTTTTATAATTGCAAAAAAAAACTAAAATCACATGATAAAAGTTATGTTTTTCTAAAAAAAGGGATGAATTGTGATTAATGAAAAAAAAGCTAAAATCTTTTTGAAGAAAGATAATCCTGAAGCATGATTGTTGCCGAAATTTCATCAATCAATCCCTTGTTCTGACGTTGTTTTTTACTCAATCCACTATCAATCATAGTCTGAAATGCCATTTTTGAGGTAAAACGCTCATCCACACGAACCACTTTCATATCCGGGAAGATATTAGAAAAATGAGTTACAAAACCTTTAATTACGGAAGCACTTTCTGATGGCTCTCCATTCATTTGTTTCGGTTCGCCAATCAATACAGCTTCGACTTTTTCTTTTGCAAAATAATCCTTTAAAAAATCGATTAAGGTATTTGTAGGAACAGTTGTTAAACCTGATGCTATAATTTGCATTTCGTCTGTAACGGCAATTCCGGTACGTTTTTGTCCGTAGTCTATAGAGAGAATTCTTGGCATTTTATTTAAATTTATGAAACAACATTGAATAGAGAAATATCTGAGACAAATGCAAAACTGTACAATAGAAATAATAGATTTTATGAAGCAAAGTTATGCTTTTTTTATCTACAACCTTGTTATACCAAAAACCTTGTAAAAAACCATTTTTAGCATAAACGAAAGGCTCACCGAAAAAATAATCATTCAGCCAAAATAACACTCTATTTAGAAGCAGCACTATTATTGGTAATGAGTAAATGAAAATTGTTCTGGCAACTGACAAGCGACTTACATCAAAGAAAACTAATAAAAATCCACTAATTTGAATCAAAAAGCTAATTAATATTAGCTTTTTAAAAATGGGTAACAACTTAAGATCTTCAACTCCTAAATAAATAAAAGCACTAAACAATAAAACCAAGCCAGTCAGAACGTAAAAATAAATTTCCCCTAAACTCATTTAATTTTATTTTTCTTATCCTAAATTCAAATTCGAGTAGTATCGTATCGATAAAATTGCAATACAAATATAATCTTTTTACAATAGTTCCTTTTTTAGCTTTAAAATAAAAAAGATAATTTAGAAAATAAAAAATCCGTCCTGAAAAAGTTCAAAACGGATTACCTAAATATTTAAAACTAAAAAAACCTTTATCTGTTAAATAACCTTCTGAAAAATCCTCTTTCTTCCTCTTCCCCCTCCTCTTCCTGTGCTTCATAATTAGCAAACTTTGACTGGGCTTTTTCATGCTCATAGATCAGTTCCTTAATATACTCAACATAGGTTCTCTTTTTTTCTTCTAAGAATCCAATCAGGTATTTTTCACTAAATTCTACTCCGCTTGCGGCTTCGATCTGAAGTAGTTTTTTGTATAGTGGTTCAATATGCATCGCAATAACTTCCTGTGGAACGGCTTGTCGCCTTCCAAAATAATTTACAATTACGCCATCTTCATCTTTTGCAATATCAAAATCTGTAATGACCCAATAGTACCTTCCTGATTTTGCCAGATTCTTTACAATAGCATGAAAGTTTTTTCCATTTTTAAGATTTTCCCATAACACTTTAAAGATTACTTTTGGCATATCCGGATGACGAATAATGTTATGTGGCTGGCCCATTAATTCATAATCTTCATAACCACAAACATCAACAAAAACTTCATTGGCATATTCAATAATACCAAAAGCATTTGTTTTACTCATAATTACTTGTGTTTTATCCCATGTAACTTCTTTATCTATAACGGTAACTGGATTTCGAAGTTGATTTTCCTGATTCATATCTTGCTGATTATATTTATGATTTGGTTTTTATATTGTTAAATTCCGGTTTTCCAGATTTAATCCGGCAAAAGTATTGAGAAGAAAAAATTCAAAATCTGATTTTTGTCATATTTTGACACAAAAAAAACTTTTAGTGGCTCATTTATAAAAATGAATTGCGTATAAAAGGATTTTTCCTTATTTATCAAATTAAAAACAAAAAGTTATATTTATAACACTTTCAAGTCTCTTTACTTTTTTGCTTTTCTACAAATACGTTATCTTTGCCAAAAATTAAAACTTATGAATTCTTTACAGACTATAATTGAACAAGCTTGGGAAAACAGAGCTTTATTACAAGAAACAACTACAACTAATGCGATTAGAGAAGTTATCGAATTGGTTGATACAGGAAAATTACGTGTTGCTGAACCAGTTGGTGAAGGATGGCAGGTAAACGAATGGGTTAAGAAAGCTGTCGTTATGTATTTCCCAATTCAAAAAATGGAAACATGGGAGTCTGGTATTTTTGAATATCACGATAAAATGTTGCTAAAAAGAGGTTTTGCTGAAAAAGGAATTCGTGTTGTACCAAATGCCGTAGCGCGTTATGGAGCTTATATTTCAAGCGGTGTAATTTTAATGCCAAGTTATGTAAATATTGGTGCTTATGTTGACGAGGGAACTATGGTAGATACCTGGGCAACTGTAGGCAGCTGTGCGCAAATTGGTAAAAACGTACACTTAAGTGGTGGTGTTGGAATTGGTGGTGTACTAGAGCCATTACAAGCTGCTCCTGTAATTATTGAAGACGGTGCTTTTATTGGTTCCCGTTGTATTGTTGTAGAAGGGGTTCATGTTGGTAAAGAAGCTGTTCTTGGAGCTAACGTTTGTCTGACCGCTTCAACAAAAATCATTGACGTAACCGGAGATGAGCCAGTTGAAATGAAAGGTTTTGTTCCTGCACGTTCTGTGGTAATCCCCGGAAGTTATACTAAAAAGTTTGCTGCCGGAGAATTTCAGGTTCCATGTGCTTTAATTATTGGTACCCGTAAACCATCTACAGATTTAAAAACTTCATTAAATAATGCACTACGCGAATACGACGTAGCCGTGTAGATTTTAAACATAAACAACCTAAAAAATCCATTCTTCCGATTTATTCGGAAGGATGGATTTTTTTTATGTAAAATCAGAAAAAAAATTATACTATTGTACAACTTTTAGAGGCATGCTATTTGCGGGGAAAAAGAAAAAAGAAAAAAGAAAAAAATACGACTACATTTTATGCTCAAGGAAAGTAAAAAATTATCTGTAATTATATTAACTTATAACGAAGAATTCCATATTGCTCACGCCATTAAATCTGTTGCATTTGCCGACGAAATAATTGTTTTAGATTCATACAGCACCGACTCAACTGCTGAAATTGTTTCAAACCTGGGAGCAAAACTTATTTTTAGAAAATTTGACAATTATTGCAATCAAAGAAATCACGCCATAAAATCTGCCAGCGGAGAATGGGTCCTTTTTCTCGATGCAGACGAAAGGGTTACTGACGAGCTTAAGGACGAAATCCTGGAAAGCATTAATTTAAACAATTCTAATGCTTACAGAATCTGGTTTCCCCACTTTTTTATGGATCGTTTTTTATTTCATTATACCGATAAAGTAACCCGCCTGATAAAAAATGAAAATATTCGTTTTGAAAATGAAGTACATGAAAAATTAGTTCTGAAATCAAAACCTCCTGTATTAAAAAATTACATGATACATTATACTTATAAAGGTTTATTTAATTTCATCAGTAAAAAAGATAAGTATGCATGGTTCCAGGCAAAAATGTCATTCGAAAAAGGTAAAAAAGCAACCCTTTTACTATTATTCTTTAAACCCTTTTATCGCTTTTTTCACACTTATTTTATAAAAAGAGTATATCTTGACGGAGTTCCCGGACTAGCGGCGGCTTCAATCGATGCTTATGGCGTTTTTTCAAGATATGCTAAGATGGTATTACTCGAAAAAAATTTAGAATAATTTCAATTTACCAAATTTTATTTTCAGGCGAAAAACCATTAAACTATCTAAACCTTTAATGTCTATACGTTTAACTTCATAATTATCCTTAAATGGAAATACATTAGGGCGATTGCCTATTTTTAATCCAAATTTCATTTTATTTTCACTGATTAACATCTTGAAATTTGCTTTTTGAATAGCTTCTTTAGGATAATTACCATAAGGATAGGCAAGTGCCGGATATACCTTAAGATTGTGATTTCTAATTTCCTCTTCACATTTCAAAAAATCAGTTTCTATATCTGAAGGACTTAATGCCTGATATCTGTTATGCGCATAAGAATGATAACCAAGTTCAATTATGTCAGCCGGCAATTGTTTTAATTGCTCAACAGTCATGATTTTTTGCGGCAGGTCTCCATTATTTTTATTCCATAGATCTGTATTTCCGATATATTGAAAAGGAATAAAAAAACTGGCTTTTAATTTAAACTTTTCTAATAACGGCAAAGCATAAATTAATTGATTTTCTGTAACGTCATCAAATGTTAATACGATACTCTTTTTGGGAATTGTTTTCATTTTTTCTATCTCAGAAAAATGAAATGTCTTATACTTATTATCAATTAAATACTGAAATTGTCGCTCTAAATCTTGTACCGAAACTGTCAATTTATTTCTACCTGAATCAGATTGACATACATTATGATACATTAAAATTGGTAATTTGGACATTTTAATTAATTTTCGGCAAAGTTATACTATTTAACATTATTTTTGACGAAAAAATCAGAAATCGTGTCCCTTAAAAACATAAGCATTGTCTCACTTTGTTATAATGATGAGATCTATATAAAGAAACATATTGAGAATTTATCATTTGCCCACGAGATTATTTTTATTGATAATAACAGTACAGATAAAAGCGTTGCAACTGCAAAAGAATTTGGGGCAACCGTAATTCAGCAAAATGATACTAATAAAGCTGATATTTTAAAATTAGCCATTGAATCTACAACAAACAATTGGGTCATAGTCGTTAATACTACTGATTATCTTTCTGATGAGCTTATAAAGGAATTAACTACAGAAATTGACAAACCAAAAACTGCTGCATGCTATTTTTCAGGACAAACTTTGTTTTTCTTTGGTAAAACAATAAAATATGGTGTGTTTTTAAACAAAAAAAAGCTGCTGCTTTTTGACAAAACAAGACACTCTTATTCGGAAGAATGTAATCGAAAACCTCCCAAAAGATTAACCCTTTTTAAAAACAAGATCAATTCTTTTTCTTATAAAAATTTTGAAGATTTTAATAGCCGGTTAAATATGATCCGCAAAGAGGAAGCTTTGGTGCTGTTTCAAAAAAACAAAAGACCAAATATTTATCATTTTTTCATGAAACCCTTCTTTATTTTTACAAATCAATTTTTTTTTAAACTTGGTTTTCTAAATGGCAGAGAGGGATTTATTTTAGCTTATATCAGTTCTTTTTCTATTTTAAAACGTTATTTTATTTTATGGCTATTATACCGAAATATGGATTGATTTCGTTTTAAATCCATAATAAGAACTAAATTTTTAAGTCCACAAATTCCATTTTAAGATGAAGATATTAATTATACAACAAAAAAGAATTGGAGATGTTTTACTAAGCTCTATCCTATGTAATAGTATAAAAACAGCACATCCGGATGCTACTGTAGATTTCATGTGTTATCCTAATTGCAAAGATGTTTTATTAGGTAATCCTAACATTGATTCTATACTATTGCTACCAAATGAAATAAGAAAATCATATTTATCATTATTTAAATTCTTTTTTGAAATCAGATCAAAAAAGTATGATATCCTAATAGACGTATATGGCAAATTAGAAACCAATCTGATAACATTATTTTCGGGTGCAAATACTAAGATATCGTATTACAAATGGTATTCTTCATTATTTTACAACCACAACCTTCCGAGATTATCGAAAGACACCCAAACAAAATATGGCCAGGCAATAGACAATAGGCTTTTATTGTTGCAGCCTTTAAACCTGGACCATAACGCCATTAATCCTTATCCAAAACTATATGTTGCTCCTAAGGACAACGAAGATGCGCTTATTCTATTCAAAAATCACAATGTAGATACAAACAGAAAGATTGTAATGTTCAGCCTTTTGGGAAGTGAAAAACTAAAAACGTATCCTCTGGAATATATGGCCGAAGTGGTAGAACATGTAAGTAAAAACAAAGATGTTACTATTCTATTTAATTACTTTCCGAGCCAAATAGAAGATGCGCAAAAAATATACAATCTTTGCTCTCCAACAACACAGGAAAAAATACATTTTGATTTATTAGCGGATAATCTAGCTTCCTTTATTGCTATCATGAACCTGTGTGATGTCATTATAGGAAATGACGGAGGTGCTGTAAATATGGCAAAAGCATTAAACAAACCTTCTTTTACTATTTTTTCGCCACATGTTGATAAAAACGACTGGGCAACTTTTGAGGACGGCAAACAAAATGTTTCTGTACATTTAAATGATTTCAAACCAGAACTATTTAACAAATTCACAGATAAGGAAATAAAACCAAATACCCTTCATTTGTATACCAAATTTACTCCTGATTTATTCAAGGATCAAATTTCCGTTTTTATAAACCAGCACCTTTAATTAAGTTCTGCTTTCAAAAAGCAAAGACAAAAACTTTATGATTTCCAAAATTTTAATTTCTTTTTAAGTCTTTGCTTTCTGGTAAAACTTTCTTGAAATTGAGAGGTAGCCTGCCACATTTTTTCAAAAATTTCAGCTTCTGTTTTGGCCGTATACAACTTAGAATATTCATTACTCATTACTGCAATCATTTCCTTTTTAGGCGTTAAACGTCTAAGGTTATTCATTCGTTGTTCAAAATTCATGCTCTCATGAAAATTCATTCGGTTTAAATCAACCAAAAAGAATTCGTACTTATTGTCTAAGCTCTTTTTTATCAAAGTATTTCCAGGAGAGTGATCCAGAAACTCAATTCCTTTTTGATGCAAGTCAAAAGAAAATCGCGTAAACTGTCTTAATATATTATCATGATCAGGGTAATCCGGAATTTCTACCAATTCTCTATATGTCAGCTCGGTTACTAAATGCTCACTAACATAATAGCTGTCTTTTAAACCCAAACCGCTAAAGTTTTCCATAAATGCCATTGGTTCAGGAGTTCCAATACCTTTTTTTAGGAGAATCGTTGCATATTCAAACGATCGTTTTGCTTTTGATTTTCTAAAATATTTGTAAACAACTTTATTGATTAAGTTTGGAACCTTAAATGATTTTATATTAATTGTTCTGCCATCAAGATCAAATAATTTTATAATATTACGCTGTCCATTACCAAAAATAATTCCTGACGTATTAAACTTCTTAATAATGTCAAGAATAGGTGAACTTGCGTTGATAAAAATGGGGCTTACTTTAAAATTCATTTATGTTTTTTTTGAAACAACAAAAATACGCATAGAATATAACACTTCAAATTAATATTATCTTTTCATAATAATTTAATTGTAATAAACACACTAATTTGTTGTAATTTGTTTTTATTATTTTAACAATCAAAACGTACAGGTAATAAAAAAAATGCCTGATATTCAATTGAAAACAGGCATTTTACTTTATATTAATTTTAAGCAAATTAAATCGAAACCTGTATATTTTATCTTTAGATTAGAAAAAGATAAAAAGGTTTAATCTAAAAAATAAAAAAAATAAAATTTGATATTAATCGTTTTCCATTTAATTTTATTTCAGTCTTTATTTTCAGGAAATTCACGAGAAGTGTAACGATTTAACTGTACAGGAAAGTTTAAACATTGCCGTCTTAAACTATTTGTGAATTTATTACTTTTTGATATGCTTCGGCTGTTTTTCTGGCAATTACCGGAGCAATATAGCCTTCGTTAATAGAAAATTTACCTTTTTCAATAAACTTTTCCTGTAATTTTTTATCATTCAAAAGCAAATTGATATTATCCCCTAAGCTCTTAAAATCTTTAACAGGAGAAATAAAACCATTTATACCGTTGGTAATAACTTCAGGAACAATACCTACATTAGTTGAAACAACAGGAGCACCAATTAACATCGCTTCTAAAACAGAGGTTGGCCCCCCTTCTCTTTGTGATGTCATTAAAAAAACATCAAATTGCCTGTTTAAGTCAGCTGCATTTTCGATTGTATTGGTAAAAATAACATAATCCTGCAGATTTTTTTCTGCCATCAGTTTTAAATATTCATCTGTACGTTTTGTATAATCTCCAATCTGAAAAAAAACAAGGTCTTTTCTGTTCTGCACGTTTACTAAATAATCGGCCGTGTTTATAAGTGTTTCTAAATCTTTTGCTTCTGTATGATTTGCAATATTTCCAATTAAAAATTTGTCTTCAGCAACATTATATTTTTCTCTTAAATTAACAATTGGCTTTTTATTTAAGATTTCCAATGGAACGCAATCCGGAACAACTGTCAGTTTAGCCTTATTTGAAGCTGAAAGAACTTGTGCAAAATTATTTTTTACTGCGTTTGAAACACAAAAAATAGCATCAATAGCGCTTGAATTGTATTTAAACTTACTGATAAAACTGCTGCTTGCGCTGATGGCTTTTTTAGAAAAAACAACCTTCACATTCAATCTTAAAAACAAATTACTTAAAACATAAAATGTTAAAGAATTACTGGTATGAAGGTGAATCAAATCGGGTTGAATTGTTTTTACCAATTCTTTAAATTGTTTATAATTTGAAAACTTCATAATCTTTCTGTCCTGAGCAGAAATGAAAGAAATATTGTTTTTTAAGCAAAGTTTTTCCAATACCGTATCTTTTATTCCAAAAACGATATTTTCAACTTCTATTTTATTCAATTCGGGAATACAATAAACCAATTGCTGTTCATTTCCTCCCCAGGCTTTTGCGCCGGAAATATGTAGTATTTTCATGTAATAAAAAGATTTTATCCAGTTGCAAATATAGAATTGTAAATGAAATTTTACGAGAAGCCATGTAACAATATATCATTTTTAATATTATTGATATTAAGAAAGGCCAATTTTCATATAAAAATCACTTCTAAAACAGTTCTTAAAAAATAATAAATATATTACAAAAAAAACAAAAACTTAAAATGTAAATCCAAAGTTTAAAATGGATCATTAATGATAATTTAAAAAATATTTAATCTCAGGAGCCTGAATGATTATCTTTGCCAAAAATTAAAGTTTTTTTTATGGAAAATATCCACAACGAAGTAACCAATGCTTACGAAGTCATCAAAGAAGGAGGAATTATTCTTTATCCTACTGATACCGTTTGGGGAATTGGCTGCGACGCTACTAATCCTGAAGCTGTTGCTAAAATATACAAACTCAAGCAACGTGCTGAAACACAAAGCATGATTGTATTGATGAACGGTGAAAAAATGATGTACAATGTATTCAAAAACATCCCTGAGGTAGCCTGGCAAATTTTAGATTTATCTGAAAAACCAACAACCTTAATTCTGGACGAGCCAAGAAATGTAGCCCCAAACATTATAGCAGCAGACCATTCGCTTGGAATTCGTTTAGTAAAAGAACCTTTTTGCTTTAAATTATTAGAGCGCATGAAAAAGCCTTTGGTTTCAACTTCGGCTAATATTTCCGGACAGCCAACTCCTATTGCATTCAAAGATATTAATCCTGAAATCGTAAAAGGTGTAGATTATGTGGTCAATCTGTATCGCGATAAAGTGGCCGGAAAACCTTCAACTATTATAAAATTGACAAAGGATTCTCAGGTAAAAGTGATTCGTAAATAAATAGTAGGTTCCAGAGTGTAGATTGTAGATTTACACTCTAAAACCTTTGCCTCTTTAAATCGTTTTTAAGCTTTCTATAAGCCAGTCGATATCTTCTTTGGTATTGCAATGGCTAAATGAAATTCGGAGGTTCGGTAATTTCAGTTCCGTTTCTGAAAGCATTTCTTTTAAAACATGTGAGGGTTTTATACTTCCGGACTGACAGGCGCTTCCTCTGGAAACCGCAATTCCCTTCATATCCAGACTAAACAAGAGCATCGAAGTCTTATCAGCAGAAAAAGGTAAAATGATGTTGATAATATTATAGAAATCCTCTTTTTTTCCGATGATTCTATATCCGGGAAAATGGATTTCCAGTTGATCAATCAGGTACATTTTTAAGCTGGTTATATAAGGCCTTTCCTGTTCTAAATTCGCATACGAAAGGGACAAAGCTTTAGCCATTCCAGCAATTTGATGTACCGCTTCAGTCCCGGCGCGAAGTCCTTTCTCTTGCTCTCCGCCAAAAATTAAAGGTTGCAAACCCGAATTTTTTCGGATAAAAGCAAAGCCTACACCTTTTGGACCGTGAAATTTATGCGCACTGGCCAAAATAAAATCCACAGGAGTTTTTTGAAGATCAATTTCTGTTTTCCCAACAGACTGAACAGTATCTGAGTGAAATAAAGCATTATATTGTTTGCAGATAACCCCAACCCTGTCCAGATCTAAAATTGTTCCTGTTTCGTTGTTTACATGCATCAGACTCACTATTGTCTTTTTCTCTTCGGCTAATAAATTTGATAAATGCGTTAAATCGATACTTCCGTCCGGATTTACATTCACATAATCAACCTGAACATTGTATTCAGCTTCTAACACTAATACCGTATGAAGGACTGCATGATGTTCAATTTTAGTAGTAATAATGCGTTCTGTTTTAAGATCTTCAACAGCTGAGCGAAGAATCCAATTATCTGCTTCAGTTCCTCCTGAAGTAAAAATAATTTCCTGTGCAGTACACTTTAAATGTTTGGCAATACTTTTTCTGGAAAGTTCTAAAATGGTCTTTCCATTTCTTCCAAAGCTGTGTGTAGAAGAGGGATTACCAAAATCTTCGGTCATAACTTTTGTCATCTCCTGAATCACTTCAGGGCGTATAGCAGTAGTAGATGCGTTATCGAGGTATACTTTTTTCATTACCGCAAAGTTATGAAATATCAATTGTCAAATCTTAAATATCATTTGCGAAATTTTTCACTATTTTTGACCTCAAATAAAATTACGATGAAAAAATATGCAAGCCTTCTATTATTTGCGCTTTTATTAAATGGTTGCGATGATGGTGATTTAACGGTAGACTCTGTTGATTTTGAAGACATATCAATACAAAGCTGTGATCCTCTTTTAAATACTTTACTTTATAAACTAAAAGATCAGGAATCATTATTACTGCAATTACCTCTAAATACTCTTAAAAATGATGCTACAACAATAGGTGATCCAACAGTAATAAATATCGATAGTCAGGGAAATGGTTCCTACCGTTTTCTATACAGGGCTTATGATGGTACAGTGGCAACGGCAAACATTTGCAATGCAATACCTCCCAAAGCACCAAATGTAACAGAAGAATGGCTGGCAACTTCAGGACAAATAGTAATTTCATCCGTTCAGATTACTGAAGAAGATGCAACCACCAAAGCCACTAAAATTACAGGATATACGCACGATATCAATTTAAAAAATGTAACCTTCTTAAAACCTTCGGGACCAACTCAGGTTCAGGAAGATTTTCCTTTTGGGACTTATAAAACTACAATAACCACTCCTATCGTAGTTACTTTTACAGATACAAATAATGCCCGATACTGTAGCGTACAACAAAAAATTTATAACGAGAATGGCACAACGGCCCTTGTAATTAAAAATCTTGACCCTGCCTTGATAAAACCTGAAGCTACTCCTGTAGGCGTACCCAGAACCGGTTTGATCAATGCCACTGCGACAACAAACAATGTAAATTACGAAATTTACAGTAGTACATTACCAATCAATACAAGTGGTTATTTTTGTACTAGTGTAACACAAACCACTCCTACGGTACAAGAATCGTGGGCTGGTAAAGCTGGTGTTACTGCAGATAATACCGGTATCATAGAAGTTACAACAACAGAAGAAACCAATTTGTTTAGACACAAAATTATCCTTAGAAGTACAACACTCCAAAAAGGGAATAGCAGTTTTATGCTTGGAACTTCGTTTTTAGTAGGAAGCATTACTATTAATAAATAATAGTTTAAATCGAGTTTTCGGGTTTTAAAATCCCATTTTAAATTCTTACAAAAAAACATCCGTTTTTCGACCAGATTTCACCTTGAAACTGATAGAAAAACGGATGTTTTTTTTATGCTTAAAACCTGGCTGTTTTCGACTCCGGAAACGTCTTATTTATTGTTTTGCCTAAAATAAACTTCAGTCGCTCCTAAGCCATATTTTTGATAATTGGCATCCTGAAAATCGATTCCGTCGTAACGCCCTAATAAAAAATCAAGCTCGGCTTTTAAAATTCCTTCACCTACACCATGAATAAAAACAATTTTTGGAATGCGGTTTTTGATCGCAAATTCAATGTGTCTTTTTGCAGTTTCGGTTTGCAGAGTCAGAATATCATAATTCGACATTCCGCGTTTGTTGGGAACCAGTTTTTCGATATGTAAATCAAATTCCGGAGCTGCAATTTCACGTTTATCCTTCTTTTCTTTTACAAAACTTCGTGCTTTTGGCTCTGTTTTCTCTTTTGTAATCTCATCTAAATCAATTCTTTTAATAGAATTCATTAAGTTACTGGATTCCTGAATCTTAATCAATTCATTGACAAAAAATGTCATCGTAAATCCATCCTCTGTTTCGATCAAAACCTCATTGTTTTTCACTGAAACCACTGTTCCGTTTATCGCTTCGTCTAAGACAGAAACCTTATCTCCTTTAGTCAACATCCTGCTCCTCTTTATCTTGGTTTTTACTCGGTGTTTTTGCACTTAACTGCATCATTCCAAACATGAAAACTGCAATCGCAATTACTGTTATGTAGATATTTTTTTCCGGTGATACCTGCTCATATAGTGCAACCGAGATGGCAAGAATCATTATTAAAATTTTAAACGCTTTCATTTTTTTAAAGTATTACGAAGTCAAAAGTATAAAACTTTAAAATAGCAGTTCTTAACTCTTGACATGATATTGTTATTTTTTTGGGAAAACTACAAAAAAACACCCTGCTGAATTCAAAAAATCATATACTAAAAACGACTCAAAGATAATCTTTGAAACAGACTGTTTAAGATGCAATACCCGGCACTCATTATTCCTACTTCCGGATCACCGTTTTTCAAGTCTAAAAGTAGGTATAACTACTATCGCTTTCGTCTGTAATTTTCGTTATTTTGAATCTATTATTTTTTAGAAGAGCCAAAAAATTATCACAAATTACATTGAAGTTAACGGATCTTAAATTTGATTTTTACACAGGAAGATATCATCACTTCTGACTTTTTACATTTGACTTATGGCTTCAAAAAAAAAAATTACTTTTTAATCTGATTCAAAATGTCGTTCATCATTTCGATTTGAACTTTTTGAATTTCGATTAATTCCTGTTGCTGGTGCATAATTAAGTGGTCAATTTTGTCATGGATCATTCTAATTTCCAATTCTGATTTCAGGTTGATCATATAATCTTTTTTGGCACGATTTCGATCTTTCTCTTCCTGACGGTTTTGGCTCATCATAATTACCGGAGCCTGCAGTGCGGCAATACAGGATAAAATTAAATTCAGTAAAATAAACGGATAAGGATCAAATCCTTTATTGACCAAAATATAAACATTTGCCGCTATCCAGAGTACAATAAAAAGCAAAAACGAAATGATAAAGGTCCAGCTTCCGCCAAAATCAGCCACCTGATCGGCTACTCTTTGACCAAAACTTCTGACCTCTGCTTCATCTTCAACAATACTCACAATCGACTTATCTTCTTTTAAAGATTCAAGAACACTTTTCTCCAAATCAGAAAGTGCTCCGATTTCAGTAGACAAATAATTTGAAATGTATTTTTGACGATAGGAATTCAGTTCCTTAACCGCTATAAAATCACTATCACAAAAAGAAGGGTGGTCCTTTACAATAAGCCCTAAAATAGGGTCGTGAATCGATTTTCCGGAAACTTTTTCTTTTGCAGGAAAAGACAGGTTAGAAATAGAGCTTTTAAAAGTGGGATCGTTTTTCATTTTTAATAAATTTTACAGGCGAATTTACGCATTTAACTTCTTAAGAATCATATAAATTATTCCTGCCTTAAATTATTTCATTTATCACAAATACAATCTTCAAAACAAAATTTCTTTATAAAATTCGTGCCCTTATTTACAAAAAACACCTTACTTTTAACGTTTCAAAATATCCATTCAATTTTACAATTGTGACAAAAGACACTATCATACAAAACATACAGGCTCTAAAAAACCATTCTAATATAAATTACGGAATCAAAACCAAAACAGAAGATTTTACCGAGAAGCTTTTTTATACCCTTTTTGATTCGAATGCCGCTTTAAATGAAAGCATCGATGAACTGGAAATCCGCTTTAAAGAAATTGCTGTTTTAGCCTGCAAGAAACCACAAAATTTATGCGAATCGATCTGGGATCGCTTTCTGGAAAAATTACCTGGTGTTTTAGAAAAATTAAATCAGGATGCTGAATATATTCTCGAAAATGATCCGGCCTCAAACAGTATTGATGAAGTTTATCTAGGATATCCCGGTTTTTATGCCATTGCCATTTACAGATTAAGCCATGAACTTTATCAATTGGATTTATTGCTTTTCTCAAGGTTAATGAGCGAATATGCCCATCGTATTACCGGAACAGATATTCATGCAGGAGCCGATATTGCATCGCCTTTTTTTATTGATCATGCTACCGGAATTGTTATTGGAGAAACAACCGTTATTAAAAAGCATGTAAAAATTTATCAGGGTGTTACTTTAGGCGCCCTAAGCGTAAGTAAGGATATGAAAAATGCCAAAAGACATCCAACTGTAGAAGCGAATGTGTGCATTTATGCAAATGCTACTATTCTGGGAGGCGAAACCACTATTGGAAAAGATAGTATCGTGGGAGGAAATGCCTGGATCACCAAATCGATTCCACCGGGTTCCGTCGTACTTAATACCACTACAACCGAAGTTAAAATAAAAGAAAAAAAATAAAATGAATGCACAGAAATTGCTAAACCTGATTGGAAACACTCCTTTGATGGAAACTGTCAATTTGGTTAAAAATAAAAACGTAAAACTTTTACTAAAACTGGAAGGGAACAATCCCGGTGGAAGTGTAAAAGACAGGGCAGCATACAATATGATTGCTTCGGCCCTGGAAAGAGGCGAGATAAAAAAAGGAGATAAACTAATTGAAGCGACAAGTGGCAATACAGGAATTGCCCTTGCCATGATCGCACAATTGTTTCAAATCGAGATCGAATTGGTTTTACCGGAAGATTCTACAAAAGAAAGAACCCAAACCATGCGTGCTTATGGCGCTACAGTCATTTTAACGCCTGCCAGCGAAGGTATTATCGGTTCACGTGATTATGCCGATAAAAAAGTGGCAGAAGGCGGTTATATCATGCTAAATCAATTTGCGAACGATGACAACTGGAAAGCTCACTATAAAACTACTGGTCCTGAAATCTGGGATGATACTGACGGGACTGTTACCCACTTTGTTTCGGCAATGGGAACAACAGGAACGATCATTGGAACTTCTACTTATTTAAAAGAAAAAAATCCGGCAGTTCAGATTATTGGTGCACAACCAAGCGACGGTTCTCAAATTCCGGGAATTCGCAAATGGCCACAAGAATACTTACCTAAAATTTTTGATGCTTCAAAAGTAGATACTGTTGTAGACGTAAGTGAAGAAGAAGCCAGAGCAATGACCAAAAGATTAGCTCTCGAAGAAGGTGTTTTTGCCGGAATGAGCAGCGGAGGTTCTGTTGCCGTTGCCCTAAAAATTGCCGAAGAACTAGAATCAGGTGTTATTGTTGCCGTGATCTGTGATCGTGGTGATCGTTATTTGTCTTCGGATTTATTTGATTAAAGAAAGGTTCAAAGGTGCAAAGGTTCATAGGGACAAAGTTTTTAGAAATTAACCCTAAAGCTTTTACACCTTTAAAAAAACTTCTGGGTATAAAAAAGACGCACTACTGTGTTCCTCTACAAAAAACCTTTGCACCTTTAAAAAAACCAGTGTTAATCTGTTCAATCCGTAAAATCCGTGGGCATAAAAAAGACGCACTGCCTGAACTGCCCCCAAAAACCTTTGCATCTTTGCAACTATGAACCTTTGAACCTTAAAAAAAAATGAACTACAGAAAACTAGGAAAAACAAACTTCAATATCTCTGAAATCTCACTTGGTACCTGGCAGGTTGGGGGAAAATGGGGATCAGGATTTAATGATAAAACCGCTGATGAACTTATAAATACCGCAATTGACAATGGCGTAAATTTTATCGATACTGCCGATGTTTACGAAAATGGCTTAAGTGAAACTGCTGTGGGACGTGTGGTTCGTTCCCGATCTGAACGTATTTATGTGGCTACCAAATGTGGCCGACATATTAATCCGCATGTTAGCGAAGGCTATCAGCCAAAAGTACTTCAAAAATTTGTAGAAGACAGTTTAAAAAGAACAGGATTAGAAACACTGGATTTAATTCAGTTGCACTGTCCTCCTACTGAAGTTTTTTACCGACCTGAAATTTTTGAAATGTTTGACCGTTTAAAAGAACAGGGGAAAATTTTAAATCTGGGTGTGAGCGTCGAAAAAGTAGAAGAAGCCTTGAAGGCTATCGAATATACAAACGTAACTACGGTTCAAATTATTTTTAATTTGTTTCGTCAGCGCCCTTCACAATTATTTTTTTCTGAAGCCAGAAAAAAAGATATCGGAATTATTGCGAGAGTACCTCTGGCAAGCGGACTTTTAACAGGTAAATTTGATTTAAAAACTACTTTTGGCACACAGGATCATCGAAATTTTAATCGTAACGGAGATGCTTTTGATAAAGGTGAAACTTTTTCGGGTATTGATTATGAATTGGGTCTCGAAGCAGTCGAAAAACTAAAAGCTTTATTTCCGGAAACCACTAATCTTGCCCCAATAGCCTTACAATGGATTTTAAGTTTTGAAGATATTAGCTGTATTATTCCGGGAGCATCTACAACAAATCATGTATTATCAAACCTGTCTGTTTATGATTTACCGAAATTAAGCCCTGAAAAGATTTCAGCCATGAATGAAATCTACGAAGAATATATAAAACCTGCAGTACACCAGCTGTGGTAATTTAAAGAAGCTAAGTTACTAAGATTCTGAGGTTCTAAGTTTTTTTTATGAACCTCAGTCCTTTTTTGAAGTTTATAAAAATTATACTGAATTGAATTTTCAACTTCTAACTTTTACCATTTACCCTTAGACATCAAACTCAATTCTAAATTCAGCGCCTTTATTTTTGCCTTCGCTTGTCGCGCTAAGAGTTCCTTTGTTTTTTTCGATAATTTTTTTACATAAATACAAACCAATTCCTGTTGAAGATTCATTGGCAGTTCCTAAACGGCTCATTTTGGTAAACTTTTTAAACAATTCATCGATCTGATTTTTATCAAAACCAATTCCTTTGTCTGTAACCGTTATTATAAATTTTGAATTTTCATTGTAAATTCTAACTCTTACCTCACTATCAAAATAAGAGAATTTAACGGCATTGCTAATTAAGTTTACCACAACCTGAACCAGTAAACCTTCATCAATTCTCAGTTTGGCTTCAATTAACTCCAGGTCTAAACTCAGCTTAATATTCTTATCAATCAAACGTTGTTCTACCTGTTCATTTATAAAAGGCAAAATATTAGGAAACGATATCATTCTCATTTCCAGGTTACCTTTTGCAACCCTATCCTGTTCTTGCAGAAGTTTGATGAAATTTTCAATATATCGAAACTGCAAATTGGTTGATTCGCAAATTAATTCTGCCAGTTGACGAACAGATTCCGATGGGTTTTCACTTATAATTAAATTAGCCAGCCCCTGAGGATTTCCGGCAAAGTTTTTCAAATCGTGAGAGAGCATATAAATCAAATCCTGTTTTTCATTGATAAAGCTTTCCGCTTCATAAATAGATTCCTGAATATTGCAAAGCAGCAAACCGGCTTCATCACTATATTCTGTGGGCAAGAGCGATAATTTTCTATTATTTCTGTAATCATCTAATGATTTTGACGCAAGCGAAATGGGTTTAATCAACTGATTTAAAACCAAAAGTGTAATTAAAGTCGCCAATAAAGTCATTAACAAGGAAAAAATTAAAATCGAAGTAGGCGAAACACTATGATTGTAATAAAGTACAAAAAACAAAATTCCGATTAAGGGAATATGAATACCTATAAAAGCAACAAATAAAAATTTGAAGGCATAACTTTTTTTCAAAAAGCTAATTTGTGAAAGATTATGATACAACTTCATAAAAATATAACAATCTATAGATTAAAAACAGCAGATTTAGGGTGAATTGGCAGAAACAAAGTTAAGTTTTAAACTCAATTAAAATAATAAATTAAACAAATTGATAAAATATTTTAAAAATTAAATTTGAAAAAGTTTACAAACCCTTATTTTTGCGCTATGGGAAGAAAAAATACAGACAAAGTTGTCTTTCATCAGATTCAGGTTCTGGATGCCGGAGCAAAAGGAGTATCAGTAGCAAAGGCTCCTGATGGTAAAGTAATCTTTATTCCGAACGTGGTTCCGGGTGATGTAGTTGACGTACAAACTTTCAAAAAAAGAAAAGCCTATTATGAAGGCAAAGCCGTAAAATTTCATGAACTATCAGAACATCGCATTGAACCTATTTGCGATCACTTTGGAGTTTGTGGCGGATGTAAATGGCAAAATATGAAATACAGTCAACAGCTGTATTACAAACAAAACGAAGTAAAAAATCATTTGCAGCGTATAGGAAAAGTAGAACTTCCTGAATTTGAAACCATTTTAGGTTCAGAAAAACAATTTTTCTACAGAAATAAAATGGAATTTTCATTTTCTAATGCCCGTTGGTTAACAGAACAGGAAATTGGAAGTACAGAAGATTTAGGAAACAGAAATGCACTGGGATTTCATATTCCGAAAATGTGGGACAAAATTCTTGATATTCAAAAATGTTATTTACAAGAAGATCCTTCGAATGCCATTAGAAACGAAATCAGGGATTTTGCCAATGAGCATAATTTAGCTTTCTTTAATCCAAGAGAGCAATCCGGTTTATTGAGAACTTTTATGATTCGTACAGCTTCGACTGGAGAAATCATGGTTTTAATTCAGTTTTTCGAAAATGACAAAAAAAACCGTGAACTTATCTTAGATCATCTTTACGGGAAATTCCCTCAAATTACATCGTTACAATATGTCGTAAATTCAAAACAAAACGATACTATTTACGATCAGGATATTAAATTATATAAAGGAAGAGACTATATCCTGGAAGAAATGGAGGGTTTAAAATTCAGCATTAATGCTAAATCTTTTTACCAGACCAACTCTGACCAGGCGTATGAATTATACAAAATAACACGCGATTTTGCAGGTCTTTCCGGCAACGAAACGGTTTATGATTTATATACAGGGACCGGAACTATTGCACAATTTGTTTCAAAAAAGGCAAAAAAAGTAATTGGTGTAGAAAGCGTTCCTGAAGCTATTTTGGATGCTAAAGCAAATGCTGAACGCAATAATATTACAAATTGCGAGTTTTTTGTAGGTGATATGAAAGTGGTATTCAACGAAAGCTTCATAGCACAACACGGAAAACCGGATGTTATTATTACAGACCCTCCAAGAGATGGTATGCATGCTGCTGTTATTGATCAGATTTTAAAAATTGCTCCTAAAAAAGTCGTTTATGTAAGTTGTAACTCAGCAACACAAGCACGTGATTTAGCTTTAATGGATGAAAAATACAAAGTAACACGTGTCAGACCTGTTGATATGTTTCCGCAAACGCATCATGTCGAAAATGTTGTACTTTTAGAACTTCGCTAACAAAATTTAAATGAAAAAAATAATCTCTCTTTTATTAATCTTCACCTTTGGTCTGTCAAGTTGTGAGAAAGACGATATTTGCGATGCAAATACTCCAACCACTCCCCGATTAGTAATTTCATTTTTTGAAAATAAGGCCCCGGCAGTACCCAAAAATGTAATTAATTTAAAGGTAGTGGGCGAAGGCAGCCCAAATGGGACAGGAATTATTTTTAACAAAACCGCTACTGACTCGACGCAATATATAACGAGTGCCAATACAATTTCTATTCCTTTAAGGACGGATAAGGATTCAACCACCTATAGTTTTATTTATGATGCTTATAACAGCAACCCTGCCGCAGTAAACACAGATGTTATTACATTTTATTACACCCGTCAGAATGTATATGTATCAAGAGCCTGCGGATTTAAAACTATTTTTGCACTGCAACCATCTTCAACTGATCCTCCAACAATTCCTTTTTTACAAACAGATCCTGCTGGTGACGGTTTTTGGATGCAAAGACTAATCTTACAGACGTATAACATTGATAGCGAAAATGAAGCACACCTTAAAATATACTTTTAGTTTTTTCTTATTGTTTTCAATGTTTTTGTGTCAGGCACAGGAAACGTCGGGCAAAACAGTAAAAAAAGAAATTCCTCAGCCGAAACCAAAAACTGAAGCAGCTGCTAAACCGGCAATTCAGGAAGCGAAACCGGATAGCATTAAAACAGATCGTTACGGTCTTCGTATAGGAGTCGATTTATACAAACTAACTCGTGGCTTATATGACAAAGATTATAAAGGTATCGAAGTTACAGGTGATTTTCGTCTGACTAAAAAATACTATCTGGCAGCTGAACTTGGTTTTGAAGACAAAACTACTGATGATGACCGCTTAAATTCGAGCGCAACCGGAACTTACATCAAAGGAGGTTTTGACTACAATTTGTATCAAAACTGGCTTGATATGGAAAACCTGATCACAATTGGTATGCGTGGTGGTTTCAGTACCTTTAGCCAACAATTAAACAGCTACAAAATCTACAACCCAAATCCGTATTGGGGAGAACAACCCGCAATTGCTGCCGGACAAAAATACACAGGACTTACAGCAGGCTGGATTGAAGTGACGGGAGGCGTAAAAGCAAAAGTTTTCAATAACGTATTTGTAGGTTTTAGTGTTCAGCTAAAATTATTAGTTGCCAATCAAAAACCTTCAGGATTTGACAATCTGTATATTCCCGGCTTTAACAGAACGTATGATGGAAATTTTGGAATTGGATTTAATTATACCGTTTCCTACTTCATTCCTATTTACAAGAAAAAAACCATTATACCTGTATTAACAAAACCTGCCCCTAAAAAGTAATTCCATAAAATGAAAAAAACACTTGTTCTTTTTGCCTTTAGTCAAATTGCTTTTGCTCAAAAAACAAGTATTAATACATTTTTACATTTTTCCGGAAAAATAGACCAGTATCCGATCGAAATGACTATCGAATTTCAACAGGGAAAAGATTCTGTTTCAGGAAGCTATTATTATGCAAAAAACGGAAAAGACTTCTCTATTTTCTTAAATGGTACTCTAAAAAATAACGAAGTAAAACTTAGCGAAACCACTTATGTTCCATCCAAAAATGGAAATGTTCCTAAAAACACAGGCAGTTTTTCATTAAGCCTCAACAGCAGCTATGAACTAAGCGGTACCTGGCACAACGTTAAAAAAGACAAAAAACTTGATGCGACCCTTACCTGCATCGAAAATCTGACTGCATTTAATCCTAAGAATTACCGTTACAAACTAAATCAGCACAAAGGCAAAGCTGAAAATACAAATGGTGAATTGTCCAATAATTTCTTAATTAGCGAGCTACAAATTTATAATTCAAAAAAAGAAAAAGTACAAATCCTTTCCGGATTTAATAAGGTTATTTACGATAAGGACGGCGAAGTTGAATTGGAAGATCTTAATTTTGACGGTCTTTTGGACATAAAAATTCCAATTTACTTTCCTGACCGGACTAAATATGACAGCAGTTTTCTTTATTTTATTTACGATAAAAAGAAAAATCAATTTGTCAGAGACACGAAACTTGAAGCATTAGAATATTTATTCTTTGATCAGAAAAACAAAGAGTTCGTTCGATATGAAGCAGATGGAAGCGGGAACGAATCTGCCTCTTATTACAAATGGTCCGGAAATACATTTTATTTAATTCGAAAATCTGAAAGTTTTGAAAATAGTGATAAAACACTTTATACTGAATATCAAATCAAAAATAACAAATCAGTAAAGGTCAAAGAATATCAAAAATAAAAAAGCCATGAATTTAAATTAATAAGTTCATGGCTTTTGTCATTTTATTTAATTTTAAGACAGCTGAAAATCTACAGCTGCATTGGAATGGATTAAAGCAGTATCAAAAATTGGAACAGTAAGATCTCCTGGTTTTATGACTAGTGGTATTTCGGTACAACCTAAAATAATTCCTTCGGCCCCTTCTTCTATCAATTGATTTGCAATTTCTAAATAGCGTTTTTTTGTTGCAGCTGTTACAACACCTTTCCCTAATTCTTCAAAAATGGTAGTGTGAATAAAATCACGGTCTTCATCCTTTTTCGGAATAATCGCTTCGATTCCTTTCTCAATAAGTTTATCCTTAAAAAAATCAAGTTCCATTGTAAACTTCGTTCCCAGCAAACCTGTTTTTTTAATTTCCTGTTTCTGAATTGCTACAGCAGTTGCGGTCGCAATATGAATAACAGGCAAATCAATTGCCTTTTCAAGCCTGTCAGCGATAAAATGCATGGTGTTTGCACACAAAACAATAGCTTCTGCCCCACCCGATTTTAAAAATTCACAACCTTTTAAAAGCATATTAAAAGTCGAATCCCAATCGTTGTTTTCATTATTCCTTTTTATATCAGCATAATTAAAAGAGTAAAGCAAACATTCTGAGAAGTTAAGCCCGCCCAGTTTATCATTTATACCCTCGTTTATAAGTTTATAATAATCAGCTGTAGAAACCCAGCTAATTCCGCCTATAAGTCCAATTATCTTCATCTAAAATCAAATTTTATTATCCAATTTCTCTAATTCCTTTTATAAAAATCCATTTCATGAAAAGTTTCTCCCCATCCTTGGTTTTTGCAGCCTGAAATTTAGGAGAGATCAACGTAGCCACTATAAATGCCGTCACCGGAATCCATAGTCCTGTTAATCCTGTATACACCGCTACCAGATATCTTCCTGCAATAAACAGAATTGCAAAACATCCTAATTGATATAAAAAAGCCCTTACTTGTAGTTTTGTCATTTTTTTTCTTTTTAAGGTTGAAAGTGACAAAGGTCCAAAGTGACAAAGTTGTTTACGCTCTGCCTTTGAACCTTTGCCTCTTTGTCACTATTCGTTCACTTGAAATTTCGTTCTCTTACTTCCTTCGTACATTTCGTATTTTACCAAACGGGCTTCAAGACTTGCGTTGAAAAGTTTGATTTTACGGGAAGGTTTTAATCCCACAAATTTCAATGCTTCAAGATTTGCCGTAATAAACCAGGCATTTGTTCCCGGATAACTTTTCTTTAAAGTATCTCCTATATTTTTGTAAAATTCTTCCATGTGAATATCCAGACGCTCATCATACGGCGGATTAAAAACCATGTGCAATTTTCCTTCAACCGCTTTTTCTGACTCAAAAAAGTTGTTTTCCTGAACTGTTACATAATCATCCAGATTGGCATTTTTGATGTTGTCTTTGGCTTTGTTGACAGCACTTGGCGCTTTATCAAAACCTTTAATGGTGTAATGAAACTCTTTTGTTTTTTTCATCAGACTGTTTACAATCTGATCGAACAGGTCATTATCCCAGTCTTTCCATTTTTCAAAAGCAAATTCTTTTCGGTTAATATTTGCCGGAATATTGCAGGCAATCATAGCGGCTTCTGCGAGGAAAGTTCCTGAACCACACATTGGATCAAGAAAATGACTTTGCCCTTCCCAGCCTGATAATAACAAAATTCCTGCTGCCAGAACTTCATTGATTGGCGCAATATTCGTTGCGGTTCTGTAACCACGTTGGTGTAATGAATTTCCTGATGTATCTAAAGCAACCGAAACCTGATCTTTATCGATATGAACATTGATTCTTAAATCAGGAAAAGCTTTATCAATACTTGGGCGCTGTCCTGTTCTTTCTCTGAACTGATCAACAATAGCATCTTTACATTTTTGAGAAACAAACTCAGAGTGATTAAAATAAGTCGAATGCACGGTGGCATCAATCACAAAAGTCTGATTGGCATTTAATAGTTTAGACCAGTTTACACCAGATATTCCTTTATATAATGCTTGTTCGTTATTTGCTCTGAATGAGTAAATTGGTTTTAAAACTTTAAGAGCCGTACGCAAAGATAAATTGGCTTTGTACATAAAACCTTTATCGCCTTTAAAGCTTACCATTCTTACCCCTTTTTCGACATCCTGAGCACCCAGAGCACGTAATTCTGTTTCTAATATTTCTTCAAAACCAAAAAAACATTTGGCTATCATTCTAAAATTTTCTTCCATCTTTATTTTTGAATTAAAAAACAACTCCAATCGCAGACGTATTAGCCATGCGCCTCTGCACAAACAATGATTATGCAGGTATCACTGCGAAATAGTTATTTTTTGGCAAAAATACACTAAATTTGCGGTACTTTGAATTAATTGAAATAGAATAAATGTCTGAAGCACCAAACTCATCAACACCAAATCAGGAGCGTAACACCGAAAATTGGTTTACTTCATGGTTTGACACTCCTTATTACCACATCCTTTACAAAGACCGAAACTACCGCGAGGCGCAAATTTTTATGGATAATCTAACCCATTATCTGAACCTGCCTGAAAAAGCAAAAGTTCTTGATTTAGCGTGCGGAAAAGGGCGTCATTCCATCTATTTAAATCAATTGGGATTTAACGTTTTAGGTGCCGATTTGTCTGAAAACAGCATTACAGAAGCCAGTAAAAACAGTAACGAAACCCTTCATTTTAAAGTACACGATATGCGTGAACCTTTTGAAGAGAAATTTGATGCTATTTTTAATTTATTTACCAGTTTTGGCTACTTCGAAAGTGATGATGATAATTTAACAACACTAAAAGCAATTAAAGAAAGTTTGTCTGAATATGGTTTTGCTGTAATTGACTTTATGAACGTGGCAAATGTAATTGAAACCCTGGTTCCTGAAGAAGTAAAAACTGTTGAGGGAATTGATTTTAAAATTAAAAGATACGTTCAGGACGGACATATTTTTAAAGAAATAGATTTTGAAGATCAAGGAAATAAATATCATTTTACCGAAAAAGTAAAAGCCCTGACTCTAAAAGATTTTCAGGAATTAATGGACGAAGCCGGAATTTTTCTGTTAGATATCTTTGGAGATTATAAGCTCAAAAAATTTCACAAAACGGAAAGCGAACGATTAATCATGATTTTTAAGTAACTGTTTAATTCTTTAACTGTTAATTTGTTTAATTGCTTAAGCAAACTAATAAAAACAATTAACCGATTAGACAAATCAACGATTAAACCAAAACGAAATGAATTATCTATTACCCTTATTTTCTGTACTTTTAGGTTATATGGTGGCTTTATTTTTGAAACCAAAAAACAAAACCAATCTAAAATTATTACTTGCTTTTAGCGGTTCATTTTTGTTGTCGTTAACCGTAATGCATTTGCTTCCGGAAGTTTACGCAACACACAATCATCATATTGGTGTCTTTATCATGGTTGGAATTTTATTCCAGATCATCCTCGAATTCTTCTCAAAAGGGGCTGAACACGGACATGTTCACGGACATGCACAAATGAGCCAGATCCCGTGGTTGCTTTTTATCAGTTTGTGTATTCATGCGTTTCTGGAAGGTTTTCCGGTGAGTCATCATCACGATTTAGCACTGGGGATAGCCATTCATCACTTGCCAATTGCCGTAATTCTGACTACCTTTTTTATTAATGCAAATCTCAATAAAAAAGCCATTTTTGCCTTTATGCTTACATTTGCTGTCATGACGCCACTTGGCACAATTGCATCTGAATACTTACCTTTTTTAAATGAATATTATACTGAGATTACTGCTGTCGTTATTGGTATTTTATTTCATATCTCGTCCACTATTATTTTTGAAAGTAGCGAAGGGCACAAATTTAATGTGGCCAAAGTTTCCATGATTATACTTGGAATTGTACTGGCATTTTTCTTATAATTTTTGATGAGCTTAGAAAAACGGGGACATCACAAAGCTTTAAGATTAGTTGTATCTTTTCTGGCTGCATTAAAAAAATAACACCACTTTCTCTTACAAAAAAAAGTCACCAGATGGCAATATATTTCATTGTTATAAGACCCAAAACTTTGTAACTTTGACCCTTGCAACTTAGACTCCAATATAAAAATGACATTTACGAATATTACAGAACAAGCATCAAAATATGAACATTTAGAAAAAATGTCTGTTCATGAGCTTTTAACCAATATCAATCAGGAAGACAAGACCGTTCCGAATGCCGTCGAAAAGGCAATTCCGCAAATTGAAACTTTAGTGGCGCAAATTGTTGCTAAATTAAAACTGGGAGGCAGAATATTTTATATTGGAGCCGGAACATCAGGTCGTCTTGGTGTAGTGGATGCTTCAGAATGTCCGCCTACTTTTGGTGTTCCTTTTGATTTAGTAAACGGAATTATTGCCGGAGGTGACACTGCCATTCGTCGCGCAGTAGAAAATGCCGAAGATAATGCTACACAAGCCTGGATAGATTTACAAGCTCATAATATCGATTCAAACGATGTGGTAATTGGCATTGCTGCCTCAGGAACAACGCCTTACGTTATTGGTGGCCTGCAAACATGCAATCAAAATAACATCGTAACAGGCTGCATAACCTGTAATGCCGGCAGTCCTTTGGCCCTTACAGCACAATTTCCTGTTGAAGTTGTTGTAGGCCCGGAATTCATTACCGGAAGCTCCCGAATGAAAGCCGGAACTGCACAAAAATTAGTTCTTAATATGATATCAACCGCTGCTATGATTCAAATAGGAAAAGTGAGAGGCAATAAAATGGTCGATATGCAACTGAGCAACATAAAATTAGTAGATCGTGGCGTAAAGATGATTATGGGAGAAATTTCGGTTTCCTATGAAGAAGCTTCAGCATTATTAAAAAAATACGGCAGCGTAAGAAATGCTGTTGACAATTATAAAAAGTAATTTTTTTTATAAAATGTAAATTAAGAGGTGGTAAAGTTTGTCAAACTTCAAACTAAAAAAACATGAAACCTCAAACTAAAATTAAAAAATGGCAACAAATAAAGAATTATTAGGAAAAGGAATTAAATATTTATCAGGCTCATTACCTCTTTTATTTATTGGACCATCATTAATTTACAATGCATTCATGAATCAGCATACCAATTGGCATTATCTCGTTTTAGGAATCGGAATCGTAGCTTGTTTGAGTGCCATGTTTTTAATTTTTTACGGATTGAAAATTATTATGAAAGGGTTATTTAATGACTAGTCATTTGACTTAACCACAACAAATAATTTTAAATCCTCTATTCAAATAAATTATGGAAAGTCTAATTCACATTCAGAAAACCTTCGAGAGAGTCGTTTACATTGATAAAAAAATCAACAATCGGGAGTTTGAAGATTGTGTTTTCAAAAACTGTGATTTCTCGAACAGTAATTTTGCCTACAATACTTTTTTAGATTGCGAATTTATCGATTGCAACTTATCGATGACAAGTTTATTTGGTACGAATTTAAAGAATGTGACTTTTAAAAATTGTAAACTCCTGGGAATCGCTTTTAACGAATGTGATGATTTTTTATTTCAGGTTTATTTTGAAGAAAGCACACTGGATTATGCTTCATTTTCGAATAAAAAAATGCCAAAAACAAAGTTTATCAATTCATCTGTAAGAGAGGTAACTTTTATTGGATGCAATTTAACAAATTCGTTATTTGATAATTGCAATCTTGAAGGTGCTATTTTTAATGATACACAATTAGCCTCTGTAGATTTTAGAACAGCCTATAATTATAAAATAGATCCGGAATTTAATCCCATGCGAAAAGCACAATTTTCTACTCAGGGAATTGTGGGGCTTTTAGACAAATACGATATTAAAATTGTCTGACGATTTATTTTTTAATTGTCCGTAATGCTCTCTTTATAATATAAAGAGTCTCTTCTTCCGGATTTTCAGCTTTCCACCTTTCACATAAATCCATTACAAAATCAGGTCTTGATTTACTCGCATCATTCAGCCAATTACCAACACTATCCTGAACATATTTGGATGAATCAGATTTTAAAGAGTTTAAAATTGCTGCTGCCAATTCCGGTTTCTTCTTAAGTTCTTCACTATGTTCACACCAAATACCTCTGGGTCTCGTCGATTCAGTTGCAAAACGTCTGATATTTTCATTTTCGTTAAAAGTCCATTTTAATAAAATTTCAAGGCTTTGATTCAAATTTTTCAGGATAACGGATCGAACAGCCAACCAGGAAATTTCTCTAACACCAAAATGTGTATCGGCTGCAAAAACCTGAATCTGCTCCAGCATTTCATTAATATTCAATTTTGAGTCTCTGCCTATGGTATAAGCTGTCCAGCAACGTACCAAATCAGATTTATGATTAGACATTTCTGCTAGTATTGTAACATCATTATTCAAGATCGATTGTCTCATTAATCCAACTCCAATGGCTTCGTTTACGGTATTAACGGTTAGCTTTTTCAAACTTTTAATGTCACACAAAACAGGCTCCAGATAACATGTCTTATCAAACTGCTCCAGTACATTTTTAAGTAAAAGAACCTGATCAACTGCCAGCCATTCAACCAGATTAGCCGTTTCAATTTCTCCCTTATTAAGTTGTTCCAAAATAGCCATAGGAATATCTTTGGCAGAGCGGGCTCCTTTGCGTTTTATAATACTCATAAAATAAATTTAAAATCCAACATTACAACATCTAACCGATTCATTCGATTTCGCTGGTGAAATCAATCGTTCTACATAAAAAATTGATTATTTTTGTAAATATCGGAAAGCTCAATTAACCGGGCAATACCGCATATTTTTATCCCGTAGGGATATAAAAGTCAATTTTATGCAAACAAAGAAACGAAATACAGAAAATAAAATTTGTCCCCTGGAAATTGCTGTAAACTCTATTAGCGGAAAATGGAAAATTCCTATTGTCTGGCAGATTAATGAAGGTAAAAAAAGACCTGGCGAATTGCTGCGAGGCATTGCAAAGGTAGACAGACGTGTTTTAAACCTACAGCTAAATGAGATGGTTGAGGACGGTATTTTAGTAAAAGAGTCATTTAATGAGCTCCCTCCGCGGGTTGAATACTCCTTAACCGAAACAGGCAAAAAATTAGTTGAAATACTCTGGAAACTTAATGACTGGGGAAAAGTATTGATTTCTGAAAATAAAATTGAATCTCTTTCCTAAAATTCTATAATTATGAAAACAAATGAATCTTATTTAGAAAGCGTTAAAAAGCAATTTTTATATTATAAAATGCTTGGCGAAAAAGCTATCCATCAATTAGAACCTGAACAACTTTTTATATCTGTAAACGAAGACACCAATAGTATTGCTACTATCATCAAACATATTTCAGGAAATATGCTTTCCAGATGGACCGATTTCCTCACTTCTGACGGGGAAAAAGAGTGGCGAAACCGCGATGCCGAATTTGAAAATGATTTAAAATCAAAAGAAGAGGTTCTTTCTCTTTGGAATAAGGGCTGGGATTGTTTTGAAAATGCTTTGAATGATTTAAAACCGGAGCAGCTTTCTGCTATTATTTATATCCGTAATGAAGGCCATACGGTTATAGAAGCCATAAATAGACAATTGGCACACTATCCTTATCATATTGGCCAAATCGTTTTTTACGCCAAACAATTAAAAAGCAGCAGTTGGGACAGTTTATCTATTCCGAAGAATAAATCGGGAAATTACAATGCCGAAAAGTTTGCTAAGGAAAAAGAAATTAAGAACTTTACCGATGATGAACTAAAAAGATTAAAATAACATTTTGTCAGACCGGGCGTAGTCGGGATCCTTTCGAAAATCAAATCTCTCTGACTTCACTCCGGACCCTATAAAACAAAGCCCCTGGCCCTGATGGAAGCGGCATCCTTTTGTAGCGGGGTTCGCTACAAAAGATATAGCGAACAGCAGGATTAGCCCCTAAAAAAAACCTTAATTAAAAATGAAAAAAATTATATTCTTACTGCCATTACTTGCTTTAGTTTCCTGTTATGATGCAGAGCACAATTGTAAAGATTTTAAAACTGGAAAATTCAAGTTTGAGTTTGACGTAAACGGCGTTAAAAAAACAACTGTTTTTGAACGCAAAGATGGTATTGAAATCGAAACTTTTGAAGGAAAAACAGATACCTCAACAGTACGCTGGGTAAGTGATTGTGAGTATATTTTGCAAAAGAAACACCCGAAAAACATGGCCGAAGAAAAAGCGATCAGCATGAAAATCCTTACCACTTCAAAAGATTCTTATACATTTGAATTTGGTATGGTCGGCTCTGATCAGAAACAACGCGGAACAGTCGTGAAAGTGGAGTAAAGAATCTAAACAACAACACTAAACCTTTTTGAGAATGGAAGTATTTTTAAATCCTGATGCCTGGATAGCCTTATTGACATTGACTTTTCTTGAAATTGTTTTAGGAATTGATAATATCATTTTTATTTCGATTGTAACAGGCAAATTACCCGAAGAAGATCGTAAAAAAGCAACTAGAATTGGTTTGTTTCTGGCTATGTTTATGCGTATCGCTTTATTGATGGGAATTTCATATCTAATTGCTATGAAAGCCACAATATTCAGTATAAACTGGGGGTGGTTTGAAGGTAATTTTACCGGGCAGGCCCTAATTTTATTTTTGGGAGGTTTGTTTTTAATTTATAAAAGCACCAAAGAAATCAGTGAAAAGGTAGACCATAAAGGAGAGGAAGAAAAGACAATTGAAACGGCAGCAAAAAAATCCTTTTCGAATGTAATTGTGCAAATTTTACTGATCGATTTAATCTTTTCCGTCGATTCCATTTTAACGGCGGTTGGTATGACTAATGGTGTTCCCGGTGCATTAACTATTATGATTACAGCAGTTATTATCTCGGTTTTGGTGATGATGCTGTTTGCGGTTCCGGTTGGAAATTTTGTCAATAAAAATCCTTCGATCCAAATATTAGGACTTTCGTTTTTAATCCTTATTGGATTTATGCTGATTACCGAAAGTATGCATTTATCCAATGCTGCGCTTGCAGGCGAACATATTGGCGCAGTTCCAAAAGGATACCTGTATTTTGCTATTTCATTTTCGCTCGCTGTAGAATTTATCAATATGAGAATTCGAAAGAAACAATCATAAATTAAAAGGTTCATTTTGGAGCTTTTTTTATGACTGTCAGAACGCAAAGAATAAACAAAACTTTATGTCTTTGTGACTTTCCGGCCTATTAAAAAAAGTTTAAAGGTGTTTCTTTTACATTTCTATTTTAAATGGTACTTTAGAACCTAAATCTAACGCATGAAAAATACCATTTCACAAAGAGTTGCCGACTTTTTAAAGAATTTCCCGCCTTTTAGCTTCCTGCACCAAAAGGATTTAGAAAAGCTATCGGAACAGATCTCTATTGTTTATAAAGAGAAAGACACTGTTATATTTGCTGAAAACGATAAAACGCATGATTCTTTTTATGTTGTTCACAAAGGTGCTGTAGCCCTTAAAAAAAGCCCGAAAAACACAGTCTTAGACATGTGTGACGAAGGAGATATTTTTGGATTGCGTCCGTTATTGGCGCAGGAAAATTATATTATGGAAGCCGTTGCGTATGAAGAAACTATTCTATATGCAATTCCAATTGCCGTTTTTAAACCTTATGCACTGGAAAACAGAACTGTTGGTAATTTTTTGATCGAAAGTTACGCCTCAAATACCCGAAATCCGTATTCAGACATTCATAAAGATAAATTGTATGGCGATGATTTGTTAAATGAAAATCTTCATTCCAGTAAGCACTCCTTTGATCTCGCCCCAATTAAATATTCCAAAAAAATTGTGACCTGCAGTCCGTCAACTACAGTTCGTGATATTGCAAAAATCATGAATCAGAAAAAAGTCGGTGCGATATTAATTGTCGATGAAATGCTGCCTATTGGTATCTTAACAGACAAAGACCTTCGCAATAAAATTGTTACGGGAGACTATTCGATCCTCACAACAGCGGAAACGATCATGACGAAACCGGTAATTACCTATCCTAAAAAAATGACTGTTACAGAGGCACAAATGGCCATGATGAAAAGTAATATCAGTCATTTATGCCTTACCAAAGACGGAACTACAAATACCAAAGCTGTCGGAATCTTATCCAAACATGATGTAATGGTAGCCTTAGGCAACAATCCTGCTGTATTAATAAAAGCTTTAAAAAGAGCCAAAAAAACAAAGGAAATAAAACCTATCCGAAACAGTATTATGGAATTGCTTCAGGGTTATCTGGATCAAAACATTCCCATGACCTTGATTTCTAAAATTATTACAGAATTAAATGAAGCCTGCACAACGCGCGTTATCGAAATTTCGTTAGAAAAAATGAGCAGTCCGCCTCCGGCAAAATTTGCATGGCTCGCACTAGGAAGTCAGGGACGCGGTGAACAGATGCTACATACGGATCAGGATAATGCCATTGTTTACGAAAATGTTTCTGATGTTTTTAAAGAGGAAACTAAGGTTTATTTCTTAAAATTTGCTGCCCTTGTCAATAAGGGCCTTTTTGAAATTGGCTATGAATATTGTCCTGCTGAAATGATGGCTTCGAACCCAAAGTGGTGTATGAGCCTTGATGAATGGAAAAACCAGGTGCACCACTGGATCACGAATCCCGGAAAAAATGAAGTTTTACTCTCTTTTATATTCTTCGATTATACGCTGACTTATGGAGATGCTAAAATTGTGGATGAACTTTCGGAATCTATTTTTGAAAATGTAAAAGCAAATCCTGTCTTTTATGTTCATTTGGTAAGTGGTGCTTTGCAAAGTCCCTCACCAACTGGTTTTTTTAGACAATTTTTGGTAGAACAGGACGGAGCCAATAAAGATCATTTTGATATTAAAAGAAGAGCGCTGATGCCTTTAACTGATGCAGCCCGGGTTTTGATTTTATCACATTCGGTTAAATCGATTAGCAATACGGCAGAACGATTTGAAAAGCTGGCCGGGTTAGAACCCAACAACAGGGAATTGTATTTGTCCTGTTCGTATTCGTTTAAAGCCTTACTAAAATTCAGAACCAAACAAGGGCTCCTGCATCACGATTCCGGACAATTTATTGCATTAGAATCGTTATCAAAAATGGAAAAGATCAAACTCAAAAGAACTTTTAAAACGATTAAAGAGCTTCAGGAATTAATTTCGATACGTTTTAATATTTCAAATCTGGTATAAGGTATGAGTTTATTTAATTTGTGGAAAAAAGAAGAAAATCTCTTTGACGAAAATAGTACCATTGAGGAAACTCGTTTTGTCGTTTTAGATACCGAAACTACAGGTTTTGATTACGATAATGACCGCATACTATGTATTGGAGCACTGGTACTCCAAAATGGCATTATAGCGATTCAGAACAGTTTTGAAGTTTATATTGAACAGGATCATTATGACAAATCGACTGCCCAGATTCACGGCATCTTAAAAGCTTTTGTTATTCCACGCCCCGGTGAATCAGAAGCCTTACAACAATTTTTGGCTTTTTTAGGAGATTCGGTTATTATTGCCCATCACACTATTTTTGATGTTACCATGATCAATAAAGCCTTAGAACGAAACGGATTACCTGAATTGACCAACAAGCGTTTAGATACCGCTATTTTATATAAAAAGACATTAATAAAATCGCATTTGTTTGAACGAAAAGATCACTATACTTTAGACGATCTTGCGGACAAATTTGATATTTCAAAAAAAGACCGTCATACCGCTTTGGGAGACGCTTACATCACTGCAATTGCTTTTTTGAAAATTGTAAAAAAATTAAAAGAGAAAAAAAACATTAATTTGAATGCTTTGTTTAAATAGAAAGCCTGATTTAAAATCAGGCTTTTAGCGTACATTAATCTTCTATAAAGAGTCGATACGGAAATACATTCGATGATCTATTTTTTAAATTTTTCATAAAACTGTGACACAAGTAATCCCATTCTACGGTGCGCCCCCGGGATATGTCGGATATGAAGAGGGTGGGCTGCTCGTCAATAAGATCAGACAAAAACCCTATTCTATTGTATTGTTTGATGAAATCGAAAAAGCACATACTTCTGTTTATGACGTGTTCCTTCAAATAATGGACGAAGGAAAACTACATGACCGACTAGGAAAAGAAGGCGATTTTTCGAATTCTATTATATTGTTTACCTCAAATATTGGTGCAGATCATATTGTGGAGACTTTCAATAGCGGTAAAATTCCAACTTCAACTTCTTTAATGGAGATTATGGGGAATTATTTCAGGCCTGAATTTTTAGGGCGTTTAACGGAGATTATCCCTTTTGCCCCTATCAGCAAAGAAAATGCTTTAAAAATATTTGAGATCCATCTTAAAAAAGAGTTTATGGATTTATTGAAGAATATTAATATTAAAGTCGAAATCCCGATGGAAGCCAAACTTTATCTTGCTGAAAATGGATACAATGCCAAATACGGAGCAAGACCTATAAAAAGTATTATAAGAAGCCATTTAAGAAGACCGTTAGCCAAGAAAATAATTTCAGGAGAAGTTAAAGATTGTGATACCATGACTGTTATAATTGAGAATAATGAAGTAAAATGGATTAAGGAAGAAATGGTCAACATTTCCTGAGAACTAAAATAATAAAAGGTATCCTATACAAAAAAAACGCTAAGAAATAAATCTTAGCGTTTTTCGTTTTTTATATTAATCTAAAACCAAACCTATCTGGCCATCATCGTCTAATTCTGTTTCAACGGAATCATCTTCAGGCAATTCCGGTTTTTCAGGAATTTCTTCGACTGGTTCTTCATAAGGAAGTGGCTCTAACAAGTTAACTTGTTTTAATTTATCCGTCGTTAATTGGTTTCCTAAAGCTTTAAAACCCTTTATAGCAATAAAATCTTCGACATCGATATGTAAATCTTCTTTCTGAACTCCTTTTACTTTAGCAAAAATCAATTGTGCTACCGGACGATAATCTGTCGATACAATTTCTAATTGCGAATTAGGATGCTCTGTAATAAAGCTTTCTTCTTTTTCGGTTTCAACCAGAAAACGCTTTAAATAGTAACGTTCTTTTTCTCCGTCGTAATAAATAGCCGAAATTGGTTTTTTAGGATTAAATTTTTCCAGTACAATCATATCTTCTTCAAAGTGAGTCGATAATTCCGGAATAATAACCTTCAGTTTACCACTTTGATTGATGATCAGAATTTTATCACTTGGTTTAAATTCACCCAATAACTCCCCTCTTGCATCAACGTTCAAACGTTTTACCGTGTCATCAAACCAGACTTTTCTTGGCAGCAACGTAGAGATTCCTTTCTCTTTTAACTCGATTTTCTTGATTGGATATTTGGTTACCAGATTCCCTTTTGAAGCCCTGCCTTTAATGGCCAATTTGGCAAAATCAATATCGAATTTCAGTTTTTTGATCGTTCCTATCTGGCGCAATAATATGGTAATTACTTCTGCTTCCCCATTTGGATTGTGTGAAAAATAAACAACCTGAGAACCATTCGTTTCATTCGTTAAATCATAAGGCTTATCACGTGTTACACCAGAAACATTGAAACGTTTAATATACGACGGACCTGATTTTCCGTCGCGATAAATCATGTTGTAAATCGTTCGCTTATCACTCTTGTCAAAAATAGCAATGTGAATGATATCTTTACCTACAAACGTTTTAGCATCGACTTTTGTGACGAGCATTTTTCCGTCTCGTAAAAACACGATTACATCATCAATATCAGAACAATCGGTAACATATTCGTCCTTTTTAAGGCTGGTTCCCACGAAACCTTCTTCGCGGTTTACATATAGTTTTGTGTTACGCAAAACTACTTTTGTAGCCTCAACGTTATCAAAAACACGAAGTTCTGTCTGACGTTCGCGTCCTTTTCCGTATTTCTCTTTTAATTTGGTAAAATAGGCAATAGCAAAATCAGTAAGATTTTCTAAATTATGCTCTACTTCTTTCATCTCGTCTTCTAATTTAGCGATAAAATCATCGGCTTTATCAGAGTCAAAACGGGTAATACGAATCATTGGGATTTGAGTCAATCGTTGCAAATCCTCATCGTTGATTTCTCTTACGAATGATTTTTTGAAAGGCTCAAATCGATCGTATAAATATTTATACAGCGATTCTCTGTCTGAGTATAATTTGAAATCAATGTACATTTCTTCACGAATGAAGATTTTCTCTAAAGTAGAGAAATGCCATTTGTTTTTTAATTCTTCTAACTGAATTTCTAATTCCTGGCGAAGCAAATCAACGGTTCTGTGTGTCGAAATTTTCAACATTTCAGAAACCCCGATAAACAATGGCTTATTGTCTTCAATAACACAGCCTAAAGGTGCTACAGAAGTTTCACAGGCGGTAAAAGCAAACAAAGCATCAATCGTTTTGTCCGGAGAAACACCAGGGAAAAGATGAATTAAAATTTCAACATCGGCAGCTGTGTTGTCTTCGATTTTCTTGATTTTGATTTTACCTTTATCATTGGCTTTCAAAATACTGTCAATCAAAGTCGTGGTATTGGTCGAAAACGGAATTTGCGTTATCACCAGTGTATTCTTGTCTAATTGGGCAATTTTAGCACGTACACGTACACGTCCGCCACGAAGTCCGTCATTATAATTCGACACATCGGCAATACCCTGTGTCATGAAATCAGGATATAAGGTAAAGGCTTTTCCTTTTAAAATCTTGATCGAAGCATCAATTAATTCATTGAAGTTGTGAGGTAAAACTTTAGTCGAAAGACCCACGGCAATTCCCTCTGCTCCCTGTGCCAAAAGCAACGGAAACTTTACCGGAAGATTGTTGGGTTCAGCACGACGACCATCGTACGAAACTCCCCAATCGGTAATTTTTGGCGAATACAAAACTTCCAAAGCAAATTTAGACAAACGTGCCTCGATATAACGGGAAGCCGCAGCTCCGTCGCCTGTTAAGATATTTCCCCAGTTTCCCTGGCAGTCAATTAATAAATCTTTCTGACCAATTTGTACCATGGCATCACCAATACTCGCATCTCCGTGTGGGTGATACTGCATCGTGTGCCCTACAACATTGGCAACCTTATTATAACGACCGTCATCCAATTCTTTAAGCGAATGCATAATACGACGCTGAACGGGTTTAAAACCATCTTCAATCGCGGGTACTGCACGTTCCAGAATTACGTATGAAGCATAATCCAGGAACCAGTCTTTGTACATGCCCGTTACTTTGGTAATAACGTCCTCTCCTTCTTCTTCCTGGTTTTCGTAAAAATGCTGTCCTTCAAAACTCTTGGCATTTACACTAATAATTTCCTCAGCATCATCTCCGTCCTGATTGTCATCAAGATGGTTGTCTTCAGCATTATTCTCGTCGTCGTTTGGAATTATGTTATCGTCTTCTTCGTCTTTCATATATTTTGTTCAGTATAAATACTAAAAAATTCTTCTATAATTCTTTCTTTCTATTCTGCTTCAACAGCATCCAGTTCCACCTTCAAGTTTTTGATAATAAATTCCTGTCTGTCCGGGGTATTTTTCCCCATATAAAATGACAGTAATTGCTCAATCGAAGTATTCTTATCCATCATAATTGGGTCTAATCGAATCGTTTCTCCAATAAAGTTTTTGAACTCATCCGGCGAAATCTCTCCCAAACCTTTAAATCGGGTGATTTCCGGTTTTGGTTTTAGTTTTTCGATCGCATCTTTTCTTTCTTCGTCTGAATAGCAATAAATAGTTTCTTTTTTATTTCGAACCCTGAAAAGTGGTGTTTGCAGGATATACAAATGTCCTTCCTTAATTAATTCCGGGAAAAACTGAAGGAAAAAAGTAATCAACAGCAAGCGAATGTGCATACCATCGACATCGGCATCAGTTGCAATTACGATATTATTGTAACGTAATTTTTCGAGTCCGTCTTCGATATCTAATGCGGCTTGCAATAAGTTGAATTCTTCATTCTCATATACAATCTTCTTCGTCATTCCGTAGGAGTTCAAAGGCTTACCGCGCAAACTGAAAACGGCCTGAGTATTTACGTCACGTGACTTTGTAATCGATCCGGAAGCCGAATCTCCCTCGGTAATAAAAAGCGTACTTTCTAAGTTTCTTGGGTTTTTTGTATCCGGAAGATGCGCACGGCAATCTCTTAATTTTTTATTATGGAGATTGGCTTTTTTGGCACGATCTGTCGCCAGTTTTCTAATTCCTGATAATTCTTTTCGCTCACGTTCAGCCTGCAAAATTTTACGCAATAAAGCTTCTGCTGTTGGCGGATTTTTATGTAAATAATTGTCTAATTTCGTTTTAATAAAATCGTTTACAAAAGTACGAACTGATACGGGCGGTGTTCCGTCATCAGAACCCATATCCATAGAACCCAATTTGGTTTTGGTCTGAGATTCAAAGACAGGTTCCATCACCTTGATACTGATCGCACTCACTATCGATTTACGAACATCAGATGCTTCGAAGTTTTTATTGTAAAACTCACGAATGGTTTTTACAATGGCTTCTCTGTAAGCCGCTAAGTGGGTTCCTCCTTGTGTTGTGTTCTGACCGTTGACAAAAGAGTGATATTCTTCGCTGTATTGCGTTTTACTGTGTGTTAAAGCGATCTCGATATCATGTTCTTTCAGGTGAATAATTGGATATTCCAGATCTTCCTCGCTGATTGTTTCTTCTAATAAATCACGAAGACCATTTTCTGAAAGGTATTTTTCGCCGTTGAATATAATTGTTAAACCATTGTTTAGGTAACAATAGTTTTTGACCATTTTGATCACATATTCTAAACGGAATTTATAATTTTTAAAAATCGTTTCATCCGGCGTAAAAGTTACTTTTGTTCCTTTTCGCTTTGTAGTATCAATTACGTCTTCTTCTACTACCAGATTCCCGGCTGAAAATTCTGCTGCTTTTTGTTTATCATCACGAACAGATTCTACGCGAAAAGCACTCGAAAGTGCATTTACTGCTTTTGTTCCGACACCATTTAAACCTACTGATTTCTGGAAAGCTTTAGAATCGTACTTTCCACCGGTATTCATTTTCGAAACTACATCAACTACTTTTCCTAACGGAATTCCACGTCCGTAATCACGAACCGACACCGTTTTATCTTTTATCGTTACCTCAATAGTTTTTCCTGAGCCCATTACGAACTCATCGATACAGTTGTCTAAAACCTCTTTTAGAAGAATATAAATACCGTCATCCGGAGAAGATCCGTCTCCCAATTTCCCGATATACATTCCGGGACGCATACGGATATGTTCTTTCCAGTCGAGTGATCGAATGTTATCTTCGGTATATTGATTTTGCTCTAGCATAAAGTGAATTGGATTTTTGGCTAATGTACCATTTATAGTCAAAAAATGAAAGCGTATTTTTTTTTTGTTATGATTAATAACAGCTTTGAATCCTATTTAAATTGATTTTAAAATAATACGGGCGTTAAAAATATAAAAAAACAGCTTTCGAACAAAAAAATACTATTTAATTCCCAGTACTTCTTTTGCCAAAGCAATCATTTCGGGCGTTCCTGTATTTTTATTTTTTTCGTCAGATAGTTTTACAACACCTTGCCAATGGGTGTTATCAAGCTTAACTTCTGTCAGTTTTATAACCATATTCATGGCGGGCAAACCCACATCATTAGTAAAATTGGTTCCTATACCAAATGACATTTTGATCTTATCTTTGCAAAAATCTGTTATGGCTTTTACTTTATCATAATTTAGGGAATCTGAAAAAACAATGACTTTCGATTTTGGGTCAATTCCCATTTGGGCATAATGAGAAATTACCTTTTGTGCAAACTCAATTGGGTCACCACTATCGTGACGAACTCCATCAAAAAGTTTGGAATATTTTTTATCAAATTGCGCAAAAAATATATCGGTTGTATAAGTATCGGTTAGGGCAATTCCGAGATCACCGCCATAAACCTGTGTCCAATGTTCCAGACTGATTAAATTGGCCATTTTAAAACCGTACTGTGCTGCATGAAACATAAACCATTCGTGTGCATGGGTTCCTAAAGGCCGTACATTATTAACCATTGCAAAATGCACATTACTTGTACCGATAAAACTTTCTGAACCAAAACTTTGCAACGTTTCATTGATCAAAACATGTACATCGTAAGAATGGCGGCGTCTGGTACCAAATTCGAGAATAGAAACACCTAACGTATTATAATTGTCAATTTTACTTTTGGTCAAGGTTTTTATAGCATCATCGTTTAAGCGAATTAAATGATTCGACTTATAAAATAGTTCCGAAATTAAAGCCATTAAAGGTACTTCCCATAAAATAGTGCGGTACCAAAACCCTTCAATTGTAACTTTTATTTCTGATCCTTCCTGAGTAATTTCAACTTCAGACGGATCAAAATTGTATCCTTGCAAAAAATCTAAATAAGTGGGATCCAGATAGGGACAATATTTAGCCAGATAATGCTTTTCGTTTTTAGTCAGTCGTAAATCTCCCATAGCCTCTACTGACCGTCGAAGTAAATCAGCAAAACCGGGAGGAAAAATGTGTTCCCCTCTATTTATAAAACCGTAACGTACTTTTGCTTTCGGAAAAAGCTTTATTACGGCATGCTGCATCGTAAATTTATAGAAATCATTGTCTAAAATTGATTTCAGAAAAGTTGTTTCCATAGCGTATTGGTTCAAATCCTGAATTGATAAAGATACGTCAATTCGATAAAAGACGAAAATGTTATGTGGTCTTATCTATTTTCGAATTACTTTAAAAGAAACAATACTAAACGTATCGAGATAAATCGTAATATAGTCGCCTATATTTTTATCGTAAGCAATTTGAAACTCCAGTCCTCCGCGTTTTTCTTTTGAATTCTGGATTTTAACGGGTTGATTTTTTCTATTTAAATAGAAAACAAGATCTGACTTTGAAACATTTTTGATTTCAAAAGTTATTTTATCTCCGTATTTAGCTTCTATTATTCCGGAATCAGGCGACTTAATTCTATAATCCCCTGCAATTGTTTTATTGTAAATTAAAGGTCCGTTTAGAAAATCTTCTTTGTTTAATTTATTGCCTAAATAAGAACCGGAATCAGGAAAATGTTTGGCAAAAAAATAACCAGGATCTGTATCAAAATAAACGGGATCAAAATCATTCACCATTCTGCCTTTACTGCTGTCGTAATAGCCCTGACCCCAGGTAACATCAATCAATCGCCATTTTTTATCAATTAAAACAATATTCCAGGCATGATTTGAAGACATATTTTTTCGACCGATATCTGCCAATCTTGTTTTTGAATCCCCTCTGATGATTTCTGATTTTAACCCAGACAATTCAGCCAAATGCTGGTACAAAGCCGTGAAACCTTCGCAAACTGCCTTTTCAGCATCAAAAGTTTTCTGAATCAATTTATCATTCAGTTCTTTAATCTTTCTCTGTTTCTCTGCTTCCGTAGAATAGCTAAAACCCTGTGTTCTTTGCGGTTTTAAAAAAGAAGCATAATCATATTTAATATTAAGAGCAATCCAGGTGTAAATAGCCCGTGCTTTATCATGTTCTGAAGTAAAATCTTTTTGAATTCTTTCGGCTAAATCTTCTGTAGAACTAAAATGTTTTGGATATTTTGCAACTATTCCATCTACATTACTATACTTTTGAGAGTACGATGAGTGTAGAAAAATAAAATTAAGCAAAAGAAATATAACGGTAATCTTTTTTGTCATCGATTAAAAACTAGACTTTATTATGCCTTTTAATTCCTTATCTAACTCTGCATTGGAGATTTTATTTTGCTCTAAATCAAAATTAGCATTAAAAGCAGGTAATGAGAATGTAGCTTTAATTTCAGCACCATATCTTGGTAAGGCATTACGTCCTATTTCTAAAACCGAAGCACCACCTCTTGTTCCCGGCGAAGTTGCGAGCAGCAACATTGGCTTTTGCTGAAAAACTTCTTTGGTAATTCGGGAACACCAATCGAATATATTTTTAAATGCTGTAGAATAGTTGTTATTATTTTCTGCGAGAGAAACTACTAAAATATCTGCAGCAGTAAGTTTCGCCAAAAATGCTTTTGCAATCTCGTGCTGTCCTACTTCTTTTTCGAGGTCGACACTAAACAAAGGCATTGCAAAATCATTTAAATCCAAAACTTCAACTTCGGCATTTTCGAATAAACCTGCTGCGTACGTTGCGAGTTTTTTATTGATAGAATGGTGGCTGTTACTTCCTCCAAAGGCTATAATTTTCATATATGTTGTTTATTTGTTATTTTTTTTTCAGCTGGGTTATTGATTTCATAGATTTCCTTTTGAATCTCTACTGAGTATTCGTTAGGATAAATTTTACCTCCGTAAGATTTTGCATATACTTTGGTAAATTCTGCTCCAAAATACAGAATAATTGCCGAATAATACACCCAAACCAAAATAATTATTACAGAACCCGCCGCACCGTAAACCGAAGCCACTGTAGAACTGCCTAAATAAAAACCAATGGCAAACTTACCAATCATAAATAAAATTGCCGTTACTGTTGATCCTATAAAAGCATCTTTCCATCTAATTTTACCATCGGGTAATGTTCTGAAAATAATAGCAAAAAGAAGTGTGATACTGGCCAGTACAATAACGATATTAACTACGTAAAACAGGTAAACTGTGCTTTCCGGGAAATATACTTTTAAACGTGCACTAACTAAATCTAATGTTGTACTTATAAAAAGGCTGACCAGCATTAGAAAACCAACTGAAGCTATCATGGAGAATGACATCAGGCGATTTTGAATGAATTTTTTAATTCCCTTATCCGGTTTTGCACGCAGGCCCCATATAAAATTAATAGAACTTTGTATTTCTGCAAAAACTCCCGATGCTCCAATTAATAACATCGCAATACCAAATACTGTCGCAAAAACATTATCTCCCGATAATTGCACATTTTTTATCGCTTCCTGAATCTGACTGGCCGCACCGTTACCAACCAGGCCATTTATTTGTCCGTATAATTGTCCTGTTACGGCATCTTCGCCAAAGAAAAACCCGCAAATCGTAATGATAATAATTAATAAAGGAGGTAATGCAAATATGGTATAATAAGATAACGCTGCACTAAGCTTAATAGCATTGTCATCGTTAAATTCTAAAAAGGTATTCTTGAGCAGAAACCATGACTTGGAGAATATATTTTTAATTTTCACGATACTTCTGTTTTTAGATAGACTTTCAAATTTAAGAAATTATTAAAAAATTAAAATTCTTGTTTTTTAGAGGAATCTTACATCTTTCCCATGTTGTTAAAATGACTTTTTGATTTTATATGTTTAGTCCCTAATGGTACATCTATATGGGATTTATGTATCTTTTCTGCCAACATTTAATTCCTAACAGACTTACAACATAAATACAATCTCAAAAAATATCTTGTAGAAATTAAATGTCGATAGAAAAATATCCGTGTCCGCGAATTTGTACTGTCGGGTTTAGATAACTTCAAATCTTGATTTTTTCTAATTTGATATTTTTATATATTCCTGATCTTCCCCCAAATGTTTTATTTTTAATATCTTTTTGAATTCGCGACGCGTTGGTTTAATCAAATAAGACATTGTATCGAGAATTTTACCTTTAATTGCCGTAACAGAATCTAGCTTTTTTAAATCATCATGTAAATAAATCTCTTTTATTTTTAGTGTATTATTTTTTAAACTTAAAAACTGAGTTTTCCAGAAAATAGAATCTTTTGTACTTAATACCAATTGACCATCAACACGTTTCAGTTTTTGATAATATGATAATCTAAAAAAAGTATCTATAGCAATTTTGGTAAATTCGACCGAATCTCCTTTTACTTTTATAAGAGACTTTTCATTTGAAGCTTTATCCAGTACCTGATTCCCTTTGATTTCAAACTTTTCTTTAATAGAATCAAATTCAATTTTATGGATTTTATATTTCCAGAAATATTGATATATCATCCTATCCTCTTCAATTCTTAAAAAAGCAGAATCTTTATCTTTATAAAGACCTCTAAATTTATTTGGAAAATGATCCATCTCTGCATCATTTTCCGGTTGTGGATTTTCAAAATAAAAAATAAAGCAGTCCGGACATGGACGCATTCTTATTTTTTTACAGGAAAAAGAAAGGATTCCAAGCACTACAATTAAAAATATCTTTTTCATAGCGCGCTTTATTTATAATGACAAAAAATCCCTTTATCATAAACCGTCCATAAACTCGCTTTTTGATTGGCAGCTTTCAGGGCGCAATTCGCCCAGGTGTTGCAGGTATAAAACAAGCTGTAACTTCCTTTGGCTTCGTAAAAAGCATCTTTCTTTCCGTAGCTATAACCTTCAATCCATTGTGGGTGAGTTGGGTCAAGGAAACTTTCTGAAATAAAAGACACTAACTTTTGATAGTTCTCTTTTGAAACCAGAATGCGTTTGCAATCATCGCCTTCTTTTAATTGTTTGAAGAAAGTGGTATGCATAGCCGATGAACTTACTCCGAAAGCAGCTTTTAAAGCCGTACTTGCTTTTAAGTCGGACCATTCCGGTGTGTGCAGATAAAAACCTTTATCGCCCCAACCGAAAGCTACAAATTGCATCAGGCTGTCTTTGGATTTTGTCTGACTAAATTGAATTTCTTTCCGCCAGTCTTTTATATCATTTACAATAGGAACTACAATATCAGTATGAACTCCGTTGGAGAGAATATAGATCGGAATTCCATCTTTCTCCTCTACTTGTGCTACATCAGAATTGACGGTTATTTTAGAGATGAGATAAACCGAAATGAGGTATAAAACAAGAAAAGTAACAATTCCGAGGAGCGTCCAGCCTAAAATTTTGAAGGTTTTTTTTAGCATTTTGATTGGTTTGTTTTTTAGATTAATTATTGGTTAATTTTCTGTAACCAATTTTTGAGCCAAAAAAAATGCTACACGGATAAAACAGATTCGCTTACGCGAAAGCGCGGATTTACAGGGATTTTTTTATATTTTTTTGTTTCTCGCAGATGGAGCAGATTTTATTCTCTTTTTTTTCATTGCAAGGAATAAAGCAACCACATTTATACAAACTTCATATTTTATATTCGTGAGATTGTTTCTTTCCCGAAGAACAAACTTTGTCGTGCTTCGCCCCCACTCAACCCTGACAGTTGCGCATAAAAAAACTGCTGAATCTCTCCAGCAGTAGTCTATCCTCTTTATTCTATACTGTAAAAAGAAAAATTACACGTTGAAACGGAAATGCATTACATCACCATCTTTTACGATATATTCTTTTCCTTCAACTTTGAATTTTCCTGCTTCTTTTGCTTTTGCTTCAGAACCATACTGAACATAATCTTCGTATGAGATTACTTCTGCACGAATAAATCCTTTTTCAAAATCAGTGTGGATCACTCCGGCTGCTTGTGGCGCTGTAGAACCAATATTGATGGTCCAGGCACGAACTTCTTTTACACCAGCAGTAAAATAGGTTTGCTGTTTTAGTAATTTGTAAGCAGCACGAATTAAAACAGATGCTCCAGGCTCCGTTAATCCCATATCTTCAAGAAAAACCTGACGCTCTTCGTAGCTTTCTAACTCGGTAATATCAGCCTCTGCCCCTACTGAAAGGATAATCACTTCAGCATCTTCATCTTTTACCAATTCACGAACCTGATCTACATATTTGTTTCCGTTTACTGCTGAATTTTCGTCAACATTACAAACGTATAAAACCGGTTTTGCAGTAATTAACTGAAAAGATTCCATTAAAACTTCTTCGTCATTCCCCTGAGGTATGATAGTACGGGCTGATTTAGCCTGTAATAATGCTTCTCTGATTCGGTCTAAAAGTGCTTTTTCGGTTTGTGCTTCCTTATTTCCGGTTTTAGCGGCACGATTTACTTTTTCCAAACGTTTTTCAACGGTTTCTAAATCTTTCAATTGAAGTTCGATGTCAATCGTCTCTTTGTCACGGATCGGATTTACATTTCCGTCAACGTGAACGATATTATCATTGTCAAAACAACGTAAAACGTGAATAATAGCATTACACTCTCTAATGTTTCCTAAAAACTGGTTTCCAAGGCCTTCACCTTTACTTGCCCCTTTTACCAAACCTGCGATATCAACAATATCAACCGTTGCCATTTGTACACGCTCAGGTTTTACCAATTCTTCTAATTTGTTGATTCTGGGATCCGGAACGTTTACAACACCAATATTAGGTTCGATTGTACAAAACGGAAAGTTGGCACTTTGCGCTTTTGCATTAGATAAACAATTAAATAATGTTGATTTTCCAACATTTGGTAATCCTACAATTCCTGCTTTCATCTGTTGTTTCTGTTTATTTTGTTCGACTCTGAATTTGGTTCAGGTCCTGTCATTAACAATTGTAATGTAATGGCTTATGATTTACTTGTACATTTTTTGTTTCTGCCAAAATGATATTTTTTGGCTTTAAAATTTTGCAAATATAAGATTTAATAGCTCGTAACCGAAGTAAAAATGTGCATTAATATAATTTTAAGGCTATTCTTAAAAATTTTTAAACTTTTTATTAAGTTTTTGTTAAAAAAAGGTAATTTTATAAAAGTTTCTAACAAAAAACAAACCAAGAAAATCATTAACCATGAAAAAAATTGCATTATTTTTATTTCTATTAAATTCAATGTTTCTTTTTGCTCAAAAAGAAATTACAGGAGTTGTAAAAGACAAGTCGGGCGCGCCTTTGCCGGGGGTTAATATTCTGGAAAAAGGGACTAATAATGGCGTTTCGACTGATTTCGAAGGAAGTTATCGCATCAAAGTAAAGGATGGTTCTGCATTAATTTTTAGTTATGTTGGATATTCTACTATCGAAAAAAAGGTTACAGGTGACAAAGTCGACGTTACTTTAGACGAAAGTGGTGGTCAGGTTTTGAATGATGTTGTGGTGGTAGGTTCGAGAAATGCAAAAAGAACCGTTGTAAATTCAGCTGTTCCTATCGATGTTATTAATGTAAAAGATGTAACAACACAAAGTGGAAAATTGGAGATTAATGAATTACTGCAATATGTTGCCCCTTCGTTTAATGCCAATAAACAATCCGGTTCTGACGGGGCTGATCACGTCGATCCTGCCTCCCTAAGGGGTTTAGGACCTGACCAGACCCTGGTTTTGATTAACGGAAAAAGAAGACACCAGTCGTCACTAATTAATTTATTTGGAACCCGTGGACGTGGAAATACGGGAACCGATTTAAATGCTATTCCTGCCGCCTCTATTAAAAGAATTGAAATTTTACGTGATGGTGCCGCTGCCCAATATGGTTCTGATGCCATTGCCGGAGTTATCAATATTGTTACCAATGACAACGTTAATGAACTAACCGGAGCTGTAACGTATGGTTTTTTTAATACGGATGCCAAAGGAGACTTTTTACCCGGCACCCCTAACACAAAAGGATTTAGATTAGACCAAAAAGGAAACGGAAACTCCTATGGAAAAGACAAATCTTTTGACGGACAATCTGTAAAAGTCGCGGCCAATTACGGAATTGCACTAGGTGAAAAAGGCGGTTACGCCAATTTTACAGGTGAGTTTATCAATAAAGACAAAACATTAAGGCCTTCTTATGATTTTAGAAAAGGCTTTGGTGATGCACAAATTAAAGGCTTAAACTTCTTTGGAAACCTGGCGATTCCAATCGCGGATAAAACGGAATTTTATGCTTTTGGAGGAAGTAGTTACAGAAACACTGATGCGTATGCTTTTACCAGAAATGATGGCGAAAGAGTAGTAGAATCTGTTTATCCTGGCGGCTATACTCCAAGAATTACATCCAAGATCAATGATAATTCTATCGCTGCCGGAATTAGAACTGAAACTTCTGGTGGCTGGAAAATGGATTTAAGCAATACTTTTGGTAAAAATAAATTTCATTATGATATAAAAGGAACTATTAACGCTTCGCTTGAAGATAAATCTCCAACTGAATTTGACGCAGGTGGACACAGCTTATTGCAAAACACCACTAATTTTGATGTTTCCAAAAATTATGGTGAAGTTTTAAAAGGGTTAAACGTTGCTTTTGGAACTGAATTCAGAGTAGAGAAATTTGAAATTTTTGCCGGTGAAGAAGGTTCTTATACGACTTACGACACAAATGGAAAACCTATTACAGACCCTACAACTCAAAGCGCACCTACGGTTCCTAATCCTGATTATGATCCCTCAGACCCTACTTCCTCTCCTACTATTCCAAGACCGGGAAGTTCTCAGGGTTTTCCGGGATATAGCCCTGCAAACGTAGTCAATAAAAGTCGTACCAATTTTTCTCTTTACACAGATGCCGAACTGGATATTACCGAGGCTTTAATGGTAAGCGGAGCGGTTCGTTTTGAAAACTACAGCGATTTTGGCAGTACCGTAAACGGAAAATTAGCATCCAGGTTAAAACTTACTGACCACATTAATTTAAGAGGATCTGTAAGCACTGGTTTCCGCGCACCATCACTGGCTCAAGTTTACTACAATTTGCGTTTCACCAATTTCAATGCGAGTGGTGCAACCGAAGTTTTACTGGCACCAAATGACAGCCCTGTTACAAAGGCTTTTGGAATTGACAAATTAAATGAAGAAAAAGCAGTAAATGCCTCTTTAGGATTAACGGCAACATTTGGAGATTTCACTGCAACTGTTGACGGTTATTATATTAAAGTAAAAGACCGTATTGTCTTAACAGGCTATTTTGATGCAAGTGCTTTAAACCTTGGCGTTTCTGAAGCTCAGTTTTTTGCTAATGGTGTTGATACCAGTACTCACGGTTTGGATTTGGTTTTCTCCTGGAAGAAAAAATTTGACTTTGGCCAATTCGGTGCAACTTTGGTTGGCAACATCAACGACATGAAAATCGATCAGGTAAAAAATGGATCTTTAGATGCTGATACTTTCTTTGGAAAACGTGAAAAAGCATTTTTACTGGCATCTGCACCAAAAAACAAGTTTGGTTTAAATTTAAATTATTCCAGAAATAAATTTGATGCAGGTTTAGCTTTTACTCGCTTTAGCAAAGTAGTTTTAGTAGATTATGCAGACGAAGATGATGTTTACAATGCCAGATTGATCACAGACTTAACGCTTGGTTACAAACTGAGCAAAAATTTTAAATTAAGCATTGGAAGCAATAACTTATTCAATGTTTACCCAAGCAAACAAGACGAGCAAGGGAATACCGAAGCCGGCGGATATTGGGATGCCGTACAAATGGGTTTCAGCGGAGCGTACTATTATGCAAGACTTGGATTTAATTTTTAATCCTTATTTTTTCTTCACTTCATAAAGTTGAGATGCAACGTCTATAAAACAAAAAATCCTGAGTATACTCAGGATTTTTTATATCTTTTAAATAAATTTATAATTTAAATTCCAACGAACTTACAATTGCTTTTTCTTCATCGGTCGCAGTAAAGCCGGAAATATCCCAATACTTAGTAAGAATTTTGTTTTGTTTGTTAAAGAGTGTTTTTTCCTTAAAAACATCACTTTCTTTATACGTAAATTTTTGTCTGTTAAAACTGGTCGTTACAAAATTATTCCGAACCTGAATGTTTTTAACTTGTTCCTTTAGAATCAGATCATAAGCAATTTCTTCATTCGAACTTAATACATAATAATCTGCCCCGTCTAATCTGTAATTGACCTTTACAAACGATTTGGTAATAGTTTTAGAACCTATAGCGGGTTTCTCTGTTATTTCAGCATTGTTTACGGGATTTAAACTACAGCTAAATTCTACAATAATCTTTTTTTCAGGATCATAAATAACCTCAAAACTGTCTAATCCTTTTTTTAATTTATCGAGCGGGGTAATATTCATCACATAATATCTACTATTATTGGGATGTGCTTTTATAATAAAGTCATATTCTTTTTTCGCTTTTGCATCCAGGACAGGCTGAAAATAATTCAAATTCGAATAATTCTCCATAATATTATTCAGGTTATACCCTCTTAAATCGGTACTTACATCTGTTTCTAAGAGGCCATACGACCTGTTTTGTTCAACCAGTAATGTTGTGGTTGCTTTTTTACTTCCGGAAAACTGAAAATTCACAAGACCATCATTATAATAGGAATATTTATTATCCAGCATAAAAAATTCCCTTACATATACTTTCAGGCGATACGGCATACTTAGCTTTTGTATCGAATTAGCGACCACTTTTTGAAGGATTTTCTGGGGATTATCCTTAGACAAAACAATTTCATCCAGTTTGTTGTCTTTATTTTTAAGGTACACTACAAACTGATCTTCTTTTAAAGTCGCCCAACGAAGTGTAAGATTATCATAGTTCATTTCGGAAACCTGAACATTCGAAGCTCCATTCAGGATAAAAGTTACCTTACCTTCTTCATTACTCAGCAAAACCTGTTTAGTTTTGAGTATAACGACCATTGCATTTTCGATAGGCAATTGCGTCTCTATATCTTTTACAATTATAGAATATTCTGTATTTTGAGCAAAAAGACAAGTTTTAAATAATACTATAAATAAAAGTATAAATTTCTTCATAGGCTTTATTAAATTTTCACCTAAAGTATTAATTTTTTATTAATAAATAAATACTTATAAAATAAAACATTAAAAATCAGCACTCTAAAAGCATATTGTAATTAAAATCTGAGAAAAAAAAATCCTGAGCGCTAACCCAGGATTTATATATGTTGAATTAAAAAAATTATTCATCACCATGCAAAAACGCTTGTCTGTTCAACAAGGTTTCTTCATCTTCCACATGATTATCATCTGGCACACAACAATCAACAGGACATACAGCAGCACATTGAGGCTCATCATGAAAACCTTTACACTCTGTACATTTTCCAGGAACGATATAATAGACTTCATCAGAAATTGGCGTTTGAGCATCATCTGCATCCACTTCGGTTCCGTCAGGTAAAATTACTTTTCCTGAAAGGCTGGTTCCGTCTTTATATCTCCAATCGTCAGCTCCTTCATAAATTGCTGTATTTGGGCACTCTGGTTCACAAGCCCCACAGTTTATACATTCGTCAGTTATAATTATTGCCATCTTGTTCTTAGTTATGTGTTAAAAGTTACAGGCTTTGCGCTTAAAATGCCAAAGATTTCATTCTGCTTTGCCTTATAACGTAATATAGCTTATTTTTGTGCAAAATTACAATCAAAACAATTCATAAACAAACATTATGACATTAGAAACAAAAAAAAGTGTTTTTGTTGAATTAGGAAAATTTTTAAGTCAGTTTTCCGAAGGCAAATCCGTGAAAAAAGCGGGCGTTTTACACAATGAAGCCTTTTTTGATGATTTTGAAAAGCTAATACATTTATCACAATCACATAACGGATGGTATACACCAGAACAGGTTTATTTTGCCATACAATCATGGGCAGAGGCTTTAACTGAAGAAAATATTGAAAAATGGCTTTCTCAATATGCTGCCAATTCCACTACGGAAAAGGAAAAAACAGTGGCCTTAATTTTAGCCGGAAATATTCCTTTGGTTGGTTTTCACGATTTTTTATCGGTTTTAATTACAGGAAATAAAGCCCTCATAAAAACTTCTTCTAATGATCAGCATTTGTTGCCATTTTTAGCCAAATATTTAATTGCCGTTGATGAAAGTTTAAAAGACAATGTCAATTTCGTGGAAGGCAAACTGGAAAATTTTGATACCGTAATTGCCACCGGAAGCAATAATACGGCACGATATTTTGAATATTATTTTAAAGATAAACCTTCAATTATCCGAAAAAACAGAAATTCTGTTGCCGTTTTAAACGGAAAAGAAAGTCATGAAGAATTAGAAGCATTGGGCGAAGATATTTTCAGGTATTTTGGTTTAGGTTGTCGCAATGTTTCCAAGCTATTTGTTCCAAAAGGCTACTCTTTTGATGCTTTTTTTCAGGCTATCTTTAAATATCAGGATGTAATTCATTACGAAAAATACGCTAACAATTACGATTACAACAAGGCCGTATTTTTAATGAGTAATTTTAAATTACTGGATAATGGATTTTTAACCTTAAAAGAAGACCCAAGCTATGCCTCTCCTATTTCAAGCGTTTTTTATGAATTCTACGAAAATATAGAAGATCTGCAAACGCGCCTTAAAGCTGATGCTGAACAAATTCAGTGCATCGTAAGCCATGATTTAATCCAAAATAGCATCCCGTTCGGACAAACCCAAAATCCTCAATTGTGGGATTATGCAGATAACGTAGATACTATAACGTTTTTGTTAACAACAAAGTAAAAATATGTTTAATTATTTCGAATAATTTATCGCTTTTTCAGCTCCTATTGCCGAAATTTGCGTCTTTAAAATTTTCGACTTTTAACAACAACCATGAAAAAACACAACTACAGCGCAGGACCAAGTATCTTACCTCAAGAGGTTTTTGAAAAAGCATCAAAAGCTATATTAAATTTTAATGATTCAGGACTTTCTATTCTTGAAATTTCGCACCGAAGCAAAGATTTCGTTGCTGTTATGGATGAAGCCCGTTCCCTTGCTTTAGAGTTACTAGGACTTACAGGAAAAGGATATCAGGCACTATTTTTACAAGGTGGTGCAAGTACAGCATTCTTAATGGCTCCATATAATTTATTGAAAGAAGGCGGAAAAGCTGCTTATTTAGATTCCGGAACATGGGCAACTGCTGCTATAAAAGAAGCTAAGAATTTTGGAGAAACTATTGTTGTAGCTTCTTCAAAAGAAGAAAATTACAACCATATTCCAAAAGGATATACAATACCAAGTGATGCCGATTATTTTCACTGTACCAGTAACAATACCATCTTTGGAACTCAAATGAAAGAATTCCCTGCAACTAACATTCCTGTTGTTTGCGATATGAGTTCTGATATTTTTTCCCGCAATTTAGATTTTTCTAAATTTGATTTAATCTACGCCGGAGCTCAAAAAAATATGGGTCCTGCAGGAACTACCCTGGTAGTGGTTAAAGAAGAGATCTTAGAGAAAAGCGGCAGAACTATACCAAGTATGTTAGACTATGCAAAACATATCAAAGCAGAAAGTATGTACAATACTCCTCCTGTTTTTGCTGTTTATGTGTCGTTACTGACTTTACAATGGATTAAAGAAAAAGGCGGAGTTGCTGCTGTTGAAAAATTAAACGATGCAAAAGCAGATTTACTATATGCCGAAATCGACAGAAACCCGTTATTCAAAGGTGCAGCGGCTGTTGAAGATCGTTCTAAAATGAATGTTACTTTCTTATTAAACAACGCTGATCATACAGCAGCTTTTGATGCTTTATGGAAAGAAGCAGGAATTTCAGGATTGCCGGGACACCGTTCAGTTGGTGGCTACAGAGCTTCTATTTACAACGCCATGCCTATCGAAAGTGTTCAGGTTTTAGTAGATGTAATGAAGGCATTGGAGTCTAAAGTTTAATAGTTCTTTCGGTTAATCGTTTAATCGAAAAATCTGTTTAGACAAAATATCAATTGAATACCGGATTCCCAGCCCCGACAGAAGTGTAAATCCTTTTATTTTTATCGGAGTTCAGTGAACTTCGTTTGTAACGGATAGCGGGATTAGCTCCTAAATCAAAAAAGAAAAAATCATAATAGCTGGTTCATCGATTAAACAAATTAACGATTAACCAAATAAACAATATAACAATGAAAGTATTAGCCAATGACGGAATTTCAAAAAGTGGAATTCTAGCCTTAGAAAAAGGTGGATTTGAAGTTATCACTACAAAAGTAGCTCAGGAACAAGTTGCTAATTTTGTGAACGAAAATAATGTAGATGTAGTTTTAGTACGCAGCGCGACTAAAGTTCGTAAAGATATTATTGATGCCTGTCCAGGACTTAAAATTATTGGTCGTGGTGGTGTTGGTATGGATAATATTGATGTTGACTATGCCAAAAGCAAAGGAATACATGTAATTAATACTCCGGCTTCATCATCAGAATCTGTTGCTGAACTGGTATTTGGACACTTGTTTTCCGGTGTTCGTTTTTTACATGATTCTAACAGAAACATGCCTCTTGAAGGAGATTCAAATTTTGACGGCTTGAAAAAAGCATACGCAAACGGTGTTGAATTAAGAGGAAAAACTTTAGGAATTGTGGGTATTGGACGTATCGGACAAGCTACTGCAAAAATGGCGCTTGGTTTAGGTATGAAAGTTATCGCTGCTGATAGTTTTATTCCGCAAGTAGATATTAAAGTGGAATTTTTTGATGGTCAGTCTATCACTACAACTATTGTTTCTCAATCTTTAGAATCATTGTTTAAAGAAGCCGATTTCATTACTTTGCACGTTCCTGCTCAGGATGGCTACATCATTGGAGAAAAAGAATTAGCAATCATGAAAGATGGTGTTGGAATCGTAAACTGTGCACGTGGCGGTGTTATTGACGAAGTAGCATTGGTAAAAGCTTTAGATTCAGGAAAAGTTGCTTTTGCAGGTTTAGACGTTTTCGAAAGTGAACCAAAACCGGAAATGGCGATCTTAATGCACACTAAAATCTCATTGACTCCGCATATTGGAGCTGCAACAGGAGAAGCACAAGACAGAATTGGTACTGAATTGGCATCGCAAATTATTACTTTGTTGAGCTAATTAATTATAACTAAATCATTTAAAAGGGATTTATTAACATTGTTTAATAAATCCCTTTATTTTTTTGATTAAATTTGAGTTCTAATCTAAATTCTTTAAATTATGTTTGAACAATTAACACAATTAGTAAAGCAATACGGAGGAGACGCTATTGTAAATAATAGTGCCGTCCCGAATGAGCATAATGATGGCGTAATTAACGAAACCAGTAGTTCTATCTTTGCAGGATTACAAAAATTAGTTTCAGAAGGCAACGGAGAACAATTAGCCGGTTTATTTAACGGAACTACTCCTATTGACAGCTCTAACCCTGTTGTACAACAATTAACCCAGCAACTATCCGGAAATCTTGGTGAAAAATTCGGATTAAGCAGTTCGGATTCTTCCGGTGTGGCTTCCAGTATGATTCCGCAAGTTTTAAATTCTTTAGTAAATAAAGCTAAAGATCCTAATGACAGTAGTTTTCAAATTTCAGATATTATCTCTTCCATTTCAGGAAACAGCGGACAGGCTTCCGGAATAATGGAAACCATAAATAAATACGGAATGCAATTTGGTTTAGACCAAAATAATGATGGCAAAGTAGATGTAACCGATGTTCTGGTAGTAACCAAAAGTAAAGGCGGAATTGCCGGATTTATCGGGAAGTTATTTGGAAGTAAGTAAAGTTTCTGAGTCGCTAAGATTCTAAGAAACTAAGCCAAAACATAAAGGCATTAAAAGCTGTTTACCGCAAGTAAACAGCTTTGTTTTTATCAATAGAAACTAAAAAAACTTAGCCACTCAGGATCTTAGCAACTTAGAACCTCTTATACAAAAGTTAAATAAAAAAATTCTTCTCTCATTTATTTGTAAATTTAAGCCTGAAACTAAAGTAATGAAAAAATATTTCTGCCTATTAATTCTTTTGCTAACGATTATAGCCTGCTCTACTGCTTCCAAAAACAGCATAGCACCAAATGCTGTACCTACCCCAAAAGTAGCCGTAAACGACACGGTAAGGATTGCAAATGATTCTTTAGAATATGAAGTTATTATTATTGATAATGGTTTCAGCACTTGGCTGGCCTCAATGTCACTTCCGCGAAATTATTATTCCTTATCTTATCTTGAAAACAAGAATTATTTATATGTCACAGAATGGAATAACCGCGTTTTGCAACCACAGCGTTATAGTCCGAATTTATATGAAATGACAATCGATTATCGTCCTGACATTCATTACGGATATGAAGTAAATTATTTGATTTACAATTATATGATTTATTTTCAAAATACATACAAACAAAAGCTCGGAGGGTATGTTCCTATAAGATAATGTTCTTATATTTGTAATCGTTACAAATAAAGAATGAACAGATTAAAGAAACGTTGGGGAATTACCTCAAATGTACAAGCCATTATCATACTTATTGTTTTTGCCATCACAGGATCGGCATCTGCATGGTTGTCTAAGCCCTTTTGTGTATGGCTGGGCATTACCAAAGAAGACTTTGGTGGTTGGTTTACTTTAATTCGGTTATTGATTATCTTCCCTATTTACCAGGTTTTACTGGTTGTTATTGGAACCATTTTCGGGCAATTCCGTTTCTTTTGGAATTTCGAAAAAAAAATGCTTAAAAATATGGGACTTGGATTTTTATTCAAAAAAGACCAAACAACCCGCTAGTCCGTCTTTTACTTAAAAAATACTTTTTCTTTTCTGGTATTTCTCTACTTTTTTTGATTTTGCATCAGAACAATAAAGCTGTTTTTATCCTTCAGTTTTTATACCTCCTTTTTATACCGGAATCATCTGGTCTCTAGAAGAAAATCTGCCTTACAGAAAAATCTTAAAATTTTAAGATATAAATTATATTTACAAACAAAATATCCTTAATTTTTTATCTAATACTCATTTTTGCAGGATGGTGCAGGATAGTTTTATTTTGAGTATTCTCAATCTTTACATTACTCATAACCACAAAGTTGAATTTTCTAACAACACAAATAGTAAGACCTACTGCTGTTTGTTTTATTTTAAATGAAGGCTTTACGAGTAATTACAGCATTCCGATTTTACTTAACTAACTAACCAAAAAAGTATCAAAATGTCGAACATTACCCTTAAATTACGATTTGTAATAGCACTAGTCTGCTTTACAATGTCAGTTACTGCCCTTTTTGCCCAAAACCCTGTAGTAAAAATTGATTTTGACCAATCCGGAAGACCCAAAGCCGAAGTAAATGATCCCGATTATACCTCTTGGGTAATCGCATCAGTAAACACCAGCACTTATTCTGAAAACGGAGTCACCTTTACCATGACCCGCATGGGAGATAAAGGAGACGCATTAGGAACAAACTGGTACAAAGCCGGAATACAGTCTCCCTATTATGCCAGATTGGTTTGTGACGGACTTACCGTAAAAGGCACAACTGCAAATCTTGGTGCGCAAATAGAACTTAGAATAAAAGGATTAGCCGCGGGAGAGCATACTTTGTTAGCCTTTTTTAATGCTGTAGACAGTCCTGTTGGGAATAATTTTAGCCCAATTGATATTTCTATCAATGGAAATTTAGTCGTTGACAATTTAATTCCGAGTATCAGGGCTACAACAAATGCAGAGGCTAAATCAACTTATTTAAAGTTTCAGGCCGTTGAAAATACTGATGTTGTTTTATTATTTGCCGCCGAAACATCCGGCACTGAAAATATAAAAAACTTTATCCTAAACGGTTTTGAATTAAATACGCCTAATATCTTTCATCAGGCAACAAATCCCTTTCCAAAGCACAATGACGAACATGTAGAATTATCCTCCGGAGGTAAATTACTGGCATGGACCACAGCTACAAACGCATTATCGCATAATATCTATTTTGGAACTGATGCTGCAGCTGTAGAAGCTGCCACAACAACATCGCCGGAATTTAAAGGAAACCAAATTAAAGCCAATGCATCTTATCAAATAAATGGTTTGTATACGGGCACAACTTATTACTGGCGCATTGATGAAGTACTAGCCGGTAATGCTGTAGAAAAAGGAAATATATGGCGTTTTCGTCCTGCTCAGCTTGCGTTCCCGGATGCCGAAGGCTACGGCCGTTTTGCCCGTGGCGGACGAGGCGGAAAAGTAGTGGCTGTAACGAATTTAAACGACAGCGGCCCGGGAAGTTTTCGCGACGCCGTAACAAATGATATAGGCCCGAGAACCATTGTTTTTAATACTTCCGGAATCATTCAGCTTAATTCCCGTCTGGTTTTAAGTCAGCCATATGTAACAGTAGCGGGACAAACTGCACCTGGAAAAGGAATTTGTATTCGCTCCGCGCCATTTGGCGTTACAGGAAATGATGCTGTTGTTCAAAATGTTCGTGTTCGTGTGGGCGGCGGTCCTACTTATGACGGAATGGGTTTAACCGGAGCCGATTACAGCATTATTGATCATTGTTCTATTAGCTGGACAATTGATGAATCTTTCAGTTCCCGTTCCGGAAAAAATATTACGCTTCAAAAAACACTTATATCAGAAGCTTTAAATGCTGCCGGACATCAAAATTATCCCGCAGGAACAGAGCATGGTTATGCCGCAACTATTGGTGGTGACATTGGGAGTTTCCACCACAATCTTTTAGCACATTGTTATGGCCGTAACTGGAGTTTAGGCGGCGGATTAGACGGAAGCGGCGCTTATTCCGGAAGAATGGACATTACTAATAATGTGGTCTACAACTGGGGTTCAAGAACTACTGATGGCGGAACAAAAGAAGTTAATTTTGTAAACAATTATTACAAACCCGGAGCCGGTTCTAAAATTTTTGTAGCGTTCAATCAGCAAAACGAAGGGGCCGGAACAGGAATGCAGCAATGCTTTTTTAGCGGAAATGTAATGCCGGGTTATTTTGACGAAAGCAATCAGACCGCCGGAAGAAAAGCTTCAGGAATAACCGTTTCATTTCAGAACTTTGTCAACACCCCCTTTTTTCCTTCTTATGTAACGACACAATCTGCCAAAAATGCCTATAAAATCGTATTATCGGATGTGGGCTGCACTCAACCTGAATTTGACGAGCACGACCAGAGAATTATCACCGAAACCCTAAACGGAACATATTCTATAACCGGAAGTGTGACGAATAAACCCGGATTTCCGGATAACGAATCTGATGTGGGTGGTTTCGAAACTTATCCTGTCATAAACCGGGATGCCAATTGGGATACAGATCAGGATGGACTTCCAAATTGGTGGGAAGCGATTATTGGAACAAATGTTAACTCAGGAACAGGTGATTTTTCAGATGCCAATGCCGATGTTAATCAGGACGGTTACACCAATCTTGATCATTATTTACAATGGATGTCACAACCTCATTATGAATCGCCAACAGGAAATAAAATAAACATTAATATTCAGAAACTTTCAAGAGGTTTTACCAGTGGAGTTTCCTATAGTTTGTCTAATGTGGCAAACGGAAGTACTGTTCTTTCTTCAAATACTGTAGAATTTACACCAACAGGAGCCGGTTTGGGTTCTTTTAATTTTACGGTTACAGATGCTGAAGGCGGGACAATGACAAGAAAAGTAAATATTGTAAGCGGTTATTCAACTTTAGGAATAGACGAAGTCACTAAAGAAACAAAAGACGGCCTGAAAGTCTGGCCGGTTCCAAATAATGGGTACTTCTCTGTTTTATTAGAAAATGATATAGAAAAAGCCGACCTTAAAATATATGACATTTTAGGTAAGGAAATCATGAAACGAACTATTAACGGGCAAACTCAGGAAAATATTCACCTGCAATCAAAAGGTGTATTTATCGTAAAAGTTTCAAATCCGAATACCAAAAAAGTACTGCACATTAAAAAGATCATCGTGCACTAAAATTCAAAAAAAATGGCAACTTTAAAAGTTGCCTTTTTTTTTATAAAGCTTGATAAATTTTTAATTATTCTCTTCTTTGAAAATAATAAGTGTAAATCCATGTAAGTGTAAATGACGGAACAATATCCGTAAAAGGCAATGCCTCTTCAATAAAAGTCAAAACACTGGCAACCCTTCCTACCCTGCCTTTGTACATTCTGGTCATAATAAAAGCTGCGACCGGAGCCCAGATTACATCTGAGAATTCGCCCAAAAGCGGAATTGTAAATGAAATCATTCCAACGCCATCCAAAAGGATTCCTAATAAAAGTTTTCTAACCCTGTCATCACTTGCTACATTTATTTCCTGCATTTCTCTTTGATTTAGATGTTACTTAAAATTAAAAAAAATCATAAAAACTGACTTATGTACAAATCGGAATTTATTCTTTAATTCCCATACAATCCATTTTTTATTTTCTTGTTACTGCAAATAACGCACCAAAATTTCCGTCAGTCTGAATCCAATTTTCTGAAGGAAGATAAGCACGAGATACAAAACCATCGAGATACAAAGCATTTTTGCATCCTAAACCCTTGAAATAATCCGCGAAATCATAAAAATTGATTTCCCTTTTTGACAATACAAAAACTACTTTTCCGTCCGGCAAAATCCCCACTCCGTTTCTGATATTTAAATTTGCAGATCCTTCCTTAAAATCGGGATGAATCTGTCCGTTAATCACCAGCATTGGCCCGGATTGCGTGGCGTATTCAATTTTTTCATTAGCCCGGAACGCTTCAGTGGTACAGATTTTTGCAACATGCGATGTGGTGATATAAAAAACCCCGTTTGGCTTTAAATAAAAATTTCCGGCAGCTTTTGCAGTATCCAAAGGCGATAGCGTTTTCTGCTTTTCAATATAAAGTCCCTGCGGAGAATTGTCTGTTTTGTACATTCCGGCATTCATGGCAAAGTCTACCTGCAAATTCTTTTTCTCAATCCAAAATTTAAGATTTTCGATACTGCCAAAACGTTTCCCTTTTTCATCTTTGTAAAACAATTTTAAATCCTGTTTTCTAAGATCCGCTTTATAAGTCAGAAAAGGACTTTCATAAAAGCTTTTTGCACCAATAAAAAGAGTTATAACAACCAATAAGAATCCTAAAAGCGCTATTTTTAATTTCATTTTATCCTGTATTACTTTCCTATAAATATAAAATAAAAAAGTTATTACAGATTACTTCTTAAAATTCTGTTAGATGGCATTTTTATATCGGCAGAATCTTTGTTTCTTTGTAAAAACAGTTTCCCGATGATACACGCAAAAAATATACATAAGTTTTACGATAAATTAGAAGTTCTAAAAGGAGTAGACTTACATATAAAAAAAGGAGAAATTGTTTCAATAGTTGGCGCTTCAGGTGCCGGAAAAACAACACTTTTACAGATTCTGGGTACCTTAGACAAACCCGAAATAAAAGCGGAATCTTCTTTGACCATTAATGGAGAAAACGTTTTAAAATTACAAGACGTTGAAAAAGACAATTCAAAACAGGAAAAAATATTTAAATGGGTTTCCTGGATGGGTTCTGTTTATCTACTTGGCCTGATCGTTTTTGTGTTTTTCTTCAAACACATCATAATGGAAGACCTGGTTCGGAATATTACCATTACCCTTTTATTTTTACCTCTTGTAGCTCTGGCGATTTACATCAATCGGTATTTTAAAAAGAAAAGCAAACAAGATAAAATATTATCCAATTTTCGAAATTTAAATCTGGGATTTATATTTCAATTTCACCAATTGCTTCCTGAATTTACCGCTTTAGAAAATGTATGCATTCCTGCTTTTATGGCCAATAAACCAAAAGCCGAAACAGAAAAAGAAGCCAAACGAATTTTAGAATATTTAGGTTTATCCCACCGGATCAATCACAAACCAGGTGAACTTTCAGGAGGAGAACAACAAAGAGTTGCCGTGGCACGTGCCTTAATTAACAAACCGGATGTTATTTTTGCCGATGAACCTTCAGGAAATTTAGATACCCATTCTGCCGAAAATCTACATCAGTTATTCTTCCGGCTTCGTGATGAATTTGGGCAAACTTTTGTCATTGTAACGCATAACGAAGAACTGGCTAATATGGCCGATAGGAAATTAGTTATGGTCGATGGCCAGATTAGTAATTAGGAGCTGTTTCCTGCTGTTCACTATATCTTTTGTGGCGAACCCCGCCACAAAAGGATGCCGTTTCCATCAGGGCCAGGGCACTCGAATAACAAGAACTTTAATTTAAATCATGACCCAAAAAGAACTCAAAGAATTTCTTGACGAAAAAGTCATTCAATATAACAATCAGGATTTTATCGATAGTGACCCGGTACAAATTCCGCATTTATTTACACAAAAAGAAGACATTGAAATTGCCGGCTTTTTGAGTGCTACAATTGCCTGGGGAAATCGTAAAATGATCATCAAAAATTCGCATCACATGATGGAATTAATGGGCAATACGCCTTATGATTTCGTGATGTCACATTCTGAGGAAGATTTGTCCCGTTTAGAAAATTTTGTACATCGGACTTTTAACGGAAAAGACTTTTCAGGCTTCATAAAAGGATTGCAGCACATTTATAAAAACCATAATGGCTTAGAAGCTGTTTTTGCCCAACATCAGGAAAAAGACAGTTTACAAAAAAGCATTCACGAGTTTAAAAAGATATTCTTCGAAATCGATCATTTACCAAGAACCCAGAAGCATATATCAGATCCTTTGAATAATTCGGCAGCAAAAAGAATCAACATGTATTTGCGATGGATGGTTCGCCAGGATACAAAAGGTGTTGATCTGGGAATCTGGAAAACCATTTCACCAGCTGCATTATCTTGTCCGCTTGATGTGCATTCCGGTAATGTTGCCAGAAAACTTGGAATCCTTACCCGAAAACAAAATGACGGAAAAGCTTTAACCGAATTAGACCTTAAACTTAGAAAAATGGATCCTCTGGATCCTGTAAAATATGATTTTGCCTTATTTGGTTTAGGCGTTTTTGAAGGATTTTGAGTTTTAAAATTGACTGCCAAGACTTCTTATTCTCATAAGTCAGTACTTTCATTTAAATTGTTCAACAGGCAAATAATCCCACTTCGCATACTCTTTTTCCAAATCAATAATCCAGCCTTCTGATTTATAATATTTGTATATAAAATCGTGATCAATCAATAAAGATTCCTGTCCTAATTTTGAATTTTTAAGTAATTCAATATCTGAATTAGCAACTCCAAAATTGTCTGCTACATAGTTGCTTTTTTCAGTTCGCACATCATTTTCAACAAGAATTTCGTAAAAAGACTTTTCAAAAAATATTTGTCTGCGAAAATGTTCCCATTGTATTTTGATTGTAGAATTTTGCCTTTTCTTCCTTTTTCCAAAAATATTGAAAAAGAATTGTAAATGATTCAAATAACTTATTATTTAATTACCAATCCAGGACTGCTTTTCTTGTTTCTTAAAGACTGAAATCCTGATAACTACTCTAATAAATTGAGTTTTAGAGGCGTTTAAACACTCAAAATCAACATTTTAAATAAGTTAATTACCAGATGATTCGAAAATTTTAGCGATCTAACCGTCATTTTAACGTACATTTGCACAAAATTTAATGTAAATGAGCACTTTCGAAAAATTCAATCTTCCAAAATCAGTACAAAAAGCAATCGACGAATTAGGCTTTGTTACGCCTACTCCTATTCAGGAAAAATCCTTTGCTGTGATTATGTCTGGCCGCGATATGATGGGAATTGCGCAAACCGGTACCGGTAAAACATTTGCTTACTTATTACCTCTTTTAAAATTATACAAATTTACACCAACCAATACGCCTAAAATCGTAATTCTGGTTCCAACCCGTGAATTAGTAGTTCAGGTTGTAGAAGAAGTCGAGAAATTAACCAAATACATGTCGGTTAGTACACTTGGTATCTTTGGAGGGGTTAATATCAACACACAAAAAAAAGCCGTTTACGAAGGAGTTGACATTTTAGTCGGAACACCTGGCCGTACCATGGATTTGGCTCTTGATGCTGTAATCCGTTTTGACGAAACTCAAAAACTGGTAATTGATGAGTTTGACGAAATGCTGAATTTGGGATTCCGTACACAATTGACAGCCCTTTTGGCGATGATGAAAACCAAGCGTCAGAACATTCTTTTCTCTGCTACCATGACGGATGAAGTTGATGCTGTTTTGAATGACTTTTTTGATTTCCCTGAAGAAGTTACATTGGCAGCCTCCGGGACTCCGCTTGAAAACATTACTCAAATTACGTACAACGTCCCTAATTTCAATACAAAAGTAAACCTGTTAAAACATTTATTAGAAACAAACGAAAGCATGGAACGTGTTTTGGTATTTGTGAACAATAAAAAGATTTCAGACATGCTTCATACCCGAATCGAAGAAGATTTTGAAGGTCAGTTTGGGGTAATTCACTCTAATAAATCTCAAAATTACCGTTTGAGTACGATGGCAGAATTCCAGGAAGGCAATCTTCGCGGACTGATAACAACAGACATTATGGCAAGAGGTCTTGATATTTCGAATATCTCTCACGTTATTAACTTTGAACTTCCTGAATTTCCTGAATTGTACATGCACAGAATTGGTCGTACCGGTCGTGCAGATGCCACAGGAACAGCCATTAGCTTTATCACGCCCCGTGAAGAAGAATTTAAAGTGGAAGTGGAAGTTTTAATGAATCAGGAACTTGCAATAGCCGATTTTCCTGAAGAAGTTGAAATTTCGTCTAAATTAATTGAGCCGGAAAAAGACAAACAGCCAATTAAGTTTTTAATGAAAAAACAAAAACTTTCCGGTGATGGTGCTTTTCACGAAAAAGATAAAAAGAATAAAAAAGTCAATCTGGGAGGCCCTTCTAAAACCAAAAAGAAAACCCACGGATCTGTCAATCGAAACATGCTGAAGACGAGAGACAAGAAGAGAAAAGACAAAAACAAATAGTTTTTTTTTAGGGACAAAGGTTCAGAGGGACAGAGGTTCAAAGCAAAACATACCAAAAGGCTCAAAGAAGTAAAAGTTAATTGTACTTCTTTGAGCCTTTTCATTTTAAACCTTTGAACCTCTGAACCTCTGAACCTCAGAACCTTTGAGCCTTTGAACCTTTACACCTTCTTAACTAAATCTTAGTAAAAACTAATCCAACCGGAGAACACAATTCTATCTTTTTTCCGGTATTTGTAAGCTTTCCTGTAGTTTTATCTCTTTTAAAAATAATGATATCATTGGTATATTGATGACCAACCAAAAGGTAATTTCCTGTAGGATCAATAGCAAAATCCCTTGGGCCTTTTCCTAAAGTACTTTCCTGCTCTACAAATTTAATGCTTCCGTCTTTCTGAATGTGATAAACTGAAATTGAGTTTGCATCAACACGATCTGTTACATATAAAAAGTTTCCATCAGGTGAAATTTTAATAGCGGCGGCACCTGTTCCTCCGGTAAATCCTTTTGGTAAAATACTGGTTTGCGCGATTAACTTCAAACTTCCTGATTTATCATAACTAAAAGTCGTTAAGGTAGCATCAAGTTCCTGAATCAGGTAAACAAATTTACCATCTTTACTAAACGTCAAATGTCTTGGCCCGCTTCCTGCTTTTACATCAACAGTTCCTTTTAAAGTAAGGATTTCATGTTTAGACCCGGAATTGTACTTATAAATAAAAACTTTATCCTGTCCCAGATCATTCGATAAAACAAATTTTTTGTCCGGAGAAAAAACAACCTGGTGTACATGCGCTTTTTCCTGACGCGCTGCATTTGGCCCTTTTCCTTCATGCTGGATTAATTGCTGTCCTTCGGTGATACTTCCGTCAGCATTTTTCTTAAATACTGCAATGCTTCCACCGGAATAATTAGCAATGATTACATTTTTATCATCATTAATTAAATGACACGGATCTGCTCCCAGAGAAGCATTTGTATTTAATAATTTAAGTTTACCGGTTGGTGAATCATAACTAAAGGCACTTACAGCACTTTGAGTTCCGTTTTCGTTTACAGCATAGACAAATTTATTATTTGCCGAAACCGATACATAACTTGGGCTAATTACCTTTTCTGTAGTATTTTTTAATTTAAAATCACCGGAAACAGCATCAAATTCATAAACATATATCCCTTTACTGTCACAAGTATTGGTATAAGTCCCTACCAGTAAATTAAATTTATTTTGTGCTTGCAAAGTATGGATAGCTAAAGCCGAAAAAAGTAGTATATATAATCTTTTCATAGTTTTTTATTTGTTTTTTGAATAGGCTAAAATAGGCAATAATATCTTTTCTAAGCCCATTTTTTGTTACAAAAGAAATTACAAAAGTTACATTATTCAAATTCAGGTTTGCCATTTTAAACCCCATAAGGGATATAAATTCATTTGACTTTTGCTTAAACAGAACCTAACCTATATCTCTTCTATTACTTATAGGGTTTAAATAATATTACTTCTAAGTTTTGACTAAAAATTTGTATTTTTGACCAGTATCTACAAAACGTAGTGAAATAAATCTAAGCCAGAATGCATTTTAAACATCCCGAAATTCTATACTTTCTGTTTTTATTGATTGTTCCAGTTTTGGTTCACTTATTTCAATTACGACGTTTTAAAACCTCTTTTTTTACGAATGTCCGTTTTTTAAAAGAACTTTCTATTCAAACCAGAAAGAGTTCAAAAATCAAAAAACGATTATTATTAGCCACTCGTTTATTATTGTTAACTTGTATTATTCTGGCATTTGCGCAACCTTTTTTTGAAGCCAGGGACAGCAAAAATGCGACTAACGAGATGTACATCATTCTGGACAATTCGTTTAGTATGCAGGCAAAAGGTAAAAAAGGCGAATTGTTAAAACGTGCTGTGCAGGAATTATTAGAAAACACACCAGAAAACACCCAGTTTTCATTGTTAACCAACACCGAAAATTATTGGAATACAGATATAAAGTCATCAAAAAGTGCATTGCAGAATCTGCAATATAGCGCAACACCTTTTGAGCTTCCGTCGATTATGGCAAAAATAAAAGCCCATAAATCAGCTTATAAAAAAGATATTGTTATTATTACTGATGCCGTTGGTTTAACTGAAAAAGATATTAAAAATATTGATACAGAAGAGCAACCGTACTTTATCGTTCCGGAAGCTGAACAGAAAAACAATATTGCGATTGACAGCGTTTTTATCAATCAGACTTTAGAAAACTTCTATGAACTAAGCGTAAATCTATCCGCTTACGGCGAAGACTTTAAACCTGTTTCGATGGCTTTGTACAATCAAAACAAACTGATTGCCAAAACCATCGTTAAATTTGATTCGAAGAAAAAGAAAATCAACTTTACCATTCCAAAAGAAGCTTTTCATGGGTATGTTTCTATTGAAGATAATGGTTTAGCCTATGATAATAAACTTTATTTCAGCATTTCGAAAGCTAAAAAAACCAACGTAATTAGTATTGGGGAACCTGAAAAAAGTAATTTCTTATCCCGAATTTATACTGCTGCTGAATTCAATTACAACAACTACTCCATTAGTAGTTTGGATTACAATAGTTTAGACAAACAAAATACGATTATTCTAAATGAATTAACCGAAGTTCCGCAGGCTTTGCAAACTACATTAAAAGCGTTCATCTCTAAAGGAGGAAATCTGGTTGTAATTCCATCTGAAAAAAGCTCTGTTTCAAATCTGAATTCCTTCTTAGCGAATTTTGGAAAAATTCAGTTTAAGAACCTGGAAAACAATAGCAAATTAATTACCAAAATCAATTTTGATCACCCCTTGTTCTCAGGTGTTTTCGAAAATAAAATCACGAATTTTCAATATCCAAAAACAAATAGTTCATTTGACATTTCAAGCCCATATCCGGCGGTTTTATCTTATGAAGATCAAAGTGTGTTTGTAACTGCCATTCAGAATCCTATTTCCGGAATCACTGTTTTTTCGGCACCTATAAATGTATCAAATTCAAACTTTCAGCAATCACCGCTTATTGTCCCGTTGTTTTATAAAATGGGGCAAAACAATCAGAAAACCGGAGTTAATGCCTTGACAATTGGCAACAACCAACCCTATTTTGCAGATGTCCTATTGACCAAAGATGCCATTCTGGAAGTAAAAGGAAATGAAGATTCTTTTATTCCGATTCAGCAAATACTAAACAATAAAGTAAAACTGACTTTTAATGATTTTCCTGAAACAGCCGGAAATTATAGCATTTTTGATAAAAAAGAATGGGTTGAAAACCTGAGTTTCAATTATAAAAGAACCGAAAGCGATTTGAGTCAGGTAAATACCGGTATCGTTTCAGATTTTAAAACTGCTGATACCATTTCGACCATTTTTAATACGTTACAAACTGAACGAACTGACAGCCAAATTTGGAAATGGTTTGTTATCTTTGCACTGTTATTTTTAGCATTAGAAATGGCAATTATTAAGTTTGTAAAATGATTTTTTACCATTAAGAAATTAAGAATATTAAGTTTTTCCTTTATTAACTTAATTTCTTAATGGTTCAGGAAAATTATGTTTTAATGTTTTAAAATGATTACTGTTTCAATTAAATAAATTTCTCTACATATGAAAATAATCATCAGAAGCGCCAAAATTATCGATTCAAAAAGTCCGTTTCATAACCAGACCGTTGATCTTTTAATTGCAGATGGTTTAATCGAAAAAATAGGAACTTCAATTCTGGATATCGACGATACAATCGAAGTTAAATTTGACAATTTACATCTTTCCCAAGGTTGGTTCGACAGCAGTGTTTCATTGGGAGAACCAGGATACGAAGACAGGGAAACCATCACAAACGGATTAAATGTCGCTGCAAAAAGCGGTTTTACTGCCATTGCTTTACAACCCAACTCCTTCCCGGTTATTGACAACCAGTCACAGGTAAATTTTGTAAAAAACAAAGCAAATGGTTTTGCTACAGAACTTTTTCCAATAGGGGCTTTAACCAAAGCCAGCGAAGGAAAAGATATGGCGGAATTGTTTGATATGAAAAAATCCGGAGCCATTGCTTTTGGAGATTATAATAAAAGTATCGATAATGCCAACCTCTTAAAAATCGCTTTACAATATGTACAGGATTTTGATGGTTTGGTCATTACTTATGCACAAGATGCTACTCTAAAAGGAAATGGTGTTGCAAACGAAGGCATTGTTTCTACCAGATTAGGATTAAAAGGAATTCCAACTTTAGCGGAAGAATTACATGTAGCACGAAACTTATACTTATTAGAGTATACAGGCGGAAAGCTTCATATTCCAACAATTTCTACGGCAAAATCGGTTGAACTGATCAAAGAGGCAAAAGCAAAAGGACTACAGGTAACAACCAGTGTAGCTGTACATCATTTGGTTTTGACTGATGAGAAATTAGAAGGTTTTGACACCCGCTTTAAAGTTACACCTCCTTTGAGAAGTGAAACAGACAGACAAGCTTTATTAAACGGAGTTACAGACGGAACTATTGATCTTATTACTTCAGACCACAACCCGATTGATATTGAATTCAAAAAAATGGAATTTGATACCGCTAAAAACGGAACTATTGGTCTTGAGAGTGCTTTTGGAGCGTTGTTAACGGTTTTACCTCTTGAAACTGTAATTGATAAACTAACTTTGGGAAAATCGGTTTTTGGAATTGAAAACCATACAATCGCCGAAGGTTCGAAAGCCAACTTTACTTTCTTCACACCTGAAGGAAAATCAACTTTTACCAAAGAAAATATTCTTTCGAAATCTAAAAATTCTGCTTTTTTAGGAACCGAAATAAAAGGTGCTGTTTACGGAATTCTAAATCAAAATCAACTTGTTACAAAATAATAAAATGAATAATTCAGTCGAAGAAGGAAAATCAATTGCCATTACCAGTTATATTCTAATTATTGGAGTTTTGATTGCAATGTCTATGAACTCTGAAAATAAAAATAGTTTTGCTTCTTTTCATATCCGTCAGGCGTTGGGATTATCGCTTGCTTTTATCTCTTTTGGAGCTATCATCAGCAATTTCGACAGCTTTATGATCACTTTTCCTATGTGGATCTGTATTTCAATATTATGGACGTATGGAATTTTTAGCGCGATTCAGGGACAAACAAGACCAATTCCGCTGGTTGGGAATTTATTTCAAAAATGGTTTAAATCGATAGGGTAATCTAAAAGTAAATTCCAAATTTTTAAATTGCTGCACCTGTTCGCTATCGCTCGAGTCCAAATTCCAATTAAAAAAAATTAAAAAGAATCCGTTAAAATCCGCGTTTTCGCTTTAGCGAATCTGTATTATCAGCGTATAATCCAGAACAAAGATAACGCTGATTTGCAAGCAAAAACGCAGACAAAAACAGATTTTTAGTAATTATATTTCAACAATAAAATCCAATAAGTTCGCAATTCAACTGAAAACTGACACTGCGACTGCAAACTAAAAAATAAAATGAATCTATCTTTAGAATATAAAATACAAGAACCAAAAGTTATCTTAGACAAAAATCCTGTTTTACTTTTATTACACGGTTACGGCAGCAACGAAGCCGATTTGTTTTCGTTTGCTACTGAACTTCCTGATAACTATTACATCATTTCTGCTCGTGCACCTTACGATTTGCAATATGGCGCTTATGCGTGGTATGCGATAAATTTTGATGCCGATCAGAATAAATTTTCAGATAACGAACAAGCCAAAACATCACGTGATGTAATTGCTAATTTTGTAGATGAACTGGTTGCCAATTATCCTATTGATGCAAACAATGTGACCTTGGTTGGTTTCAGTCAGGGTTCTATCTTAAGTTATGCTGTCGCACTTTCTTATCCTGAAAAAATTCAGAGAGTTGTGGCGATGAGTGGATACTTCAACGAAGAGATCATTAAGGAAGGTTACGAGAAAAACGACTTTACGAACCTTAAAATATTCGCATCTCACGGAACTGTAGATCAGGTAATCCCGATCGATTGGGCTAGAAAAACACCTGCTATTCTTGAGAAACTAAATATTCCGGTTACATATAAAGAATATCCCGTGGGTCATGGAGTTGCTCCGCAAAATTTCTTTGATTTTAAAAACTGGCTGGCAGAATAGTTTTTAGTATCCCCTCTCCGTTTACAGTCATTTTAAATCCTAATAATGAGTAATTTTCCAGCTCTGTTAACTGACGAAAAAATTAAAGATAGTAATTCAGACTTTAGAAATGCGTTATTTTCTCTGGATAAAAATAGTATTGATAAAGATAATTTCTTTCACTTAACGAGGATATATTCTGCTACAAAGCAACTTGATCTTAGAAATAAGATTTTGAGGTTATTATACGATTTTGACTTTCCTGAATTAAGGGATTTCTTTGATAATGCGTATAAGAAAGAACGTTATCTTGACATGAAAATCTATGCACTGCGTGGTCTTTCTAAGTTTATCAGCGAAAAAGAAATAGAAAAACTACTGCATAAATTTAATCTGACATTGCTAAAAAGACAAGAAACAACACCTTATAATTATCAGGAATACGAACTTTTAAGAGGACAAAATGCTTTGCCTTATTTGGTCGAAAAATACAATTATAATTGTTTTAAAGAAACTTTGAATCAGGTAAATGATCAATATAACACAATGCCTGAAGCTTTTAAAGGACATTTTACGATAGATGAGAATGGTGAATTTGTGTCACTGAGAACTCCTGATGAGAGTTCAACCATGATTAAAGATTTTTTTAATAAGCAATAAAAAAAGTCGCAGCTTTCAAACTGAAAACTGCGACTTAATATTTATTCTTCTATAAAATAATATTAACACCTTTTTTCAAAACATACCTTTTTAGGGAATTAGTTGATAATCTCTTTTATGCATTAATCCCCTTCTATTAAACACTATCTCTTAGCATTAATTTAATCTTCAAAATCAATAAAATCTTCATGAAGCCCGGATATAACTTGTTCCGTTAGATTATTATTTTCATCGGTTTTTACCAATGCCCAACTTATTTTATCCCTATCAGAATTAAAATTACCTTCATCTAATAAACTAACAACATTAGAAATAATTGCTTTTGAGAAAGTCTTTAAAAAATCAGATAATTTCTCTTCTCCGACTACCTTTTCAATATCTAAATATTTAGTTTCTATTTCCTCATCAAAATCTTCTGCCAAAGAAATATTTTCTTTAGGTGATTCTATAATATCAAAAAGATTTTTTAAAACTAAAAAGCGTCCGAATTGAGGAATTCCTTCTTTTACTTCACTAAATGCCCAACTCAAAGGATTAGCTGCGCCTGCTTTTTCAAGCCTTAATGCTAATGTCTCAAATTCTTTGAGTTCCTTTTCGTTGAATTCTTTAATTTTATGACTATAATATTTTGAATCTTTCGAAACTGAAATCAGCCTGTTAATTTCTTCCATAATCCTAAAATAATTAAAAACTGATTATTCTCCTGTGTAAATGATTTTTCCGTCCTTTTTCAAAACATACCCTTTCCAGGGAATTAATTGATAATCCTCTTTAGTCCAGGAATCGCCTTCTGATTTTCGTTCTAAAAGGATGGGGTCTTTTTGAGTATCCAGAAAAAGTTCGGCTTTATCTCCGTCAAAAATTACGTAGGCTACTGTCGAATATGTTTTTCCATCTTCGGCGTGGGATAATTTTGTACCAACTTCGAAAAGACGCACGCATTCATTTTTAAGCACAGACCAGGTATAACCTGCAGAACCTTTACATCCATGCGCATCAGCATCACCTCCCACCACAACAGGTTTTGCTTCTTGTTGTTTTGGGTTTTTGTTCTCTTCTGAAACTTTCTTGCCACAAGAAAAGGAAAGAATAATAATCGAAAATAAAAATATCTTTTTCATGTATCCTATTAAATTTAGATTGCAAAAATAGGATTATTCACCACTATTTTTGATACAACCAGCTTTGATTAACTTCAAAAGTAATCTTATCATCCTGATCAACAAAATATTTTAACAAAACTTCTCCCCACAATTCCCCATTACTGTAATCTGCAATAATCCATCGGTGGTTTAGAATTTTTACTTTATTGATGATGAATTTATTCGGACCTATTTTGTCTTGTCCTGTATAAGGATTTCCATTTGGATTTGCATTGAAGTCCAATAATTTTTCGGTTACTACCGGAATCAGTTTTTCGTATAGAATTACTTTCCCTCCGCTGGCACTGTTATCAAAATAGTTCTGTGCATTTTCATTATGTTCCAAAGAAAAGTAATCTGCATCAGCCAGCTTCGTCTTTACCAAATTAATACTGTCTCTTAGCTTCTTAGTTGCTTTTTCATATCTTTCCTCCCCAAATTTCACTTCTCTGCTGTAAAACATATAAGTAAAAACATTCATTAATATCGCAAGGATAAAAAGATAAAGCATTAAGGATTTTTTCATTTTTGTAATATAATTAAATTGTAATTTCTAAATTATCATAAGCCAGGAAAACGTTTTCAGGAAGCTGTTTTTGCACTTCCTCATGAAAGCCCAAAACATGGCTAATATGTGTTAAATAGGCGACTTCGGGCTTTACCAGATTTATAAAGTCCAGTGCTTCCTGTAAATTAAAGTGTGTATCATGAGGTTCTACACGCAAAGCATTTACCACTAAAACTTTAAGGTTTTTTAGTTTTTCAACTTCCGTTTCATGAATGGTTTTAACATCGGTCAGATAGGCAAAATCATCAATGCGATAACCAAAAACCTGTAAATCGCCGTGCATAACATTTACCGGAATCGCCAATTTATCGCCAATAGCAAATGGCTGATCGTTGATTACTTCGATCGTTTTAACACTTGGTGCACCCGGATATTTGTTTACGGTTTCAAAAACATAGTCAAAACGGCGTTTGAGATTATCAATGACACGTTGATGTGCATAAACAGGAATTTCGCCTTGTCTGAAATTAAACGGACGAATGTCGTCTAAACCGGCTGTATGATCAGCATGTTCATGTGTAAACAAAATGGCATCAAGATGCCTGCAACCGCAAGAAAGCATTTGCTGCCTGAAATCAGGGCCACAATCTATCACATACGAATGTTCGCCCCATGTAATCCAGATGGATACACGTAGCCTTTTGTCCTTAGCATCAGTGCTTTTACAAACAGGATGGTCGACTCCGATTATCGGAATGCCTTGAGAAGTACCAGTACCTAAAAAATATACCTTCAATTGAACTTAATTTTTTTACAAAAATAGGATTATTTCTCTTTCATTAGAAGCCTAATTTGCTAACTTTGTAACAAATCTATTTAAAATAAAATGGGTACAGAAATAAAACTCAAAGGTGACAAGGTCATCGAACAGATTCCTTCCATAAAAGACAAAGCGTTACGCATTAATTTAAACGAGAATATTTACGGAACATTTGCAGAAATTGGTGCCGGACAAGAAACGGTCAGGCATTTTTTCAGATCCGGAGGTTCCTCCGGTACGATTGCAAAAGCAATGTCTGCCTACGATAAAGATTTTAGTGATGCGGTTTATGGAGTGGAGCGCGATGGTCGCTATGTAACCGAAGAGCGATTAAAAAAAATGCTTACCCATGAAGGTCAGATCATCGAAGAAAGACTGAGCAGGGAAAAACATCCTACCAAACTTTTCTTTAGTTATGCCAATACGGTTGCAACGATAGATTTTGCCAAACAATTTAAAGGTCACGGCTGGGTTGGAATTCGATACCAAATTGAACCTGACGAAGCTTACAACGAGATTATCCTGCACATTCGTTTTAAAGAAACTGATGCCCGACTACAACAGGAAACACTGGGTATTTTAGGTGTAAACTTAATTTACGGTGCTTTTTACAAATACAACGATCCAAAACGTTTACTACGTTACTTATACGATCACTTAGACAAAGACCAGCTCGAAATTGATACTATTAACTTCTCAGGACCCCGTTTTGCAGATGTTGACAATCGCTTAATGAGTTTACAACTGGTTAAAAACGGAATGACCGATGCCGTAATGTTTAATCCTGAAGGGAAAAACGTACTACCGGCTGCCGTTTTATACAAAAAGAACCTTCTTGCTTTTAGAGGAAGTTTTCGTCCGGTTACGAATGTAAACCTTGATATGTACGAGAAATCCCTTAAGATGTTTCTCGAAGAAAATAAGGTTGAAAAAGACAATACTTTAGTCGTTTTTGAAATTACACTTTCGAATTTACGTTCTGACGGTGAAATTGACGAACGTGATTTCATGGACAGGGCCGAATTGCTTTGTTCATTAGGTCAAACTGTTATGATTTCGAATTTTCAGGAATATTATAAGGTAGTGGAATACTTTGCTAATTATACCAAAGCCAGAATGGGATTAGCTATGGGCGTAAATAACTTAGTGGATATTTTTGATGAGAAATATTACCGTCATTTAAGTGGTGGAATTCTGGAAGCTTTTGGAAAATTATTCTACCGCGATATGAAAGTCTTTTTATATCCTATGCTGGGTGATAACGGAGAGATTATTACTTCTGAAAACCTAAAAGTACATCCTAGAATGAAGGAATTGTATAAATTCTTTAAATTCAACGGAAAAGTGGTTGATATCGTAGATTACAACCCGGATATATTGAATGTATTCTCACGTGAAGTCTTAAAAATGATCAGTCAGGGCAAATCTGGCTGGGAGCCGATGCTTCCATCAGGTGTTGCTGAGATTATAAAAGAACACCATCTTTTTGGATATCATCCGCAGAAAGAGCTAGAGCAAAATGCTTAATATCAAAAAAAGTCCCAAAAAGAAAGTTTTTCTTTTTTGGGACTTTTTTTTAATTTCAGGTTTCAGGTTTCTTTTGTATCAGGTTACGTCAATCTTGTCAATTTCGAGAAACTAAACGAGAATTTATTCGAGAAAATTTTATTTCAAATTTTATTTCAAATTTTCTTTACAATACTGATAAGAATCTGAAACAAAAGAAACCTGAAACCTGAAACAAAAACTTATTTCAAAATCTGAGCTGCGTGTTCTTTGGTTTTTACTTGTGAGATCACCTCATCAATAATTCCGTTTTCGTCGATTACGAAAGTTGTTCTGTGAATTCCGTCGTATTCTTTCCCCATGAATTTTTTAGGTCCCCAAACGCCAAATGCGTTGATTACAGATTTATCCTCATCTGCTAATAACGGAAAAGGAAATTCGTATTTGTCTTTGAATTTTAGCTGTGCTTTTTGACTGTCGGCACTTACTCCCAGAAGTTCATAATTGTTAGCTTTAAAACGCTCAAAATTATCTCTTAAATCACAGGCTTCGGCGGTACAACCTGGCGTGCTGGCTTTTGGGTAAAAGAAAACTACTAATTTCTTTCCGGCATAATCTGCCAGTTGATGTGTTTTTCCTTCTTGGTCTACTCCTGAAAAATTTGGGGCTTTATCACCTTTTTGCAATGTTATCATTTATTTAGATTTTTAGATTGTTAAACTTACTTTGATTGTTAGGCTTTTTTTAGACTGACTTAGATTATTAGATTACAACTTAAAAATATTTCATCACTCAGAATCTACAATTCACAATTAAAATAATGCTATTTTTACGGCATTAAAATTACGGAAATGAATAAAGAAGCTCGCGTACAATTTGTTATAAATACGTTAAAAGAACTCTACCCTACGATACCTGTTCCCTTAGATCATAAAGACCCTTATACGTTGCTGATTGCCGTTTTGCTTTCTGCCCAATGTACAGATGTGCGTGTGAACCAGATTACACCATTGCTTTTTGCAAAGGCTGATAATCCGTATGATATGATTAAAATGTCGGTAGAAGAAATCAAGGAAATTATTCGCCCTTGTGGATTATCTCCCATGAAATCAAAAGGAATTTATGGTTTGTCGCATATTTTAATTGACAAACACGACGGAAAAGTTCCGGAGAGTTTTGAAGCTCTTGAGGAATTACCTGCTGTTGGACATAAAACAGCGAGTGTTGTAATGTCTCAGGCCTTTGGTGTTCCTGCATTTCCGGTTGATACTCACATTCACCGACTGATGTACCGGTGGAATTTATCTAATGGAAAAAACGTGACACAAACTGAAAAAGATGCGAAACGATTATTTCCAAGAGCATTGTGGAATGATCTTCATTTGCAAATAATTTGGTACGGACGTGAATATTCACCTGCCAGAGGATGGGATTTAGAAAAAGATATTATTACAAAAACTATTGGTAAAAAATCAATAATAGAAGAAGCTACTAAAAAGAAATCTTAGTAGCTTCTTATTTTTTTACATACTGCTTTTTAGCGCGTTATATTCACTGGTCATATTTAAGGATCTGTATATTCCCAATAGTGATTTCATGGCACTTTCATTTTTAGGCTCAATGGTTAGTGCTTTTTTAAGATATGGAATAGCACTTCTCACAATTTCGTCTTTTTGAGCATCCAGTTTATCATATAGCTGCATTTCCTTGGTACTATTTCCTAATGCTGACATCTTATCCACTATTTCCTTTTTCTCCTGTATTTTAACGTACACAAGATTAATATAACAGTCGATACAATTTTGATTGACCTGCAATCCTTCTTCATAATATTTCTCAGCATTACAGTAATCATTTCTTTCTAAATAAGAAAACCCTAAAGAAGTTAGAATTTCTTCTTTTTTAGAAGGCGGAAATACATTTCTGGGCTTTTCATAAAGACCTAAATTAATACTGGATTCTCTCGCACTCATAGAAATAAAAGATTCCTCTTCTTTTGTTTTTTTATTTGTTGCATACCAAATCATTCCTTTTCCGGAATAATTTATTTTTTTAAGCAGTTCGAAATATTTAATGGAGGAAACATAATCTTTGGCCGCTATAGAAGATGAGGCCGCATTATACAGGTTTAAAGTATCTTTTTTATCAAACAAATAAACTTCGTAACTCTTATCTGCACTTTCTTTGAATTTTCCTGCTTTATAGTCGTTATAAGCTCCATCTACCAGTTTAGACTTCATTTCTTTTAAAGCCGAACTTGCCTTGAAAGCATATTTGTAATTGCGGGATTCATTTTCGTACAACAAAACATCCTGATAAGCACCGGACGCCAGGGCAAAATTAGTGGGTGCATCTATATTTTTTGTTGCCAGTTCTTTGTAAACATTTCCCTTTGTAAAAAAATAGTCTGTTTTTACATCATCAGGAGCATTTATAACGAGATATTCTATTTTCTTTAAAATCGCCAATGATTCCTCGATTTTTCCTTTAGCGAAGTACGATTGCGCTTCTTTTAGTTCTTCTTTTTGGGCGTATGCTCCTATGTTTATTAATAGAAACAGGGATAAGATCTTAAGGCTCTTTTTCATTTTTCAGTTAAGTTTGGTTGTTAAATAGATTAAGGGTATTTACAAGGAACTTGCTAAAAATTTGATTTAAAAGGCGCAAAAAAATTATTCTTATCCTCTTATCAATACTTAGCAGACATTCCTGATTTCTTAATATCCGTTATAAGATATCAAGAGTAACAACAAACAAAACAAGATTGGAGTAATTTTTTGTCATAGATTATTTGGTTTTGGTTATACTTCTTTTTAAAATTATTAATAATTAAATTTTTCTTTACATTGAAAGGTTTTTAATACATAAATAAACTTTATATCGCATTTTCTTTGAATAAAAAACCTGTTTTTAACTAAAATAAAGCTAAATATAAAATAAATATTTGATAATAAGTCAAAATAAAGAATTTTAACAAAACCATTCCCAAAAACCTTAATAACAATTAATTGTAAATTAGCGGAAACACAGCGTGGATTATCAAAAAAGAAGCAAAAAACATATTGCAAAAAAAAACTCACTACCTGTATTTACATACAAATAGTGAGCTTTCAACCAAAACGACCATTTGGTTTTTCTTTCGAATAAACATCCGACTAAACGAGCGGGCTGTTTAATTAGCTATTATTTCAAAACTTTTGTTTTCAATTTTCGCAACCGTTAAGGCTTGTGAATAACTTAATAAAAAAGAAACGACTTCTTTTTTTGGTTTTAAGTTTTTTGAAGCTAATGCTTTTTTAGAGTAAATTTTCGCCATACTATCAAGATGTTTTATTATAATATAACGGACTATTACTTGAAATAGTATTAGTTGGTTAAAATAATTTGATGTTTATCAATTATTTTTCTTAAATTCATGAGTGCATATCGCATTCTGCCTAATGCTGTATTGATACTAACTCCTGTAATTTCAGAGATTTCTTTGAAACTCATATCCTGATACATACGCATAACCAATACTTCTTTCTGATCGTCAGGAAGTTCTTCGATTAGTTTTTTCAAATCGACTTCCACCTGATCAAAAATCATTTTATTTTCGATGGTTAAAGAATCGTCAGACATGATAGAAAAAATCGAAAACTCTTCGGTTTCTCTATACATTGGCATTTTTTTGGTTTTGCGAAAATGGTCTACAATTAAGTTGTGCGAAATGCGCATAACCCAAGGCAGGAATTTACCTTCTTCATTGTATGAATTACTTTTAAGGGTTCTGATAACCTTTATAAAAGTGTCTTGAAAAATATCGTTTGAAATATCTCTATCAGCAATCTTTGAATATATAAAACCATATATCTTAGATTCGTGTCTTTTTATTAATGCCGAAAGAGCAAGCTCGTTGCCATCGACATAACTTTTTACTAATAGAGCGTCTGGTGTGTGCAGATCAGCCATAATACTACTTTTTTAGTTGCTATAATTTGGAGTAATTTTCTAAAAAGTAGTTTTATTTTATAGGCGTATCTTTGGATTAAGTGGTTATGTTAATATTCTGATCAAATTTAACAAATTATTATTTTAAAAAGCAAACAAAATGAAGAATAATTAACAATAAATTGTTAATTATTGCAGCACAAACTTAATTTCAGTCTTTAATTCAGTAAAAAAGAGGTCGTTTTTAATACAAAAAATCAGATATAAACAACTCAAAACTAAATAATTAAGCTGTTTACATCTGATATAAGCACCAATTATTAATGACTACGTTTTTCTATTGATAAACGCGGACATAGTCAATGTAATACTTTTGAGGAAGTATTGTATCATCTACTTCAGGGCCTCCAAAATTTCCTCCTATGGCTAAATTGACAATAATATAGAATGGTTTATCAAAAGGCCATGTATCTTCGTTTTTATCTTCGGGATTAAAAGTATAGACTACTGTTTTATCTACAAAAAAATCTATTTTGTCTTTTGTCCATTCGATAGCATATACATGATAGCCTTCTTCAATATTAGGAAAAGCTGTTCGCTTTGTATTAATCGTATTGCCGTGACTGGCCTGGGTATGTAGTGTGGTATATACCATGTGGGGATCTCTGCCGATATATTCTAAAATATCGATTTCTCCTGTTTTAGGCCATTTGACGGCATCGATATTGGCACCTAACATCCAGAATGCAGGCCACAAGCCATGTCCTACAGGCAACTTCGCTCTGGCTTCGATTCGGCCGTATTTAAACTCTTTTTTTCCTTTTGTGGTGATTTTCGTCGAGGTGTATTTATTTCCTTCTTTTCGGGCTTCTATGATTAAATTTCCATCTTTAATTACGTGATTTGTTTTGGTATAAATTTGTCTTTCATTATTGCCATATCCACATAAATCAGGACAGCCGTCCCCGACTTCAAAATTCCAGGCAGTTTCATTTAGATTTTTATTATTAAAATTTTCTTCCCACACCAATTTCCTTTTGGTTTGTTGTGCGAAGGTAAACGTGGTAATCATGAATAGTATAATTACTTTTTGCATAGTATGATATTTAAATTCCTAAAATTAAGAAGGCCAGCAGCAACTGGCCTTCTCATTACTAATTAATTTGCAATCTATTGATACACTCTAACGTAATCGACCTCCATCGAAGATTGCGTAAAAGCAGCGTCAATATTTCCGCCCAGATTACCTCCCATTGCTACATTTAAAATTAAGAAAAAGTCGCTGTTAAAAGGTAAAGAACCATCGTTTGGAACGGAATGAATCTGAACATCATCTACAAATGTTGTAACTGCTGCCGCGCTCCATACCGCTTTATAAACATGAAATTCTGTTGACACATTTGGTATTGTTTTAGAACCTGTATTCCCGTTTCCGCCGGAATGGCCGGGATAATGAAGTGTACTCAGAATAACGTTTTGATTGTTGCCTACATGTTCCATAATATCAATTTCCCCACAGGCCGGCCATGGTTTGGTGGCATAGTTTTGTCCTAACATCCAGATTGCCGGCCATGTTCCTGCCCCTGTTGGTAATTTCGCCCTGATCTCAATTTTTCCGTATGTAAAACTAAACTTAGCATCTGTTTTTAATCGTGCCGAAGAATAATCTGCTCCGCCTGAAGCTTCTTTTTTAGCTGTGATTTTAAGATTCCCTCCTTGTACAATTACATTTGTTGCAGAATTGGTATAATTTTGCTTTTCGTTATTTCCCCAGCCGTTGTCACCTTTGCCTAAATCATAATTCCATTTTGCAGCGTCTGGTGCTCCGTCTGTATTAAACTCGTCTGACCAGACTAATTTTGTGAAATCTGCCGGTGGATTCTGTGTTGGCGGAACTGTTGTAAAGGTGTGGTACCATGCTAATGCCGGATTTCCTCCCATTATAGCCCTAACTACCATTCTATTGGCTGTGATCGAAAGAATCTCATAAGAGCTCTGACCAATATAATACCCCATGAAACCTCCGTCAGTAAAATTCATTGTAGTTCCTCTGGTTTGTGTTGCATGATTTGGATTTTTCATTACAACCGATTCTGACGGGCTTAACAATACGGTCTTCTTTCCTTTAGAATTATAGGTTAAACAAGAATCGTCTGGTCCGCTTCCTCCTGCTACATTTGCAAAAGCAGCGTTAAAGAAAGTAGCTCCTCCATTATCCAGTTCAAATTTCAGCTGGTCACCTTCTACAGAGAACGTTAGTACATTTTCGTATAAACAGCTGCTTGCTGGCGATCCGGCTTTTTCAAAAGCTCCGGCCGAATAGTAATTGGGGAAATAGTTTTTGGTGGCATCCCCATCATTTTGACCAACTCCCAGATGTCCTGGTTCAGACGCTGACCAATACCATTTTTTAGAAGTTCCGCCAGTCAGGAATGCAACAGCTTCATCGTCTCTAAAATTACTCAACACCTGAACCTCAACTGTTGTAGTGGTGGCAACACCACCTTTTCCTGTGGCAATTACCGTTACGACATACTTATTTACACCTGTCTTAGTAAAACGCTTGGTATAAATTCCGCTTGGGGCACTTGTAGATGATCCATCAGAAAACACATATTGATAGGAAATGGCATTATCTGCTGTTGCAGTAAATTTCACCGTGCCTGATCCGTCGCCATCTGGGGCAGCGGTTGTTTTTCCGATAATTTCAGCGTTTACTTTAAAATTTGCCGGAGCATTTATATCTCCAAAAGCATAATCGTCTTTTTGACAACTTATTGCCAGGAGCAATGCAAAAAGAAATACGAAATATTTATTATATTTTTTCATTTTGATGTTTTTTATAAAATGTAAATTCATTTTAAATGATCAATAAGGTGTTATTTTTTATTTATGAAAATAAACGTTATCGATATATATAGTATGTGTGCCGCTTGGATTTCCGGAATAAATAAGCTGGGCTATATGTCCTCGTGTGGTTAATCCCGTAAAATTACTTAAAGGGATATCCAGACTTACCCAGGTGCCTTTTGCCGGTGCAGTAAAGGCAAGTTCATGTTCTTTGTCATCTCCGCCTCCGTTATAAACACCATTGGCACCAAAATCAACTAACTTTATTCTGAATTCAGTAAAATCTGCCGACCATACATCTACATGAAAGTGTGTCATTCCTGTCGCATCAATTGTCGAAACAGGTTCGATACCCACAAAGTTCAAATCAGAGTATTTTTTTACTGCATTTCCTGCTACGGAAGTTTCTTCTAATGTTGCTGCTGACCAATCTGTACGCCATGTCGCTATTGGAATGTTGGTGTAAGCATCGCTAAACAATGAAATTACATCGGTGGCGGCTTTTACAGGCGTTGGAGCTGCAACTGTAAGGGATTCTACATTTTTATAGAAGTAAACATTATCTATAAAAACGTTTTTACCTGCTGGCGTTCCAACCAATTTCAATTGGAAAATATCAGCTACTTTAAAGTTGGTCTGACTCGTAAATGCCGAAATTGGAATATCAATACTCGTCCACTGGTTTGCGGTCAGATCTTTTACAACCGGTCTTTCTCCATTTGTTTTACTGATAAGAGAAGTTTCCAGTTTCTGTAAATCTGCTGTCCATACATCCAGGTGAATGAAGTCCATTCCTGAAACATCAACTGTTACATTATCCGCCAGCGCAATTCCCTGATAATTTAAATTCGTATAATTCAGTATTTTGTCGCCATTTAAATCAAATTCTGAATAACCTCCTGATTGTCCCCAATTTGGATAGAAATTAGTTCCCGCAACATTTGTATATTTTGAGCTGTAGATTGAGATTACATTTGCAGCCGTTCTGTTAGGTGGTGTTGGTGCCGAAGTACTTGGGTTAAGTACCAGTTTGGCCGTAAAGTCTTCTTTGTATTCTGTCGTTTTTATTGCGGCACTTTTTGCTACTATTCGTATCGAATAAATACCGGCATCTTTGTAAACATACGAAACCGATTGACCAATATTTGCCGAAACCGGTTCCGGTTTTCCTGTTTCTCCAAAATAAACATCATAAAACAAGGCAAAATCTGCGGTTGCCGTTACATTTACTTTCTTAGATACAGAAAGATCATTTGTAATTACTACTTTCAAATTTTCAGGTGCCCTGAACGAAACCGTTACGTCCTGATCTACTTCGGTTGTTTTTCCGTTTATGGCCATTGCTTTAATTTTAGCCTTATAAACCCCTTCTTTATAAACGTGTGGTACAGTAGTTCCGGGTGAAACATAATTTGACTCCGCAGTTCCGTCTCCGTAGTTTATCCTGAATTGGGTAACACCTTCTCCCTTAGGTATAAACGTCACGTTTCCTGTATTGTCCTGAGTCACTGTCACTAAAGCAGTTACATTTGTTGGCGCACTAATGCCATCTAGGTCAATAGGGCTGCTGTCATCGCTGGAACAACCTATAAATGTTGTTAAAACGAAAAGACTTATAATAAAATGTATTTTTTTCATATTAGTTAATATTTGCTTTTTAATGAAATATGAACCGTCATTCTGATTTATGATTTGGAATGATGACGGTTTCATAATATTTTTTTAGTATCCGGGGTTTTGTTTCCAGTTTCCGTTTGCAAATTGAATTTCTTCAATTGGTAGTGGAAATAACTCGTTTTTATTGGCCTGAAATCCTGGTATTTTTCCCACTGCTTTTCCAGTTCTTACCAAATCAAAGAAACGATGTCCTTCTCCAAAAAGTTCTACTCTTCTTTCTGCCAAAATAAAGTCGGTAAGCGCGGCTCCTGAAACTGATATATCATGATTGGTATCTCCAAAAGCGCGTCTTCTTACCTGATTTAGGTATGTTCTTGCTTTTGTATCGTCTATTCCGCCTTTATTGTAGGCTTCTGCAGCCATTAATAAAACATCTGCATAACGAATGGCTCTGTAATTGTTTGGATTGGTCAGGTTTAAATCTCCCTGAGCGTTGGCACTTCTTTTTCTGGGAAGGTATTTCCTGTTGAAATATCCGGTGTCTTCGTTTCCTTTTCCAAACGTAACTCCTTTTCCGCCGTCAAAATTTGTATTTGCTGCTGCCCAGGCTACAATATCCAATATGGCAACATCTTTACGTTTATCGCCTGCTTCAAAGGCATCTGCACTTTCTTTTGTTGGAATATTAAAACTAAACCCGGAAGAAAAAAGTGGTCCGGAATAATTTCTGATTCCGCTAAAACCTACTGCAACATTTCCTTCGCTACATTGTAAACAACCAAAGCCTGCTCCTTCAACATCTGTATATTGTACTTCAAAAACAGATTCTGTCCCGTTTTCTCCGTCTAATTCAAACATAGCATTGTAATCTGTTTGTAAGGAGTATTTCCCTGAAGTGATTACAGCTTCCAGTGCTGTGGCTGCTTGTGCGTATTTGTTTTGATATAAGTATGTTTTTCCTAACAATGCCTGTGCGGCACCTTTTGTTACTCTTCCTTTTTGAGATGCAGTTGGAGATAAATTTGCAACTGCGAAAGTCAAATCGGCTTCTATCGAAGCATAAACTTCTGCAACTGATGAACGCGGTACTGTTTTTTCATCTCCAACTTTAAATCTTGCATCTCCTTTCATCGGGATTCCGCCAAACCATTTCACTAACTCAAACTGGTAATACGCTCTTAGAAAACGTGTTTCTGCAAGCAGCTGGTTTTTTCCCTCAAAATCGGTTTTATCTTTAAATTCAAGAATGTAATTGGCTCTTTGAACTCCTGCAAACATCCAATTCCAGATGTCTCTTAAATTGCTGTTTACGGGCGTGTGAATCATGTCGTCTACTTGCTGCCAGCCAATTACGTCTGTTGGGCTTTCTCCTCCTGCCAATGTATTGTCTGAAGCAATTTCTCCCAGGATAACATTTGCATACGAGGATTGTAACAAATCGTAGGCGGCAACGAGTGCATCATTATAGTCTTCTTTTGAATTGAAATAATTTTCAGAATCTATAGAATACTTTGGTTTTGGATCTACAAACTCATCTGAACAGGAAATGCTTATTGTCGAGAAAAGAGTTAGTGTTATTATGGCTGTAAATAAATATTTTTTCATTTTTATTGAAATTAAAAATTAATGTTTAAACCCAATAAATAGGTTCTTGGAACCGGGTAGAACCCGTAATCAATTCCGGCACCAATTGGCGATTGAGAAACTCCATCCTGATTGGTTGGTCCTGCTGAAGATCCCGGATCAAAACCTTTGTATTTAGTAAAGGTGTATAGATTATTTACTCCGGTATAAAGTCTTAATTTAGTAATTCCTGCTTTTTGACTTACTTTTGGATTAATTGTATACCCCAGTTGTATGTTTTGAATTCTGAAATAAGAGGCATCTTCTACAAAATAATCTGAAAGTACATTGTTTGCAGTTGCACCTGTAGTTACTCTTGGTACTGTTGTACTTGTGCCTTCGCCTGTCCATCTGTCTAAAACATAATCTAATCTATTGGCATCAGAAAGTACCCTTTCGTAATTACGGACCATGTCATTTCCAATAGAAGCAAAACTGTAAAGTGCAAAATCAAGGTTTTTATAATTTAACTGTACATTAAATCCCATTGTAGCGTCAGGAATTGGATCTCCAATATTGGTTTTATCTTTGGTATCGATAACGCCGTCTCCATTTAAATCTACATAACGAATATCTCCCGGCGCAGCATTTGCCCCTAAGGCTAATTGTGACGGATGTGCCTCAACTTCGGCCTGATTTTGAAATAATCCATCTGTTTTATAGCCGTAAAAATATCCAATTGGTTTTCCGGCTTCCATACGTGATGCTGCAGGCTGCCCTACTCCAAAACCACCTTGTTCAATGATTCCGGTCCCGTTATTTACTTCTAATACTTCATTTTTAATAAATGTGACATTATACCCTACACTAAAACTAAAAGAATCTGAAAGTTTTTCTTTGTAATCGATCGCAAATTCAACTCCTGAATTTCTCACAGAACCTGCATTTAAAGTCGGGGCACTTGCACCCGGAGCACCAATTCCGATAATTCCTGAAACCGGAATATTTGGAATTAAGAGATCCTTTCTGGTATCTATAAAGTAATCTGCAACGACAGAAACTTTATCATGGAATAATCTTAGATCTAAACCAACATCAAACTTTTTAGCTTCTTCCCATTTCAAATTAGGATTGGGGATTTGCCCTGTTGCTATTCCGTTAACTAAATTTCCATCAAATACATAAGTCGCTTCACCTGTTAAAAGTCCTAAATAACCATTATTTGGGATCTGATCGTTACCTAATGTACCGTAACTGGCCCTGAATTTTAAGAAATTAAATGTCTTTGATTCCCCAAAGAAACGTTCATCTGATACTACCCACCCTGCTGTAAATGACGGGAAGTATCCTACTTTATTTCCGGGACCAAATTTTGTAGAAGAATCACGTCTGATCATTGCTGAAAAAAGATATTTCCCCTTATAATCGTATTGTGCTCTTCCAAAATAAGAAAGTCTTCTTTGATCGTAAACATAACCTCCTGTATTTAGAGAACTTGGCAATCCTTTTGTTAAGGAAAGATCTGCATATTCCCAGGAATTATTAGGAACATCAAAACCGGTTGCATTTGCAGAATTTCCCCATTGTTTGTAAATAGTATTTCCTAATGTTGCGGTAATGTTGTGGTTTTCGGCTATTTTAGTATTGTAGGTAGCGTAAATATCAAATGAATAATCATTATCATTGGTTGCCGTTTGTGTTACGGAACTTCTTTGTACATCAAAAACTTTTCCGCCGTAACTAATTTGTTTGCCAAATGTTTTCCCCTCGCTGTTTGACGTATTAAATCCGATTGAACTTGTTAAGACAAACCCTTTAAAAATTTTATAATCCAGACCAAAGTTTCCGTTTAGCTTTTTATAATTGTAATCATTATAAGTGTTGGCAATTTGTGCTAACGGATTTATAATTTCGGTTCCAAGTCCTGTTGTGCTGGGTACTAAAGTAAAGTCTCCATTGGCATCATACGGTTTAAAAGTTGCCGGTACATTTAAAGCATTAAATAATACAGATCCCAATCCGTTTTCATTAATTGTTTTTCTATCAAAATAGGTATAGATTACATTTGTTTTTAGTTTGAATTTATCGCTTAAATCTGCTCCTAAAGCAAGTCTGGCCGTATTTCTTAAAAAACCTGATTTATCCTGTCCTACAATTCCTTCCTGATCTAAATGTGACCCACTTACCGCATAGGTAATTTTATCAGAACCTCCTGAAATTGTAATGTCGGTATTTAAAATAGGTACACCTGTTCCTAAAACTTCTTTTTGCCAGTTGGTTCCGCTTCCTAAACCGCTTGCATTTGGATAAGGAAGTGGTTTTCCGCCATTGGCATAACTTTCATTTAATAACAGTGCATATTCGGTAGCATTAAGCATGGGCAATTTTCTTGAAGCTTCCTGAAATCCGGAGTAACTATTAATCGAAACTTTTGTTTTCGAATTCTTTTTACCCATTTTAGTTGTAATCAGTATGATTCCGTTTGCACCAATCGTTCCGTAAATGGCGGCTTGTGCATCTTTTAAAACGGTAATAGTTTCAATATCATTCGGATTCAGCAAGCTTAGATCGCCTACATAACCGTCTATAATAGCCTGAGGGCCATTTTCTCCGTTCGTTGCAATACCACGAATACGAATATCCAGTTTGGCTCCCGGCGCTCCGGATTGTGTCGTGACATTTACTCCGGAAACAGTTCCTTGTAATGCTTGTTCAACCTTGATTGGTTTTAAAATTTCAAGTGTTCTGCTGTCTACTACAGAAACGGCTCCGGTTACTTCTCTTTTCTTTTGAGTTCCGTAACCAATGACAACGACCTCATCAAGTGATTTGGCATCATCGCTCATTTTAACTGTTATTCTGGTTCCTGAAACGGCAACTTCCTGTGTACGGTAACCTATATAACTGAAAACAATTATAGTCCCTTTTGGAACTCCTGATAATTTAAAAGATCCGTCGAAGTCTGTGGTTGTACTTTGTGACGAACTTTTAACTTTTACATTTACACCCGGCAGTGATAAGCCCGAGCCATCTAGTACTGTTCCGCTTACATCAAAAGACTGCGAAAACGCAAAAGATGTAAACAGCATTAGTACGGTTAGTAATAATTTGGATTTCATAATTAGTTAGTTTTTATTGAAAGATAAATTTATTCGATCCGTTTAGGAAAACGACAAATTTAACCTCAACAAAAAACATACATCATAAAAAAACAAGCTGTAAATTCAATATTTACTAAAATAGTTCCTTATTTAACTATTAATTACGAATGTTAATTTCTTTAACATAAATACTCTCAAATCACAAAAAACCGTTAATGTTGAGGTAATGTATAGTTTTTTTATCCTGTTTTTCGAGGTACTATACAGCAAGGATATACTCGACTAAACCGATTTCGTGCTGTAAATCCATTTTTTTGCGCAAACGATATCTTTTTATCTCTACGCTTCGAACTGAAATATTAAATAAAGGGGCAATCTCCTTTGATGAAAGATTCAATCGCAGATAAGCACAAAGGCGCAAATCATTTGGAGTCAGTAAAGGGTGTAATTGTTTAATTCGCTTTAAGAAATCTTTATCGGCATTATCAAAGGCTTCTTTAAAAACATTCCACGAATCTTCTTCGGTAATATTTTTATTGATGGTACTGATAACCGATTTGATATTACTACTATCGTTTTGTGTAGTCTTCTTTAAGTCTTCTTTTATAAAAGCAAGCAGTTCATTTTTGCTATTCAGGCTCATGGTAGAAACTGCCAGTTCCCTGTTTTTATTATCCACATCCTGAGATAATTGTTCGTTTCGCAGCTTCATTAACTGTTGCTCGTTTTCCAGCTCTTTAATTTCTAATAACAGGTTGTTTTCTTCTATTAGTTTTTCTTTTTGTTTCTGATAAAAATTACGGTAGGCTTTATTTATAAAATACGCCAGCACCAAAATCAGCAGAAAATAAACGAAACAAGCCAGATTAGTCCAATACCAGGGCTTTAAAACAACAAAGGTGTAAGTAGCGGTATTTTGCAAAATTGTATTGGCATATTTCGCCCTTACTTTAAACGTATATTTTCCAGGGGAAAGATTTTTAAAGTTAACCGTAGCTTTGGTGCTCCACTCACTCCACTCATTTTGAAAGCCTTCTAATAAATACTGATATTCTGAATTGATGTATTTATTGTATTCCGGAACGGTATAATTTAATGTGATATTGTTTTCATCAGAATAAAAGCTGCCCTCAGTCTGGATAGCCACATTTTTTAAAACTTCATTTTGTTTGTTTATACTAATATCTGTAATAAGAACCGAATAATTTTTAAAACTTAGATCGTCAATATTTAAAGTATAATAGCCATCTGTGGTTCCTATTAAATAAGTTGATTTTGAGATTTGGGTAATATTTTCATATCCCAGCATCGAATTGGTTAAGGATGACGGGATCGGAATTACATTTTGCTTTAATTGGTTGCTCAATTTACTGGCAGAGAAATAATGAATATAGTTTTTAGAAAACAGCCAGATTTTGTTGGAATGATCTACAATTAATTTACCTGATGTATATTCGTCTTTTTCAAAAATGGAACTTAACAAATTGTCTTTTTCGAAACTTTTGGTATTTTGATTCAATTTAAAAATACCGCCTTTGTAAGCATAGTAGATCGCATTATTGAATTTGACTAAACTTGCATTTTTTCCTTTTTGAGGCGATTTGTATGTGTAAAAGTCATTCGTTTTTAATAATGACTGATCCACTTTTAGCCTAAAAATACCTTTATATTCATGACTTACATAAACATCCAGAGTATTCGTAATTTCAAAATAACGTGAGGAATAGTCAAAACCTTCTATCTTATTTTTGAAAACCCATTGATTGTTTACTTTTTCCAGGACCGAAATCCCATAATAATTTCCCTGAAGCAATTGATTTTTGGTATTCGGAACCGGTTCAAATTTCCAGGTTCCCGAAGATGAAAATATACTTCTCGCCGAATCATTTGTAATAATAAAAGTTCCCGAATCATGTCCGCAAAACAGCGTATTATCATAAACAAAAAGTGACCAAACCTGTCCCTTTGTTCCGTTAATGAATTTAAACTCCGCATTACCCTGATTCGGTTTCCAAAACAAACCCTGATTGGTTCCTACATACAACAAACCATTAAAAGTGGCAGAAGCATAAACGGTTCCTAAAACTCCCGTATCATCAGTAAAACTATGCACCGGCGATTGAATATTGATACAATTAATTCCGTTATCAAGTCCAACCCATAAATTCTGATCTTTATCTTCAAAAAGCGATAAAGCGGTGTTGTTGCTCAATCCCTTACTTTGCGAGATGTGGTATTTTAATTTCCCGGTATCCGATAAAATATAAATTCCGTTAGAAACCGTTCCCAAAGCAAAACTCCCGTCCTGAAGCAACTGACTGCTGTAAACAAAATTTGATTTTAATGCCGCATCCACATCTGTTGCAAATCGGGTTAGAGCATTTCCTTCTAATTTATAAATTCCATCCAATTGCGTCTGAATCATTAAACCATCTTCTGAGGCAAATACATTAACAATCGTAAACTTTTTAAGAATTGGATTATCGGAAACCAATTTAGCCCTGCCACTTTCAATTTCAAAAAGCCCTTCTTTTAGCGTTTGAAAATAAATGGCATTTTTATGGGCAAAGGATTTAACCACTCCATTTTTAGGGGCAATGATTTTAAACTGTCCGGTTTTGGTATCATAAATATAAATTCGGTTCAGCGACTGAAATAAAATCCAGTGATCGTATTGCAGAATATTCCAGAATTGTTCGTCGTCTAAAATTTTATTTTTGATTGTATCACTAAGCGAAGTATACTTTAGTTTTCCGTTGGATTGTCTTGTCCAGTAACCAAAATTCATATAACAACCTGTAAAAACCTTATTGCCAATTACTTTTACAGAACGAATAATTGTTTCCTCCGGCGCCGGATATAATTGCCAATTGGTACCATTATACTCTAAAAGTCCGTCATTATTAGCAAAATATAAAAAGTTTTGATTGTCCTGAGCAATCATCCAGCTTTGGTTTCCGGCACCGTAAACTGCAGATGAATATTTGATAATTGGCGGAAACTCCTGCGAATACAGGAGAAAACCCATCAAAAATAACAGTAGTGAAAATTTAGTTTTCAAAATTTGGTTATGGTATTAATTTGGTAGAAAAACAGTTCTAAAATAGCTATTTTGTAATTAAATAATGATTTTTTCAGAAAAATAAGATTAGCCTGTTAAATTTGGTTCTGTCTTATTTCAATCCTACCGCGGGGTTTCAACTTTGGCGACACGGATTACGATAATATAGTATCCCTCAACGTTTAAATTATTAGCAATGTCAACAACATTACATATCAAACATGGTAATTCTGTTAGAATTTGGAACAATGGCATTAACAAAACTCCGATCAAAATTGATTACTTTTGTACAAATTGACTTTTTTTATGCAAATTGATCTTTCGACACTCGACCCAAAACATAATATTATAATTAAAGGGGCACAGGTACATAATTTAAAAAATGTAGATGTTGCTATTCCAAGAAATAAACTGGTAGTCATTACAGGACTTTCAGGTTCTGGTAAATCCAGTTTGGCATTTGATACTTTATATGCCGAAGGACAACGTCGTTATGTAGAAAGTTTATCTTCATACGCACGTCAGTTTTTAGGGCGTCTGGACAAACCAAAAGTAGAATACATTAAAGGTATTGCGCCGGCAATTGCGATTGAGCAAAAGGTGAATACTACCAATGCACGTTCGACAGTTGGAACTTCAACAGAAATCTACGATTATATCAAACTTTTATTTGCCCGAATTGGAAGAACGTATTCTCCAGTTTCAGGGCAAGAGGTAAAGAAAAACTCGGTTACTGATGTGGTCTCTGATGTAAAAACATTAGAAATCGACAGCAAATGGCTGCTTCTTGCACCTATTCATCTGGAAGAAGGAAGACAACTCGAAGACAAACTGAAAGTACTGCTGCAGCAAGGATTTTCCCGTGTTTTGGTGAACAATGAAACAATACGTTTAGACGATTTTACGCCATCAGATCTTCATCAATTAGACAATAAAGATATCTTACTGATTATTGACCGTATCGTCGTTAAAGAGGAAGAGGAATTTTATAATCGTCTTGCCGATGCGGTTCAAACCGCTTTTTTTGAAGGTAAGGGAATTTGTTATCTACAGGAATTAAACGGTGACAAAAGATTTACCTATTCGAATAATTTTGAATTGGATGGCATTACCTTTTTAGAACCTAATGTTCATTTATTCAGCTTTAATAATCCTTACGGTGCTTGTCCGGTTTGTGAAGGTTATGGAAATATTATTGGTATTGATGCCGATCTGGTCGTTCCAAATACTTCCTTATCAGTGTTTGAAAGTGCTATTTATCCGTGGAGAGGCGAAAGCATGAGCTGGTACAAAGATGAATTGGTAAAACATGCCTACAAATTCGATTTCCCTATTCATAAACCCTATTTCGAACTTTCTGATGAACAAAAAGATTTACTTTGGAAAGGGAATCAGTATTTTCAGGGTCTGAACGGATTCTTTAAAGAACTGGAAGAAAAAAATTATAAAATTCAGAACCGCGTAATGTTATCCCGCTATCGTGGAAAAACAAAATGCCATGCCTGCCGCGGAAAACGTTTACGCGAAGAAGCCTCATACGTAAAAATTAATGGTAAAACGGTTTCAGATTTAGTCGATTTACCAATTAAACATTTGGTTACGTTTTTCAAAAACATCGAATTGAATGTTTACGAACAGCAAATTGCCAAACGTTTGATGATCGAAATCAATAACCGTTTGTCATTTTTAACAGAAGTTGGTCTGGATTACCTGACATTAAACAGAAATTCCGCCACCCTTTCAGGAGGGGAATCGCAACGTATCAATCTTGCCACTTCACTGGGAAGCAGCTTAGTGGGTTCGATGTATATTCTGGACGAGCCTAGTATTGGTTTACACCCTAAAGACTCTGAACGCCTGATTAAAGTTTTGCTTTCGCTTCGTGATTTAGGCAATACTGTGATTGTGGTGGAACACGATGAAGATATTATGAAAGCCGCCGATATGATTATTGATATTGGTCCGGAAGCCGGAACTTTTGGCGGAAATTTAGTGGCTCAGGGAACCTATGACGAAATTTTACAATCCGATTCCTTAACGGCGAAATACCTGAATGGTGATTTAGAAATTTCGGTTCCTAAAAAGAGACGAAAATTCAAAAACCATATTGATATCATTGGTGCCAGGGAAAATAACTTAAAAAATATTAATGTTACTTTTCCATTAGACGTTTTAACGGTTATTACCGGAGTTTCAGGAAGTGGAAAAAGTACTTTAATTAAAAAGATATTATTTCCTGCCATGCAAAAAAAACTGGATAATGCAGCCGAAAAAGCGGGGCAATTCAGTGAGATCAAAGGTTCTTTTTCTCAAATCAAACATATCGAATATGTGGATCAAAACCCAATTGGGCGAAGTTCAAGATCGAATCCGGTCACGTATATTAAAGCTTATGATGATATCCGTGATTTATATGCCAAAGAAAAATTGTCTAAAATAAGAGGATATCAGGCCAAACATTTTTCTTTTAACGTTGATGGTGGCCGCTGTGAAACATGCAAAGGAGAAGGCTCTATTAATGTCGAAATGGTCTTTATGGCTGATGTTTCATTGCCTTGCGAAACCTGCGGTGGAAAACGATTCAAAAAGGAAATTTTAGAAATTACTTTTGACAATAAAAACATCAACGATATCCTAACCATGACTATTGATGATGCCATTGCCTTTTTTGATAAAAACAAGCAGGCCAAAATTACTCAAAAATTACAACCCCTTCAGGATGTTGGTTTGGGATATGTACAATTAGGACAATCTTCTTCTACGCTTTCCGGTGGCGAGGCACAACGTATTAAACTGGCTTCTTTTTTAGTTAAAGGAGCAACAAAAGATAAAGCTTTGTTTGTTTTTGATGAGCCTACTACAGGTTTGCATTTTCATGACATTAAAAAATTACTGGCTTCGTTTGAAGCTTTAATAGAAAAAGGACATTCTATAATCGTAATTGAACACAATCTTGATCTTATAAAATGTGCCGACTGGATAATTGATCTCGGCCCCGAAGGTGGTGAAAACGGAGGTCATTTACTGGCAGTCGGAACACCTGAAGATATTGTAAAAGTAAAAGAATCTGTAACAGGCATTTATTTGAAGGATAAACTTTAGATAAAGTTACTAAGAGATTAAGCCGCTGCAGTTCTAAGCTACAAAACAGGTGTTTTTTTTCTACTATTATGACCAGGCGAACTTTAAGCATATACCCCTTAAGCTTCCCCTTTACTTTGCCTGACAGATAAAAGACAAATAAAAAGCCATAAATTACAACAGTTTAGTATTGTAATTTATGGCTTTTTGTTTGTAAGATTAAATGTTTAAGCGACCAGGCACCTTTCTTCAAAAGGGCAGCCATCTTCGTCAATGGCAACCAATACTTTTTTTTGTTTTGAAGCCTCAATAGTCAAATAAAGCCATGCAAATGACCATAATCCTAATGTTAGACAGAAAATGATAAAATTTAAACCGTGGTTAACTACTTTACCGCCTTTTGACAGTACGGCAAAAAGTAATTCGTCATTTCGCTCTTCCAGTGTAAATCCTTTATGAACTTTGTTTGATATCATATTAGAAAATACTTGTAAGCTTTGTTCTTGACTGTGGGGGCTTCTTTTCATAATAATCCATTAAAAATTAATCCAAATAATACTACAATTATTTTACCTTTTTTAATTTTGGTAAAGTACTTCAATCTACATAAACATCACAACACCTTATTTTATTGTATTTTATAAGAAATTTTTCGTCTTATCCAGTAAAGTATTACATGATTCTTAGCTAAAGTTAGTTTTTATAAAATTAATTACAAAATTACGAAGTGTTAATTTTTAAGATTAATCACACATTATCAATACTTTACTTTTTATTTTTGATACTAAAGAAAGGTGCTTCGTAATCTTCTTTTAGATAATTTTCAGGAATCGTCGTGGTATTTCCGTCCCGCAATGCACTATAATGTGGAGACATGATCTCTATTCCTGCCGCATTAAAAGAATCCTGAATATTTTGATGTAAGGATGAATAAATTAGAGGTTGCTTTGTAGGCTCTTTGGTATAAACATTAATTTGATAGGAAACATAAAAGTCGTCAAGGCTTATTTGCAAAACAAACGGCGCGGGTGTTTTCTCAATCATTTCAGTCTTTAATGCCGCCTCTATTAATGCTTTATGAATGTCTTTCCAGGGAACATCATAACCAATTGAAACGGTAGTATGAATTAATAAACCATTATTTATAACTTTTGTATTAGAAGAATAATTGGTAGAAGTACTCGATAAAACTGTTGAATTCGGGATTGTAATATCTTCAAATTTTGGTGTTCTGATTCGGGTAACCAAAGCTGTTTTTTCGATTACTTCCCCGCTTACATCGCCAATTTTTATAAAATCACCAATTTTAAACGGACGCATATAGGTAATTACTAATCCGGCTACCATATTAGCAATAGCATTTGATGAACCTAACGAAAACAAAATACCGACAAAGACTGAAACTCCTTTAAAAATGGAAGAATCGGAACCGGGCAGGTACGGAAAAATAACAACTACCATAAAAGCCAAAAGTAAAAATCTAATGATATTAAAGGTAGGCATTGCCCAATCGCTGTAAAAGCCGTCAATTTTAATATTCTCTTTTTTAATCTCATCAAAAAAGAAGCGGATTATTTTTATTGTATATTTAAAAATGAAGATGATCACTACGATTGTAACGAAACTTGGCAAAAAATGAACAAAGCCCATCACGGCAAGTTTTGCCGGTGAAAGAATCCAATGTAATAAAGTTGTGGTATACGCTTCTGTCGCCGGAAAAATACTAAACAGTAAGGGTAAGGAAAGATACACTATTAAAACCAGCGTAATGCCCTTTATAAAGCTATAGACTCTCATACACAGAGATTGTTGCTTTTGTGGGGAAAGAATACTTATATTATTATAACTAAAACCTTTAAAATATTTATCACTGTTTTTTAAAAGATGATATTTTAATGTGTTAAAAATCTTTCCGACAAAATAGAGTACTACACCGATAATAAGGATAAGCAATGCTGTATATCCTAATCTTTTAGGAAGCATCGAATAATTTTCATTTTGATAGATTACAGCTCTTTTTATCAAATTCAGATTTCGATTGGCAATATAACCTGTCGTTTGATTTTCGGCTTTTGCATCAACGTCTAAAATAGACATAATGACAAAATCATTCTTATAGATGATATCCTGCGAAATATCTGAAGGCACTACCGCAATTGAATCTTCCTGAAAAAAAGAATCTTCATATAATTTTCTGACTTTTTCAGTGATTGCATTTGCCCTGCTTTCGGCAGAAAAAGAGCCAACTTTATTGTAGACATAAAAAAGTGTGTCTTTAAAAGGAGCGACGGGATATCTCTTTTGCTTTACTTCCGGAACAATTGTTTTTGACGTTAGCAAACTGTCTCTTTGGGCAATTGCATTCGAAGAAAATAAAGTAATGAAAAACGCTAAAAAACAAATTACATTCTTTTTCATATTCTGTTAGCGATAAGTTAGTTATCCTTTCTAACAAATATAAAAACAAAATAGATCCAAATTTTAATTACTTATCGTTTTCTCAATAAAATCGTACTAAATTTTTATTCTCAACTTTATCAAAATAGTATCAATTACTTTATTAATATCAGGAGAAATAGTAAACTTGTAATTTAAGTACACGTATACAACCGTTACAATTATTGATTTTAAAGCAATACCAATTAATGGATAAACAGGGAATTCCCAAAAATAGAATACTAAAAACAGCGCTGTCGTAACCCCCAAAGAATATAAATTTTGTTTTGTAAACGGATACAAATCAAGTTTTTTTACGACAAAAAGCAGTTTGGCTAAACTATAAAAAGTAATAGATAATAAAGTAGCAAATGCTGAACCCATAATACCAAAATGGGGTATAAAAATTATATTTAAAACAAATGTCAAAACAACTAAGCCCAATCCTAAAAATAATACTGTGCGGTAATATTTAGTATTAAAAATGATCGCATTATTGTTTCCCAGAATTAAATCGAAATATTTTGACAACCCAATCATAAATACAACCGGAATACCTCCCCTGTAATCTTTAGGAACTATTTCATAGAGCTGATTAATATTAACAAAAATACACAGCATTACAAACCCACCCACTATCTGAAGATTAATAGATGTTTTTTTGTATAAAACATTAAGTTCATCGTGTTTGTTCTCATGCATTAACTTAGCCGTAATTGGATATACAATCTGATGCATAGCCCGGCTAGGTACTGAAATTACCAAAGCAATATAAGTTGCCACAGAATAGTAAGCAATATTTTCAATTTCCATATATTGATTCAGTATCAGTTTATCACCATCCAAAAGTAAATTGGCAACACTTCCTGAAAGAATAATGAAAAAAGTATACTCCATCACACCTTTTACGTTCTCAGGAATAGTGATCTGAAAATTAGGCTTTTTGATGTAAAAAGCATAAAACATCGTTACTAAAAAGGCTATAAAATAGATGGCGGCGGTTACATATACAAATTGAATTAGAGTCATCCAATGAAAATACAAACCGATCAAAGCTATTGTAGAAACCAATCGTAAACCAACTTCCTTGATAAAATTTCCAAAAACAGAATGCATATGAACCCTTGCCCAGGCATAAAAAATCTCAAAATACGCCATACAAATACCAATAAACGGAATCAGGAGCATAAATTCTTTTACAACAGGGTTTTTCTTGGTTACAAATGCAGTTATATCATCAAAGAAAAAAATACCGATAATGCCTAAAGGAATACACATTAAAATAGGAAACAATGCGGTAAACGACAAAAATTGCTCCCGCTCCTCCTCTGTTTTGTATTGCGAATAAAATTTGACCAAAGTATTTTGCATTCCAATTGCAAACAAAGGCATAATTACATTAGCCGCAGATAGAATGTAGTTTGTTAATGCATAATAAGTTGCACCTAAATAAATTGGGTATAAGTAAAGTGTATTAATGGCTCCAATAGCGAAACCTATGTATGTAATAATTGTATTTTTGAAAGACTGGTTTAAAACAATACCCATTATTTGGATTTTAGATGATTTAGATGATTGCAATCTTATGATTCGCTAATCAATTCTGCCAATTGTTTGGTAAGATTTTTTCTTGAATATTGTTGTAATCCAACGCCATTAGCTTGTAATTTCCCTTCCAAAAATTGATTATAAAAGTCCAAAATTACACTTTTTAACTTCGCTTTATCAGAATAATCAAAAAATACACCTGTATTCGTTTCTTTTATAATATCAGCAAAATCAGAACCATCAGGTCCAATGGCAATTATTGGTCGGTTTGATACCATATATTCGAACAATTTACCGGGAATAATACTTTTAGTATCTTCAGAATTAATCTCTATTAGAAGTAAAACCTGAGATTTTTTTTGATGTGCAATCGCTTCATGATGCGAAACATACCCCAGAAGATTTAAATAGTCATTCAGATTAAATTCGGCAATAGAATCCAGCACTTCCTGGCTTACTGCTCCAATTAATTTAATTTCCAAATGGGATTTTAAATCGGGGATTTCCTGAAGTAATTCTATCAGAGATTCCCATAAAAACTTCGGATTTCTATCGGACAGAAATGATCCAATGTGAGCCAGGGTAAATTTGGTATCTAATGTTTGTTTCCCCACATTCTCAATATCATAACCATTTGTAATTACCGATATTGGTTTATTGGTTATCGCTTCAAATTCCGTTTTTGTAGTTTTACTGGTTACAATAATTGTATCCGCTGAATTTAATACTTTATGTTCCAGATTTTTATGCTTCTTAGCCGCATAACCGGATAAACGTAAAGCTTTATGATACCCAATGGTTGTCCAGGGATCACGAAAATCAGCAAACCACTTTACATGTAGTTTTTCTTTTAATTCTAAACCTATTAAATGCAAACTGTGTGGCGGTCCTGAAGTTACAATGGTATCGATATTGTTTTCCTGGATATACTGTTCAAGATAAGCCACTGATGGTTTTACCCAAAAAACACGGGCATCAGGAATAAATAAATTTCCACGGACCCACAGAAACGTTTTATCTAAAAAAGTTTGTTTTTTCTTATGAGGAAAAATTCCGGAACTGATTTTCTTTGTCTTATTTTTTGAAAAAATGGAAGCCAATTGATAAGGCTCCCAAATTTTATTCTTTAGTACAATTGCATTTTCAGGGATTTGACTGACCAAACCTTCATCAATTATAGGGTAAGTTGGATTTTCAGGAACATACACAATAGGCTGAATACCAAATTCAGGTAAATATTTTACAAATTTCAGCCAGCGTTGTACACCAGGCCCTCCAGCTGGTGGAAAATAATAGGTAATGATTAAGAGTTTTTTTTGTTCCATTAGGTTGTATTCAGTTTCACAGAGACTCACAAAAATTCACGAAGTTTCGCAAAGATTGTTAATTATTTTTTTGAGTCTCTTTGTAAGGACTTTGTGAATCTTTACGAAAGAACCTTTCGAAATAAACTCCTCCAATCAAAAGCAATAACATACCTATTGAACTGGCCAGAGTAATCAAACTTCCGGTTTTTACAACCTGAGGTTCAAATTTAAACTCTATTGTATGTTGTCCTCCCGGAATTTCCATTGCTCTTAAAACATAATCAACAGGGAAATGATCTGTTAATTTACCATCAATATAGGCATTCCAGCCTTTTGGGTAATATATCTCAGAAAAGACAGCCAGAGCATCTTTTTCATTATCCGATTTATATTTGATATAATTCGGTTTGTATTGTACTACTTGAATTGTTCCGGTAGTATCCCATTGTTTCTTCATACGGGCATTTGTGAATTTAGCTTCATGCTCATGAACGTTAAAAACAGCTACCCTCTTCGTATCAATATGATCTAATGCTTTCATTACATCATCCGGTTTATTTACCAGCTTTACTGCACTAACAAACCATGCATTTCCGTTTGCATTTGGATTTATAGCTGGGAATTCTTTTCCTTCCTTATCGGTTTGAATGATATATTTTACATTTAACATATCCAGGACTTCCATATTGTTTTTTGCAATCTGGTAGTCAAATAATTGTTGAATTCTTCTTGGTTTAGCCGCATGGTATCCTCCCAAAGAATGGTGAAAATAAGAAGCACGGGCACTGGACATATTACCATTTACCTCAAAAACCCTGTAATGTGTTGTATCTTCCAAAATCTTAGCATCAGAAGGTGTTTCCTGAAACGGAGCAGCAATTTGAACAGGACTTACGAAATCTTTTGCCGAAACATATTTTTTGTCCACAAAAAACAAATCGAAAATCATTAAGAGACCCACGATGATTAAAGTGGTATTCTGTGCCAGTTTATTTTTGATAAATAACCATAAAATTCCAAAAGTCAATACGATAAAAAAACCTGAACGCAATAAATCTGCATAATACAAACTTATTCTGTCTTCTTTTAAAGCATCAACAAATTCCGGTCCCTGAGATTGTAAATAATATTCATCATTTACTCCTGTAAAATGAAACATACTTTTGGCAAACACAAAAATCAATATCGTTCCCAGACCAAATACACCTGTTTGTACTAGTGCTTTCTGTTGCAGTTTAGCATCTTCTTTAGCTTTAAAGAATGATTGTAATCCCATGACAGCCAAAACAGGGAAACACAATTCAAGAATTACCTGAATCGATGATACCGCTCTAAACTTATCATACATAGGAACATAATCGATAAAAAAGTCTGTGAGTAACGAGAAGTTTTTTCCCCAAGAAAGTACCAGCGAGATTAATGCTCCTGCAAGAAATACGTATTTTATTTTTCGATCATCAATAAATAATGCTAAAACCGCCAAAAAGAAAACAACAACTCCAATATAGGCCGGAGCTGCAACAATAGGCTGATCTCCCCAATAGGTTGGCATTGCCGAAGCAAAGTCCTGAGCCTGGGATTCTGTAGCACCCTTTTCGATAGCCAGGGCATACATCCTGCTGTCTTTACCTAAATTTTCATGGTTCGAACCTCCAAAAAGTCTTGGAGCAATTAAGTTAAAGCTTTCTGCGATTCCATAGCTGTATTCGGTAATGTATTCGCGGCTTAAAGCGTTCTCGTTTGTCTTTTTGGACCCGTCAGGATTAAACGTTAATTCGCTGTTACTACGGGTACTAAATTTAGCATACTCGCTTGTTGCCATTAAGTTCGTTGCATTGGCTCCAATAGCAAAAATCCCGGCTAAGGCCAAAACTCCAATAGCAGTTAAAAGTGACTTGTATTCTTTCTCTTTTATAAAGTTAAAAGCAAAATAACCAGACAAAACGAGCAAGAAAATCAATAAATAATAAGTCATTTGAAAGTGATTGGCGTTAATTTCTAACGCAACCGCGAACATAGTGAGCAAACCTCCCCAAATATATTTTTTCTGAAAAACCAGTATAAAGCCTGCAATAACGAGCGGCATATAGGCAATAGCATGTGCTTTTGCATTATGACCAACTCCAAGTATAATAATTAAATAGGTAGAAAAACCAAAGGCAATTGCGCCAATAAAAGCTTTTAAAGGATCTGTTTTTAATACGAGTAACAATCCGTAAAAACCCAGGAAATATAGAAATAGATAATCAGCCGGACGCGGTAAAAAACGTAAAGCATCATCTATTTTACCCACATAATCGTTTGGATAATTTGCTCCTAACTGATAGGTTGGCATACCACCAAATGCTGAATTTGTCCAATACGGCTCAGAATGTTCTGTAGCTCTAAAATCATTTTGCTCTTTTGCCATTCCGGTATATTGAGCAATATCTGATTGGAAAATTTGTTTTCCTTGTAAAACCGGGTAAAAATAAATTAATGAAACGAGAATAAAGCCCAATATTACAAGGGCATGCGGATAGAACTTATTTACTATTTTCAATTTAGGCTGGTTTGGGTTAAATGATGGATCCTATAATTCTGGGTCACAAACTTAATCTATTTCTTCGTAATCAACATAATCGCCAACCTTTTTGGTTTCACGAGGATTTTTTGCATTGGCTGTATTAATAATTATTTCATCATTATTAGTACGTGTTTGTTGCCATGTATTGTCCTGACTGTATTGTTGTTGTCTCTGAAAATTCTCCCCTGCTTTCTCAACCGCTTTTTTTACCAGTACCGGCAAAAAAATTCGGGCTAAAAATTTAAAAATATAATAAAACGCAATAATCCACATTATCGTTTTAAACAAATTTGTAAAAGATGCTTCTTGCATGATCATATAATTTTTTTCCAAAATTAATAAATCCATTGTTTAAAATTAAAATATCAATCTTAAATAAATAATAAAATATAGTACATTTGAAATGCGTTATTACTTTTTAATCCAAAAACACGTTTATGTTAAAAAATAAAAACTTATTCCTTACAGCATTTTGTTTCATTCCTCAATTTTTCTTCGCTCAGTATACTGATGTTATCAATTCTAACCGTCCAGGCGAAACCATGTCGGCGTATGCAGTTGGAAAATCTGTAATTCAGGCAGAACTTGGCGTTTATGGCATCAAAGAAAAACATGACTTATTAAATTATGACGCAAGTGGTTTTGGTACAGATCTAACCTTACGTTATGGTGCGTTTTTAGAAAAACTGGAATTTATTCTGGATTTACAATATCAAATGGAAAATTTTGACACTCCCTACACCAGTTATAAAAAGAATAACTTCAGACAAACTGTTTTAGGGGCAAAATATTTAATTTATGACCCTTATAAAAATTATAAAAAAGAAGCAAACATCTACAGCTATAAAGCGAATCATAGCTTTAACTGGCACGAATTAATTCCTGCTGTTTCTTTATTTGCCGGAGCCAATTTTGTCGGGGCAGATAATCCATATTACTTTTCTCCACAATCTGCCATTTCTCCAAAAGTTGCCCTGATTACACAAAATTTATTCGGAGGCGGAAAATGGGTTTTCGTTACCAATATTATTGCAGATTATATCGCAACAGATTATCCAAGTTATGGCTATGTCTTAACTTTAACACACGGATTTAACGATAAGTGGTCCGGGTTTATTGAAAACCAGGGATACAAAAGTGATTTTTACAGCGATGCTATTGTTCGTGGCGGAGCAGCTTATTTAATCAATTCAAATCTTCAGGTAGATGCATCTGTGAGTACTAATTTTAAAAACACTCCTTCTGTTTTATATGGCGGTGTGGGCGTTTCATGGCGTTATGACGGAAGTTACAAGGAAAAACAAATGGAATTTAAGAGCAAAGACAAAGCAAAAAAGAATAAAGATAATGAGATGGAACAAAGAGAAATCGATTATCAGGCAAAAGAAAGAAAACGTAAAGCTAAATACGAATAGCAATTAATAATAAACTTCTCTGCTCAGGAGATATTTACATACAGAATTTTAATGATTACAATTAAAGAAGCCAGAACCAAGAAGGAACTAACTGATTATATCAAATTTCCATTTTCATTATACAAAGACAATCCATATTGGGTTCCGCCTATCATTGCTGATGAATTAGAGTCATTTGATAAAACAAAAAATCCAGCTTTCGAAAACGCCGAAGCCTATTTTTATATCGCTTACAAAGACAATGAAATTGCAGGCAGAATTACGGCAATTATCAATTGGGCAGAAGTAAACAATCAGCACAAAAGAAAAGTGCGTTTTGGATGGTTTGATGTTATCGATGATATCGAAGTCACCAAAGCATTATTAGAAAAAGTATATGAATTGGGCAAACAACACAATCTGGAACATGTTGAAGGCCCAATGGGGTTTTCAAACCTGGATAAAGTTGGTGTTCTGACAGAGGGTTACGATCAAATGGGAACGATGATTACCTGGTATAATAATCCGTATTACGTTACTCATTTTGAGCAATTGGGCTTTCAGGTAGAGAAAGAGTATATCGAAAGTATTTTTCCTTTTTCTAATGTTAAACCTGAGTTTTTTTTAAAAGCCCAGGAATTAATAAAGAAAAGATATGGTTTGAGGGCGTTGACTTTTACCAAAACAAAAGACATTATGCCACATGTGGACAAAATGTTTGATTTGTTTAATGACTCCTATGCCAAGTTAGCTTCATTTGTTGCTATTTCTGATGTTCAGAAGGAGTATTTTAAGAAAAAGTACATCAGTTTTATTAATCCTGAATACATCAAATTTGTAGTTGACAAAGAGGATAATTTAGTCGCTTTTAGCATTGTAATGCCTAGTTTTTCTGAAGCATTACAGAAAGCAAAAGGCAAATTATTTCCGTTTGGATTTATCCATCTTTTAAGAGCCAGAAAAAAAAGCAAAGATGTTGTTTTTTACCTGATTGGGGTTCATCCTGATTATCAAAACAAAGGTGTTACGGCTATTATTTTTGATGAATATTTTAAAACTTTCTCTGAAAAAGGAATTCAGACTTGTATCAGAACTCCTGAACTGGCTGAAAATACAGCTATTCACTTATTATGGAAAAATTTTGACCCCAAAATTCACTGCCAAAGAAAAACATACCTGAAATACCTTTAAAAATTTTCAGTTAAAAAGTGTTTTTACTTCGCATACATACATAAAAAAAATCCATTCGTCCCAAACGAATGGATTTTTACATTATAGGCATTCTCTTTACCTTATTCTACTTTACAGTCTACTTTTATCAATGTATTTTTTTGATCAAATTTCAATTTTGTTTTATCTTTAAATGTTACTTTATCATTTGCTGTTACTACATCGCCATATCCTTCAATAAAAGTTCCTTCTCTCTGTAAAAAAGCAACTTCTCTTACTGATGAAACTCCTTCGGACATGAAAGTATAATCAGCAATCAGAGTATCTCCTTTCATATTTCCAATTAAAGTTCCTTCGTTTTTATCTTTTCCGGATATATTATAGCTTAATTTACCATTTACTTCCTGATGCGAATTCACATTAAAACTCATCTCAATAATACTGCCGTTTGCTTTCCAGGCATAACATTGATCTCCTGCCGGTTCAACAATTTCAGCTTCTTTTGGCGGGGTCGGGGTAATTTGTACCGGCTCTGTAGTGGTTTCTTTTTTACAGGAAATAAAAACTGTTAAAATAAGGGTTGATATTGCTAATACTTTTTTCATAATTCTTTTTTTTTTACTGGTTTTGAACTATAAAATTAACATTATAAAAAAAATCCACTCGTACAACGAATGGATTTTTTTTACATAATTCCCATGTTAACAGGAATCTATTTTTACGAAAAATTAAGCATCTAAATCAACCGTAGTTCTGCTTGCAATTTCTTTATATGTTCCGTTTTCTAATTTTTCACGAATTGCTTCAAAAGCGGTTAACGTTTCATCGATATCAGCTAATGTGTGTGAAGTTGTCGGGATCATTCTTAACAAAATAATTCCTTTTGGAATTACAGGATAAATTACAATCGAAAGAAAAATACCGTAGTTTTCTCTTAAATCGTTTACCATTACCATTGCTTCCGGTACACTTCCTTCTAAATAAACTGGTGTAACACAAGTATTTGTATCTCCAATATTAAAATTTCTTGAACGCAGACCGTTTTGTAAAGCATTTACGTTTTCCCAAAGTTTATCTTTCAATTCCGGGTGATTACGCAATAATTCTAAGCGTTTCAAAGAACCAATGGTCTGGATCATTGGCAATGCTTTTGCAAACATTTGCGAACGTAAGTTATATTTTAAATAATCAATAATATCCTGATCTGCAGCTACAAATGCCCCAATATTTGCCATTGATTTTGCAAAAGTCGAGAAATAAACATCAATTCCGTCCTGAACTCCCTGCTCCTCACCTGCTCCGGCTCCTGTTTTACCCAGGGTTCCAAAACCGTGTGCATCATCAACTAGTAAACGGAAATTGTATTTTTCTTTTAAAGCTACAATTTCTTTCAATTTACCTTGTTGTCCTCTCATTCCAAAAACACCTTCGGTAATAAATAAAATCCCTCCACCTGTTTCAGTAGCCATTTTAGTAGCACGCTGCAGGTTTTTTTCCATACTTTCAAGATCATTGTGCTTATAGGTAAAACGTTTACCCATGTGCAAACGAACACCATCGATAATACAAGCGTGTGAATCTACATCGTATACAATAATGTCATTTTTAGTAACTAAAGCATCAATAATAGACACCATTCCCTGATAACCAAAGTTTAACAAATAAGCTGCTGGTTTCATTACAAAATCAGCCAATTCGTTTTCTAATTGTTCGTGGTATTTAGTATGACCTGACATCATACGTGCTCCCATAGGGTATGCTGCTCCAAATTGAGTTGCTGCGTCAATATCAGCCTGACGAACTTCCGGATGATTTGCAAGACCTAAATAGTCATTCAAACTCCAGTTTAAAATATCTTTTCCACCAAATTTCATTCTTGGACCAAGTTCACCTTCTAATTTTGGGAATACAAAATATCCCTCAGCTTGCGAAGCCCATTTTCCTAATGGTCCTTTATTGTTCTGAATTCTTTCGAATAAATCTTTTACCATAATATATAGTGTAGTAATAATTTTATTTTATACAGGGTGCAAAAATAATGATTATTATTCTAAAATTGGGTGAGCCATTTATTTTTATTGAAAAATATTCTGAATATCAATCTTCACAAGAAATTTCTCTCTGTGCGAAAGACCATTTATCAGGATAAAATATCAAAATCAATATTCAACGACCAAAAGCCAAACCTAATTTTCAGGTTTGTTGCAATATAATATAAAATTAATTGTATCTTTTTTTATTGAAACTGTTATTTATAACCAAAATAATTTATAGAGGAGCCATTACTTATTGGCATCAAGTTCTTAATAAAACCAATTTTAGTTTTACCTTTGAAAGTACTAATTTTTTAACACCTAAATAATGGCCTTAAGCACCTCAAAAGATTTAAAATTAGCTGTCCTTATTGATGCCGACAATGTACCCTATAGTAATGTAAAAGGTATGATGGAGGAAATAACCAAATTTGGAACTCCCACAACCAAGCGAATCTATGCTGACTGGACTAAACCAAATTCGAACGGATGGAAAGCTGTTTTACTTGAACATGCCATTACCCCTATACAACAATACAGCTACACAGTTGGAAAAAATTCATCCGATTCTGCTTTGATTATCGATGCTATGGATTTGCTATATTCCGGAAAATTAGACGGTTTTTGCATCGTTTCAAGCGATAGTGATTTTACGCGTCTGGCAATTCGATTGCGCGAATCAGGAATGAAAGTGATTGGTATTGGAGAAAAGAAAACACCAAATTCGTTTATCGTTGCCTGTGACAGGTTTATTTATATTGAAGTTTTAGACGGAGCCATCCAGAAGAAAAAACCCAAAACAGTCAATACTGCAGACACTAAGAAACCCGTTGAAAAACCTGCCGAGAAAGCACTACACAAAATTGACGCACCAACGATAGAACTTATCGAAGCTACCATTGAAGACATTGAAGACGACGATGGCTGGGCATTTCTTGGTGATGTCGGAAATCTTATTGTGAAGAAAAAACCTGAATTTGATCCCCGAAATTATGGGTTTTCCAAGCTTACACCAATGCTAAAATCATTGACAGATATTCTTGAAATTGACGAAAGAGAATCAGACAAAAAAGGAATCAAACACGTATACGTCAGACTACGATTCAACTAATTATTATTATTTATTTAAGATTAAAAACATGAGAAAAAAATTCTTTATTTACGGATTCTTAATGTTGCTAATTGTTGTTACAATTTATTTTTACACTAAGCGCGGTTTTTTACTTGTTATTATTATTCCAATTTTACTAGTTGTTGGTATTTATAATACTCTTCAAAAAAAGCATGCTATCCTTAGAAACTTTCCTGTTCTGGGTTATTTCAGGTATTTATTTGAAATGATTGCACCTGAAATTCAGCAATATTTTATCGAAAGGTCTACAGACGGGAGACCCTTTTCAAGAAACCAGCGCTCCATGGTGTACCAAAGAGCAAAAAATATCGATTCGAGTACACCTTTCGGAACCCAACAAAACTTAAATCACGATAGCTACGAAGGGATAAAGCATTCTATTTTCCCGGCAAAAGTTAACGAAGAATTACCTCGTGTACTAGTGGGCGGAAAAGATTGCAAACAACCCTACTTAGCTTCTTTATTTAATGTTTCAGCCATGAGTTTTGGTTCATTAAGCGAAAATGCCGTTCGCGCCATTAATATTGGTGCTAAAAAAGGAAACTTCTATCAAAATACAGGAGAAGGCGGTCTAACTGAATTTCATCTCGCTGCCGGCGGCGATATTACCTGGCAAATTGGTACAGGTTATTTTGGATGCCGTGATGCGGAAGGCAATTTCAGCCCTGAAAAATTCTCAGAAAAGGCCAATCTTCCAAACGTTAAAATGATTGAAATTAAGCTTTCTCAAGGTGCAAAACCGGGTCATGGCGGTGTACTTCCCGCAGCTAAAAATACCGAACAAATTGCAAAGATCAGAGGTGTTGAACCGCATACTATGATTCTTTCTCCTCCCGGCCATCATGCTTTTTCAGACAGTAAAGGACTAATTCGTTTTATTGCACAATTGCGTCAATTATCGAATGGAAAACCAATTGGATTTAAACTTTGCATTGGCAACACAGCAGAATTTGAAGCCATTTGCCACGAAATGATTGCAGAAGATACTTATCCAGATTTCATAACCGTTGATGGTGCTGAAGGCGGAACCGGCGCAGCTCCTTTAGAATTTGCTGATGGTGTTGGAATGCCTTTTGAACCTGCCTTAATTTTTGTCAATAAAACATTAATTAGCCTGAACATTCGTGATAAAATGCGCATTATTGGAAGCGGAAAAATTATTTCCGGTTATTCTATCCTGCACGCTGTAGCCCTGGGTGCAGATATGTGTAACAGCGCAAGAGGTTTTATGTTTTCTTTAGGCTGTATTCAGGCATTACGCTGCCATAACAACGAATGTCCAACCGGAGTAGCCACTCAAAACAAAATGCTGATGAAAGGTTTAGTGGTTACTGATAAATCGGATCGTGTTTACCATTTTCATAAAAACACTTTACATTCTGCCAATGAACTTTTAGCTGCTGCAGGCAAGAAAAGTTTTAGCGATGTAGATATTAATATTTTCATGCGTGGTGATGAATTTGCTAATTTATCGGATAATTATTTCCCCGACATCTTAACCAATGTCAACAAACATTAAAAAACAACAAAGCCTCTTTACATATCGTAAAAGAGGCTTTTTCTTTTAATTTATATTCCGTTTTTTTCTTTTGCTTAAAGTTTAGCCGTTTCTTTTTGCGCTACAGCACCATCTGCCTTTTCTAAAACAGCTAATTCTTCTTTATTCACTAATTGCTGAGCCAAAATAGCATTATTATAGGCTAAAAAGTACACATCAAATGTTACTCCTTCTTCAATTAATGCTGTAGAAATCTGGTCATTTTTAATCATTTCTTTCAGCAAATCAGGAAATGATTCTTTATAAGCTAATTTGTTTGAATCGTTTTCTTCTAAATTAGTTTCGATCCTTATTTCAATTTTATTATCATTTAAAAATGCTTTAGCCGATGTACTTGTAATTCCGTGTCCCTTTATCGAAGACGAATTGTTATAAGTACTTACATGTTCCTGAATTTTTTGCTTGGTATTTTTACAACTTACCAACAACATTAAAACGGCAAAAGCAAATGCGATTTGGGTAATTTTTTTCATAATTTTTTTTGTTTTTAGTTAATTTTTAACTCAAACATAACAAACTTAAAAGACAAAAACAATTTAAATTAACAAAAACGCAAAATGTAATTATTTGACTACAACTTGGTTATGCAAAAATGAAATGCAAAAAAGAACAAAAACAAAACCCCTTCTTCAAAAAGACAAACGGGTTTATATAACCTGAAAAAGCCTCTTTAAAAATAATTAAAGAGGCTTTCTGCCCACATACATGATCTTATTTTTCAAACTTATTGTTTCAATAATTCAGATATAGATTCTTTGTCTATGACCTGTTTTACCAGAACAGTATTATCATCGGCTAAAAAGTAAGCATCAAACTGCACCCCTTCTTCTACTAATTCTTTAGGGATCTGATTTTTATCAATCATATCCTTTAACATTTTAGAGAATATTGTATTGGCTGCCGTTTTATTAGGTTCATTTTGAGATAAATTAGTTTCAAATCGTAATTCGATTTTATCATCATTAATATACCCTCTCGCTGTTGTAAGCGTTACATTGTCGCTTTTAAAACTTTTGGCGGTAGCATTATAAGAAACAACATATTCCTGAAGTTTCTGTTTAGCGTTTTTACAGCTTGCCAACATCAATACCATAATAACTGCAAACGAAATTTGGCTTATTTTTTTAATCATCATTTATTTATTTTAGTTTCTGAAGTCTTAAAAGTGCTTCTAAATAGTAATAATCGGCATAATTTATAGAACAATCTATTTCGCTTCCTGCTGGTTTATGTCCGGTCGAATGCAGCAAAAAAGCAGAATTCACATCACGGCTCTGATACTGTTCTGAAAGTGAAACGATCATCTTTTTAGACTTTTGCAAATATTCCTTTTTCAAATTTACATCTTTTGTATAAGAACTTAACTCTAAAAGTGCCGAAGATACAATTGCCGCTGCAGAAGCATCTCTGGGCTCGTTTGGAATTCCCGGCGCATTAAAATCCCAATACGGAATTAAATCTTCGGTAGTCAGCCGGTCTAAATAAACACGTGCCAGTTTGTGGGCAAAATTCAAAAATTCAGGATCTTTTGTTTCGCGATAAACCATCGTAAAACCGTAAATTGCCCAGGCTTGTCCCCTTGCCCACATACTATCGTCACTGTATCCTTGTGCCGTTATCCCTTTTATTTTTTTGCCTGTTTCATAATCATAAATCACTACATGGTACGAAGAGTTATCTGGTCTGAAATGATTATGCATTGTAGTCTGGGCATGTTTAACCGCAATGTCATACCACTTTTTGTTCCCTCCGTTTTTAGACGCCCAAAAAAGCAATTCTAAATTCATCATGTTATCAATAATCGTATTATGTCCACCGTATTTATTGTGTGGCCAGGACAAAATTGTTCCCACTTTTGGATTAAAAAGAGTAGCCAGAGTATCGGCCGTTTTTAAAATGATTTCTTTATACGCGGGATTCTTTGTTAAACGGTACCCGTTTCCAAAACTATTAAAAATCTGAAAACCCAAGTCATGATCAGCAGCCTTGCTTACAGACAAAGGCGTTAAGAAACGACTGAATCTATCTGCTGCTGTTTCCCATTTTTTATCGCCCGTTGCTTCATACAAATACCATAATTCTCCCGGCCAGAATCCGCTTGTCCAATCTTTGTAGTTTACAAATTTCCAATCTTTACTTCCTGCCGGAACCGTTCTTGGTAAAGTTCCGTCATTTGGAATTACCTGTAATGTTTTTGAAGCCTGTTCTGCACAATAATTCAATTGCTTTTTGATATTAAACGGGTTGTCTTTTTGAGAATAACTTTTACTTCCTAAAAGTGATAAAGCCAAAATCAGTGTAAAAAATCTTGCATTCATGTGGTTGTTTTTGATCGATAGTTTATAGAACCGATAAATTTATAAAATAAGAACAACCTATCCGAATCTTTGTATTTTTGTTTACCTAAAAAAGTACTGAAGATTACCCATAAAATCAAACGTGAATAAATCCAGAATCTATTATTCCATCACATTCGTCTGCGTTATTCTTCTCGGAATTCTCTCCAGAAAAATTTCACAAATTCCATTGTGTACAGGTGATTTTCTTTATGCAGTGATGCTATATATTTTATTCAGGATGGTATTAATCAGCAAAAAATCCTGGCAAATTTCAATATTATCTTTAATTACCTGTTATGGTATTGAATTTTTGCAGCTTTATCAGGCGGAATGGATTATTGAGTTAAGACAAACGCTTTTTGGAAGATATGTTTTAGGGCAAGGCTTTTTATGGTCTGACATTTTAGCGTATACTATTGGAGTTACTGTTGCTTTTAGCATTGAAAAAATTATTTTCATTTACTGCGTCAGTCGAGGGTCTGCGTAATTTTATCGATATTTAAACTGTTCGCCATGGCGGTGAATATCTGATAATAAACTGATTTATTATCATACAATTCATCATGAGTTCCTTTTTCAACACATCTTCCCTGCTCCAATACAATTATGTTTGATGCATCAATAATCTGAGAAATACTATGCGAGATAATAATGACGGTCCTGTCTTTCTTTATAGCATCCAGTGATTTTTTTATTTGTTCAGTAGCGATTGCATCCAGGCTGGCAGTCGGTTCATCTAAAAAAATAATGGGTGGGTTTTTCAAAAATAACCGGGCAATTGCAATTCGTTGCTGTTGTCCTCCCGAGAGCAAATGCGCATCAGAATCATAATTTTTAGGCAATTGCATTATTTGATCATGAATATAAGCCTGCTTAGCAGCTTCTACAATTTCGGTTTGTGAAGCTTCCGGTTTTCCATAAAGAATATTTTCAGCGATTGTCCCTTTAAAAATATGGTTTTTCTGCAAAACTAATCCAATATTTTTGCGCAGGAAGTCCGTATTATAAGCATTCAAATCGACTCCGTCTAAAAGAATTTGCCCTGATGATGGCAGATAAAATTTATCCAGCAGATTAATAATAGTACTTTTTCCGGCTCCGCTTAAACCAACTAATGCACTTGTTTCGTTTGGTTTTATGGTAAAATTAATATCATGAAGCGCCTTTGTTCCGTTTGGATAAACAAAATCGACATGTTTAACTTCAATAAGTCCAGTTATTTTTTCAGGGATATAATCTCCACTGGTCTCTTTTTCATGATCAGATTCCAAAATATCGAAAAACCCCTCAGAATAGATCAAAGCATCATTTACTTCATCATAAATACGATGTAACTGTCTGATAGGCGACGAAACATTATTAAACAACATGATATGAAACATGATCGCACCAATAGTCATCGTATTATTCAAAACAAAATAAGCCGTAAGAATAATGATAATAACCACACCTATTTGTTCAATAAAACCTTTTATACTTTCAAAAATAAAACTGGTTTTTCTGGTCGCCAATTGATTTTCGGTCATTTCATATTGAATATCCTGATGGCGTTCTGCCTCCATTGGTTCTCTGACAAAAGATTTAATTACTGTTATAGATTCAATCAAACTAATAATTCCGTTATTTTTTGTTTCACGGTAATTACGCATTCTTCTTCTAAAGCCACTTAATTTAGTAGCCTGTAACTGACTTACATAAAAGTAAACCGGGATAATGCACAAACTTACTAATCCCACGTAAATATTGGCATAAAACATCAAAATCAAGGCTACAAAAGCATTAGCAAACAAAGGCAGGATGTCAATAAAAAAATTCTGAACCAGTCGGGTTAAACTGCTAATTCCCAAATCAATTCTCGTTTGTAACTTTCCGCTTTCATTTTCATTTGAAGTATAAAACTCCATTCTGTAACTCAGAATTTTTTCGACTATCGCCTGAGAAATATCACGCGTTATAAAAATACGCAGCTTTTCTCCATAAAATTTCTGTCCAAATTGCACCACAGCATATACCAGCTCTTTCGAAAGCAAAACAATACTAATGATACCTAATAAATGAAACCCTTTTGATAAAGGTTCATGCGCCACCATTAAACTGCTAATAGAATCGACTGTGTACTTTATAATTAAAGCATTTACCTGTGCGGCAAACGAGCCTAAAAAGGTGAGTAACAATGTCGCAATTACCATTTTTCTGTAAGGCTTAACAAAAGGAGTTATTTTTTTATAGAGAACTGATAATTGCATTTATTTTATTTTTGGTCACATATCAAATATAAGAATTCTAAATTTGTGTTTTAGTATTATGTACATTCTAAATCTAATATATTATGCAACTTGTTTTCGCTTCTAACAATCTCAATAAAATAAAAGAAATCCAAAGTATCCTAAACGGATCTATACAATTATTAAGCCTTGAGGATATTGGCTGCCACGAAGATATTCCTGAGACAGCAGATACCATTGAAGGAAATGCGATTTTGAAAGCAAACTATGTAACCGAAAAATTTGGCTACGATTGTTTTGCAGATGACACAGGTTTAGAAGTTCAGGCACTAAATGGGGAACCGGGTGTTTATTCTGCCAGATATGCGGGAGAACAAAGAAATGCCGATGATAATATGAACAAACTTTTAGATGCCTTGTCAGGAAAACAAGATCGCAGCGCACAGTTCAAGACCGTTATTGCCTTAAACCTAAAAGGAGAACAACATCTTTTTACCGGAATTGCAAAAGGAGAAATTACCATGGACAAAACCGGAAATCATGGTTTTGGATATGACCCTGTCTTTAAGCCTGAAAATTATAGCGAAACATTTGCCGAATTATCCTCTGCCATTAAAAATAAAATCAGCCATCGTGCAAAAGCAACTGAGCAACTGATTGATTTCCTGAACTCCACAAAATAATTGTTTCAAATACAACATTTTAAAGCTCAAAATTTACAAATCACGACGTTTTTTTTATTCAAATTCATCAAATTCTTTTAAAAATGATTTTACGATGTGTATAACTTTTTGATAATCAAATCATAAGAAATGCATAATTCTTAAATTAGCATTAGTTTATCTGAATAATTAACAGTAATTTTGCACCCTATTTTAAATACATATATGAATAAATTTGAACAATTAGGATTGAATGAATCGTTACTGAAGGCGATTTTAGATCTAGGATTTGAGAATCCGTCAGAAGTACAGGAAAAAGCGATTCCCCTATTATTGGAAAAAGACACGGATATGGTTGCGTTGGCTCAGACAGGGACAGGGAAAACGGCAGCTTTCGGTTTTCCGCTAATTCAAAAAATTGATGCTGACAACAAAAATACACAAGCATTAGTTTTATCGCCAACACGAGAACTTTGTTTACAGATTACCAACGAACTTAAAAACTACGCAAAATACGAGAAAGGTATTAATGTGGTAGCAGTTTACGGCGGGGCTAGTATTACAGAGCAAGCTAGGGACATTAAAAGAGGAGCACAAATTATTGTGGCTACTCCGGGGAGAATGCAAGACATGATCAACAGAGGTTTGGTTAACATTAAAAATATAGATTACTGTATTCTTGATGAGGCTGACGAAATGCTGAACATGGGATTTTATGAGGATATCGTATCTATTTTATCCGATACTCCAGATCAAAAAAGTACATGGTTGTTCTCTGCAACTATGCCACAAGAGGTTGCCAGAATTGCAAAACAATTTATGAGCGACCCGGTTGAAATTACTGTTGGAGCTAAGAACTCAGGTTCTGCAACAGTTTCTCACGAATTTTACTTAGTAAATGCACGTGATCGTTATGAAGCTTTGAAACGTTTAGCCGATGCTAATCCGGATATTTTTTCTGTGGTTTTCTGTCGTACTAAAAGAGATACACAAGCCGTAGCCGAAAAATTAATTGAAGATGGATACAGCGCTGCTGCATTGCACGGAGATTTATCTCAGGCACAACGTGATGGTGTAATGAAATCCTTCCGTGGAAGACAAATTCAGATGCTTGTTGCTACTGACGTTGCTGCACGTGGTATTGACGTTGATAATATTACTCACGTAGTAAATTACCAACTTCCTGACGAAATTGAAACTTACAATCACCGTTCAGGACGTACTGGTAGAGCTGGAAAATTAGGAACTTCTATTGTAATTGTTACAAAAAGTGAGTTGCGTAAAATTTCTTCTATCGAAAGAATCATCAAACAAAAATTTGAAGAAAAAACTATTCCATCAGGAATCGAAATTTGCGAGATTCAATTGTTGCACTTAGCAACTAAAATTAAGGATACTGAAGTTGATCACGAAATTGACAACTACTTACCGGCTATTAACAATGTTCTTGAAGGTTTATCTAAAGAGGAATTGATTAAGAAAATGGTATCTGTAGAATTCAACCGTTTTATTGCTTACTACAAAAAGAACAGAGATATTTCTACTCAATCCGGAGAAAGACGTGAAAGAAGTGACGCTGAGCCAAGAGAATTCAATAATAACGGAGCAGTTCGTTATTTTGTAAACATCGGTTCAAGAGATAATTTCGACTGGATGTCTCTTAAAGATTATTTGAAAGAAACATTAGACTTAGGTCGTGATGACGTTTTCAAAGTAGATGTAAAAGAAGGTTTCTCTTTCTTTAACACGGATCCTGAACACACTGATAAAGTAATGGAAGTATTAAACAACGTACAGTTAGAAGGACGTCGTATTAATGTTGAAATTTCTAAAAATGATGGTGGCGGAAGACGTGACCATAATGGACGTAGCGGTGGCGGACGTTCTTCCGGAGGTCCAAGACGTGAAGGAAGCTTTGCTCCAAGACGTGAAGGTTCTGGCGGTGGATTCAGAAGCGACAGAAACGCTGCTCCAAGAGAAGGTGGTTTCAGAAGCGACAGAAACTCATCTGCTCCAAAAAGAGAAGGTGGTTTTAGAAGTTCTGCTCCAAGAAGCGAAGGAAGTTCAGACAGAGCTCCAAGACGTTCTGAAAGCTTTGGTGATTCACCAAGACCAAGAAGACCAAGAAGAGATTAATTCTCTTTGTTAATTTTCTGATAATTATATTCGAAGACTGCGAAATATTTAATCCCGATTTACTACTTTTAGAGCTTTAAATCAGGATATGAAATATTTCGCAGTTTTCTTTTTTACTTTACTGTCTACCGCTATCGGTTTTGCACAAGATGCCGAATCTACAGTACCACAAAGAGTATCGGGCTACATTATTAATGATAACAGCAAACAACCTCTTGCTAATGTAAATGTCATTAACACCAACAAAGTACGCGGTGCAAAGTCTGATGAAAAAGGATATTTTGAGATAGATGTTCAGCTTAATGATACCATTCACTTTTCGATTTTGGGCTTTCAGTCTTTAAGAATCAGAGTAACAAATGACTGGATCAAAAATAAAGTTACCCGAATTCAGCTTACTGAAAAAGCAATTGCTCTTGAAGAAGTAATTATAGCCCCTTTTAATTTAACCGGATATCTTGAAGTTGATTCAAAATTAATCCCTACTAAAGAAAATTACCGTTACAGTATTTCCGGACTTACACAAGGTTATGAAGCAGGTGAATATTCTCCAAATGCTTTTGGAAAAGTATTAGGATCTATTTTTAATCCTGCCGATGTACTGTATGGCTTTTTCGGAAAAAATGCAAAAGAACTCAAGAAACTAAAAGAAATGAGAAAGGACGATACCGTTCGAAATCTACTTGAATCTAAATATGACCGAGAAACAGTATCCGTACTTTTAGGCATTAGTAAAGATGAAATTCCTGAAATTTTACAACGTTGCAACTATTCCGATTCTTTTATACAATCGGCAAATGATTTGCAAATTATGGATGCTATTAATGGATGTTATGAACAATATAAAGTATTGAAACGAAATTAGTTTTACACTTAAAATACCTCTTCAAATCCTCAATTTTAAAAATTGGGGATTTTTTTTGCCATTTAGGATTTAAAAAAACCTACATTTACTCTAATAAAGAATAAAACAAACAAAATAAATATATTATGGCTAAGAGTCAGGATGCTAAAAAAACAGCAAAAAAAGAACCGTTAAAAACGGCTAAAGAAAAGAAAGAAGAAAAAAGAGAGAAGAAAAATGCTCCTAAAAGAGACTAGTTTATAGTTTTCAGTCACAGTCGCAGTTTCCAATTCTATTAGAACTGAAAACTGCGACTGAAAACTGATTACTTTATTTAACCGGAATATTTGAAAGAATCTCTAATACAAATTTCCAATATTTTTGTGCCGAGGAAATACTCGCTCTTTCATCCGGAGAGTGTGCACCGTGAATCGTTGGTCCAAACGAAATCATATCCATATCAGGATAATGAGTTCCTAAAATTCCGCATTCTAAACCAGCGTGACAAGCTACGACTTTTGGCTTTTCACCATTTTGTTTTTCATAGATCCCAACCAAAGTATCTAGTATTTCAGAATTTACATTTGGTGTCCAGCCCGGATAAGAACCCGAAAGCTCCACTTCGCAGCCTACCAGCTCAAAAGCAGAACGCAATGCATTTGCCAAATCAAATTTTGAAGTTTCGACTGATGAACGTGTTAAACATCCAATTGAGATTTCTCCGTCTTTTACAATAACCCTGGCGATATTATTTGAAGTTTCAACCAAATCCTCCATGTCGGCACTCATTCTGTAAACTCCGTTATGAGCTGCATAAATTGCTCTGATAATTCCTTCCTGAACACCTAAATCCATTACTTTTTCAGGCAAATCGCATTTTACGATTTCAATAGTAAGGTTTGGTTCGGTTGTTTTATATTCTGTTTTAATATCGTTGATGATTTCCTGCATATCAAAAATATAGGCTTCATCAAACATTTCTGAAATAATCACTTTGGCAACACTTTCCCTCGGAATTGCATTTCTCAAACTTCCGCCATTAATTTCAACAACCTGCAATCCAAAGTTTTCAAAAGCATCAAACAACAAACGGTTCATGATTTTGTTCGCATTTCCTAAACCTTTATGGATATCCATTCCTGAATGACCTCCATTAAGCCCTTTTACGGTAATAATATGTCCAACAGACCCTTCGGGAACTTCTTCTTCGTTATAAGTTCTTGTAGCGGTTACATCAATTCCACCAGCACACCCAATATCAATTTCATCATCTTCTTCCGTATCCAGATTCAATAAAATCTGGCCCTGAAGAATTCCGCCTTTTAAGTTTAAGGCTCCGGTCATTCCGGTTTCTTCGTCAATGGTAAACAAAGCTTCGATTGCCGGATGCGGAATGTCTTTACTTTCTAAAATAGCCATAATTGTTGCTACTCCTAATCCATTGTCAGCTCCTAAAGTGGTACCACGCGCACGAACCCAGTCACCATCAACATACATGTCGATTCCTTGCTTATCGAAATCAAAAACAGTATCTGCATTTTTTTGGTGTACCATATCAAGATGCCCCTGCATTACAATTGCTTTACGGTTTTCCATTCCCGGTGTTGCCGGTTTTCTGATAATTACATTTCGAATTTCGTCTTCAAAGGTTTCTAAACCTAAGCTGTTTCCAAAGTTTTTCATAAACTCGATCACACGTTCTTCTTTCTTTGACGGACGCGGAACAGCGTTCAGATCAGCAAACTTATTCCATAGCGCTTTTGGTTCCAGATTTCTTATTTCCTGACTCATTATATTTTGTTTGAAGTTTAACAATTAAGAGTCCCAAAGTTACAAAGTTTAAACTCTTTTCGCAGGCAAAAGTATTTAATTTTTTCTGTCACAAATTTCACGAATTAGCACCAATTATATGCCAGTAAAACTGAATTACGTAAATAATTCAAAATTTTATTTAGGGTATTTTGACGGACTTAATAAAGTATTAAAAACAGATAAAATGTAAATTATACACAACTTTTCATCAATAAAATAAAAAATAATAAAGGGAAATTTTTTAGTAGATAAAGCGTGGTAATCTTTATATCTAATTTGAAAGAAAGGATTTGTAAGATAACGTTTCGATATGATCATTAATTACTTGGTAGAAATACTCGCCCAACCCACTTTGCTTAGATTCCTAGTAATCAATTACATCTTGTATATCCAGAAGTGCTCTTGGCTCAATTACAACTTCAAAAATCATTTTTCAGATTTAAAACGTAATTGTTTTTTTTGCTTCTTTCCACGGAAGAAAATCATCAACTTTCGAAGTAGACCTTCTTTCGTCAAGCTAATTTTTCATTTCTTCTGTAACAGAAAACTCATTAATTACAGTTTCATAATTAAACTTTTCTATTAATTGCATAAAGAAAGACAATTCGTTATCCGGAATATTTAAAGTAATTTGTGTCATTTTTTCCTTTTATTGAATAACAAATTAACAAAAAAGAAAATCAACTACCATTTTATTATTATTTTTAACCCAAAAGTAAAATCGTGAGAAGAAAGTATATCCTCCCCTTATTTCTATTAATTCAAATTATTCTTTTAAAAATTCTGCGTTTCTTTCCGGAATTTACAGAACAATTTTACAGCAACGGATTGTATTTGAAAATCTCTCACTTTTCAAGAATCGTTTTAGGCAAAATTCCATTTTCGGCTGGAGACTGTATTTACTCTGTCTTGATATTACTTTTGATCCGATCGATTTGGAAAACCAGAAGAACCTGGAAAACACAATGGAAAGACAACCTTTTGAAGGCCGCAAGTTACTTATCTGTATTTTATTTTTTCTTTCATCTTCTCTGGGCATTCAATTATTACCGCGAACCTCTTTTCGAAAAAATGAAAATTGAAACAGAATATACAGACGCCGAATTATTGACTTTTACAAAAAAACTTATTGCCAAAACAAACGAAATTCAATTTCAGATTACTAAAAACGATAGCGCTAAAGTTGTTTTTCCGTACATGCAAAAGCAAGCTTTTCTGATGAATCTGAACGGATATGAAAATCTGGCCAAACAACATCCTTATTTTAAATATGAAATTCTCAGCGTAAAAAAATCACTTTTTAGCCTGCCATTAACTTACATGGGTTTTGGAGGTTATTTAAATCCCTTTACAAACGAAGCTCAGGTAAATGATTTAATGCCTATGTATAATTTTCCTGCTACAACTTGTCATGAAATGGCACATCAAATGGGTTATGCCAGTGAAAGCGAATGCAATTTTATTGGCGTTTTAGCTGCTGTAAAAAACGATAACTTATATTATCAATATTCAGGGTATAGTTTTGCTTTACGTTATTGCCTGGGAATCTGGCAGGCAAAAAACGAAAAAATATTTCAGCAATTAAAAAAACAAACTCATATTGGAATCTTAAAAAACTATCAGGAAAGTCAGGATTTCTGGAAACAATATGACACTTTTATAGATGAGGGCTTTCATATTTTTTATGACAATTTCCTAAAGACAAATAATCAGAAAGATGGCATGGAAGGTTATAGTAAATTTGTCGGTTTAATGGTGAATTATTATACAGGCAAAGATTTTTGATGCTTTCTTTTACTCAGATTCTTAACAAAAATACCTAACAGGTTTTAAAAAACCTGTTAGGATAAAAAAATTACGGGAGCACTTCAATCTCTAAACCTTTGTTCCAGTTTTTATATTCATTTTCATAATATAAATAAGCCGATGAAGCTCCCCCTTTATAAGTTCCGGGAACAATGGCTTTAAAATCTATATTGATTTTTCGGCTTTCTTTTCCGTTTAATTTTCTGAAATAGAATACAAGTTCATTATTAAATATTTCGTAATAATCAACCCTGTTTTTCTCTACGAGTTCTTTTAGCTGCCAGGGTTCAGGAGTTAATCCGCCCGGGATTCCAATTCTGGCAATTGGGTTTGATACCTCTTTTTCGCTGGTGTTCTGAAGTTCAACTTCTACTCGCGCTGTTTCACTGATTTTTAATTTATTTGTCAGTGATTTTGTCGTCAAGACCAACTTACATTCTGTCGAATTATTGGGTACATAGGTGTAATATTGGACATAAAATAAGTAAGGAATAAAGTTTTCTGTTGGAATCTGGATAGCGAAATTGTTGTTTCCTGCTTTCACTTCCAGTTTATTTAAGATTATATTTCCATTTTTATCTTTTTGCGTTACATCAATTGGCTGATTATTTAAAGTCATTTTCGCATTTTCTACAAAAGGAGTAACTTTAATTTTGCTAAACTCTGTAATTGCTTTTAAAGCTAAAGCCGTAGCTTGTGTTGATCCGAATCCGTACGAAGTTTTACAAGCCTGTATATATCCCATAACATTTGAGACTTCTACTGTAATTTGTTTTTCTTTCAACAAAGCCAGGGCATACAGCGAAGCAATCTCGGCACTTAAAGATTTTCCGGAACTATTAATAACCGATTGTTCTGCACTCCAGTCTTTAGATCCTTGTTTTTTAATTTCGTTTTTAATCAATACTAATAAATTCTTGTATTGATCTGTTTTTTGCAAATTAAAGGACGCCAGGGCCATCAAATTCATTCGATATAAATCTTTCGATTTTAAGGCTTCCTGTAAGGCGGTCTGATATTGCTTCTCCAGATCATTTTGCCCGATTTCTGATAAAACATAAACGATATACGCATTGTTGACTACATTTTTTATTCCGGAAAAACCATATTTTGCAGGGTTTTGCATAAAACCTCCTTTATCATCTTTTCTGGAATTTATCCAGGCAATTGTTCTCTGGATTAATTTTTGATCGATATTGATGAATTCCTTCATTTCATTAAACTGCAATAAACCATAAGCTGTCAAAGCTTCATTACCCGGGTTTCCTCCATACCATTCAAAACCTCCGCCTTTTGATTCGTAGTTTTTTAGCTTTTGGTACCCAATTTCTAAATATTTCAAAGCGCGTTCTTTAAATTCAGGTGTTGTTTTTTTATACGCCAACAACTGCATTGCCATGATATTAGGGTAATTGGTTGATGATACCTGCTCAAAACATCCGTTGGGCTGATGCATCATGCTTTCTAATCCGTCAAAAATAGAAGAAAATGGATTATAATATATTTGGAATCCGGCATCAATCGAGTGGGGAAGCACATCCGCAATTGCAAATTCTTTTGTTTGGGAGCTGGTTCCTGAAATATCAATATTCGCAGGAAAACCTTTTGAGTATATATCAATCGTTTTTTTGAGTACGGTTTTAAAATTTTCGCCTTGTAATTTTATTTCGAACGGAAGTTTTAATCCAACCTTATCTGCAATTACTTTAATGGTGATTATTCTTGACTCATTTGGCTGCAGCTCGATAAATGAATTTTCGATTGTATGGGTTTGATTGTTATGAAAATCAACTTTACATTCAAATTTCTGGCTGTTTTCAGTATTATTTTTTAGCCAGAGCGGGATTAGAATAACATCTTCCTGCGAAGCAAAAAGCGGAATCTTAACATCTGCCTGAATTAATTCTTTTACAGAAAAAACAGTTTCTGTTTTTCCCAGGTCTCCTTTGTAGGAGGTTCCTTCTGCCAGAATTTTGAACGAGGTATTGTCATCTGAAGTATAAAACTCAAAATTGGCCTCGCCTTTATTATCTGTCTGAACAATGGAATTCCAGTAGATACATGTTCTAAAATCTGTTTTTTCTTCTACAATCGTGGTTTGGTATTGTGGTGCATAAAAATTATCCGCTGTATTTAGTAATCTTGCTTCATTTTTTTTAATGTACTCAAAAGCATAGTTATATCTTGTTCCCAATATATTACTCTCCTGAGGTTTTTTATTTTTTGTGGTGACCACAATTACGCCATACGCTCCGCTTGAACCGTATAGAGCAGTTACTGACGGATCTTTAAAAAATGCAATCGATTCAATTGAATTTAAAGACAAATTACCAAATACTGAAGCATTTTCATTGTTTGCACATGGTATCCCATCAACTAAAATTAGGGGCTGTCCTCCTGATCTGCTTCCAAAAACAGACCCCATACCTCTAATTTTAATTTTATCTGCAGCACCGGATTGTCCTGACGATGATAAAATTTGAATACCCGCAATTCTGCCACTTAATGAATTTGTGATTTCTCTCGATGCTATATTAACAACTGAACCTGTAAGCGTCTTTTTATTGTATATGCCATAACCTGCTGTTACAACAACTTCTTGCAGTGAAGCTGAATCTTCATTTAATAAAACTAAATTTCCTTTAATGTATCGCTCTCCTGAAGGTCCTTCCGTCAAAGTTTCTTTTTTTTCTACAGGTTTATAATTTACCTCTAAAGTGGTGGTATTAGAAAGTGTATCTTTCATTCTCAGAAATTGAGCCTGATTTGAAAATGAATTTGTGATTCTATAGGTCTTTTTGCTTTGACCTTCGGCTACCAGACAGGCTAAATCAGAAAAAACTGCTCTGTTAAACTTAAAGTAGCCACTTGAATTACTTTTTGTTTCATAGACTTTACCATTGTCTGTAAAAAGTAAAACCTTTTTTGAGACTGCCTTATTTTTATGATCGGTGACAAAACCTTCAATTAAAGGAATTCTTTCAGGCTTACTGCCTTTCGTTTCTGCTATTAACTTTTGCAGGTTTTTTTGATCGTATTTTCTCCATCCCTGTGTGTTTAAAAGCAAATCAATAGCTTCTTCTCTTACTTCCTGTTTTTTGTCGTCATCAAAATAAAATCCCGGTTCATGAATTTTACCTTTTAACTCAAAACCAAGAAGCAGCCAGGATAAAATATTATCCTGTTTGTCATCGATATAAGTAAGTAATTTTGAGTCGACGACAGAAACCGAAAGACCTGATGCAATTGGCGCATTATTTTTATCTTTGGTTACAATTGAAACTTTTACTTTTTCTCTGGGCAAATAATTTTCTTTATCTGTCTTAATTTCTACTTTTAATCCATCCTGATAATTTAAAAAAATCAGTCTTTCTGCTACAATCCTGTTTTCAACTAATAATGAAAAGGACATAATCCCAACCGGAAGCTCTTTGGTATTCAAATCAACTAAATTCCAGCCCTGTTTTAAACTTAAAACGACAGTTTTCTGAATTTTAACGGTGTTTCGAACTAAAATTTTCGCTTCAATCGCTAAAGGGGCATAAATATTTAAAGCTACAGCTTCGGGTATCTTTTTCGCATTTATTACAAAAACATTTTTTAAAGCCTGTGGCAAAGCTATTTTTTCTTGAGATTTAAAAGGCGAAGTTATTACGGCAAAATAGCTTTTATTTTCTTTTGTATTTAGCATCACACTTCCCATTCCGTCGTGAATACTTTTAAAATCGCTGATCTTATTTCCTTTTTCATCTTCGATAAATCCTCCAATATCCATTGGTAATCCAAATTCATTTTTTGCAATAAAAAACAAGGAAGAAGCTTCGTTTAAAACAGTATTTCCGCTTTCGGGCAGAAACTGCAAATCGGCAAAATTCAAATTAACAGGAATCGGGCGTGTTACTGATTCTTTAAAATTATCGTAATCGAGCATTACATTCAAAATTCCGTCTTTGGAACTTAAATCATCCGGAAGTTTGAATTGAATAACTGCTTTGCCCAGATCATCTGTTTTTGCCTGAAGTGAATCGATTTTTTTACCAGCAATAAAAACATCGTACTTAAAGGCATAATTTTTAATCGGCTGGCTTTCTAAATTTTTAAGTTCAAAATCAGCCTCACAGGTTTCTCCTTTTCCGTATGCTTTTTTTCTAAAATCCAATGTCATCAAGATTCTTGGTGAAACTACTTTTTGTACAAAAAAGGTTTTTTCAAAAAGATGTTCAGACAACTCACTCTGAATTTTGGTATATGCTTTTATAGTATAGATACCTGAAACGCTATTTTCGGGAATTTTATAAGAACCAACTGCATTTCCGTTTTGGACAAGATAACTTTGAGTGTCTGCCTTTTTAGCACCCTGAAATAAATCTACATACAAATAGTCACTTAATGTTGTGGGACTATTATCACTTTCTGTAACAAATGCTTTAAAATAAACCGTTTCACCAGGTGCATAAAGCACATTATTCAATTGTAAATACGCTTTCTCAGTATAAGACTTTTGATAAACCGTATTCCAATCGGCTTCGGTGTTTTGAGCTATTCCGGTCTTGAACAGCATTAAAAACAAAAGGCATAGTATATTTTTCATCGTCTTAAAATTTAATGGTTAAGGAAGAACCGAAGCTTTTCATCATGGGGGAATTGAAATAATCTAATCCGCTGGTATCTGTTGAATTAAACATTGAATTATTGCTAAATGCCGATTTGCTTTTGGCTATAATAAAAGCATTGTTCATAAAAACAGAAATGGTAAAACTTAACTTTTTATTAAAAGCCCCATATTGACTTGAATACCCTAAATTAATGCTGTTTAGTCTAAAATAAGAAGCATCTTCAATAGCATCTTCTGTAATTCCGCCAACTCCGTATCGTATCCAACGATTTTGCTCCACCGGAAGGTTCGCATCATAAAAAGAAACCGCTTTAGTATTTATCAAACCTGATTGGGTTACACCATTGAACACATAATTCGTAACATTTCGCTGATCTCCGGTCAGTTCTGATTTGCCATAATAATTTAAAGTTTGTTGGGTTCCGTTCCAGATTTTCCCTCCCTGACTCCAGTCGAAAGAAAGATTCAGCGTAAAATTTTTATAACGGAAGGAATTAAAAAAACCAACTACAAAATCCGGATTTGGATCTCCTAATATTTTGGGCTGTGAATCTATCATCGGAAAACCATCATTACCGATCACGACATTCTGATTGTTATCTCTCAAATATCCTTTTCCAACAATGACGCCAAGGGGCTGCCCTGTCATATAATTTTTGTTGACATCTGCGAAACCGGCAAAGGAAATGCTGCTTTGGTTGTTATTAAGACTTGTTACTTCATTTTTATAATACGTGAAATTCAGATTGAAACCATAACTAAAATAATTGCTGGAGTAATTCATTTTTTCAATTTCAAGTTCTACCCCATTTTGTTTATAGTTGACATCCGGAGACCAATTAACAGCATTCAGGCTAAAAACCGGTGCATATAAATTCTGAACGTTTTTATAATAGTAATTCAGATTAACATTCCAGTAATAATGGAATCTATAGGCCAGTGAAAGATCTGTAATATCTTCTTTTGTCGCAATTGCATTATTTGGTGTAAGGAGTTCTAAAGTATTTTTAAGTGATGCAAACTGGCTTACCTGATAGGGCAATGAATTAAAATTCAAATTATTATTTTGTAAAGACGGTTCTACTTGTGTAAGGCCGTGACTTATGGTTAAGGAAATTTGTTCATCAAAAATTCTTCTAATCTCTGCGGAAGCAAAATAATTTAAAAGAAAATCCCCCTGAACTGTTGAAGAATAATTTAAATTTGAATTTGCTTTTAGAACAACCTCACTATAGGTATTAAACAGATTTTGAAACACGAAGGAACCATTTAAATGGTAAAAAACTTCAAATCTTTTTTGTAACACATCCATTTTATTCTGGAACAAACCATATTGTGTAATATCATTCTGCGGGGTATAGCCCTTAAAATAATTACGTTCTAAATTTCTTTCCTGAAACCTAAAATCTATTTTCGACTCTATAAATTTCAGATAACCAAATGTGTGCCTGAAAACATCTGAAACTGAAATGCTTTTAAACCCTTCTGTTCTTTTATCGAAATTAGGTGTATTGATACCGGCGAAATAATAATTTTGTCCACTTTCATTTCTAATATCTGATGATTGAAAATTGGTATTAACCGTATTCAAGTTCCCGTCATTCGAATAAATATGATTCAAATTAAAAGAAATCGTTTTGCTTTTATTCTTATCTAAATTATGCTGAATTAAATAGTAAGGATTATTCTCCTTAACGGAATAACTTCGCTGCAGGCCGCCTGATAATGTCGAAGCAAAATGATTATCAAAGTGAACAGGAGTTATAACATTGGCAAAAATTATTTTATTTACACCAAAATTTGCATTGGAAAGATTATTTTCAAAATCATTATAGGATAAAAGTGCATCAATTTTACCGTTTGCAGATACTTGCCTGAAATATTTTAAGGAAGTTGTAATTTCATTATTGCGACTTGTTGGAATTACAATATTTCCTGTTTTATAGCCGAAATTAATTTTAAGAAAATTCCCTTTTGGACTTTCAATCTGAGTAATAAAGGATAATTTGTTATCCTGAGTATTTTGATAAAAATGATTTGGATTGAACAGCTGTAATTCCTTTCCGTTACCTGATCCTTTATTTACAATATTGCCTTGCGGATAATATTCAGAAGGATTGGCAGAATATTCTAAAGAATTAATGTTTGGTCCCCAGCTAAAAATTTCGCCGGTTTCCGGAGATTGGTAGGTCTGGTTGCCATTTAAGCTTCGGCCCTGCGAATAGGAATTTTGATATTTTGGCAAGCGCATTGGTGTCGAAAAGGTAAAATCCTGATTGACTTCAAACGAAATTTTATGATATTGACTCTCGTATTTTAAATGATAAAAACCATCCTTTTCCCTGACTATTTTCATTAGACTGCTATTTGGTATATTCTCTCTTATATCAAACTCATAATCACCTGAGGGTATACCTTCAATGACCGGATCTTCCGGTTTTTTTAATTTATCCGTATAATCACTACTTATAATCGGATTAACCCTGCCATCATTGACCAGCAAATTGCCATTGCCAATTTTAATAATTTTAGATTTCATTCCCAGAAAGGAGATTTTTAATTGTTCGCCTTTTTTAACTTCGATGGAATAATTCCCGTCAAAATCAGACGTTGTACATCGTACGGTATTTATAACACATATAGTAGCACCGGGAATAGGCCCTGTGTCATCGCTTACATTACCTCTATAAATAGTTTGCGAAAAACCAACAGTTGATATAAAAAGAAATAGTAATAGTTTTTTCATATTTGGTACTTTATATTTATAGAGTATTATTTTTGATAAAAGGTTGGGACAGTTAAAAAAAAGTTGAATTGTCTTTTTGATTGATCCTGTTTTTTTTTAATTTTAAAACTGTAACAAAATCGGTTGCAATACTACTAATAAAATATGAGCGAAAATCTAGAACAGTCATTTGTTGCGCAATTGCAGGCAAATCAGAATATAATCCACAAGATTTGTCGATTGTATACTGCCGGCGAAGATGCTCACAAAGACTTGTTTCAGGAGATTACCATTCAGCTCTGGAAAGCTTATCCTAAATTTAGGGGCGACAGTAAATTTTCGACCTGGACGTATCGCGTTGCTTTGAATACCGCCATTACCTTATACCGAAAAACAAAACGTACCGTATCTACTGTAGAATACGAAAGCCACCAGCATTTTGTAAAAGATGTGGATTATAATTATGAAGAGGAAGAACAGATTAAATTGATGTACAAAGCCGTTTATCAGCTTAATGACATTGAAAAAGCATTAGTTTTTATGTATTTAGAAGACAAAGATTATCAGGAAATAGCAGAAACCTTAGGGATCAGCGAAGTGAATGCACGTGTGAAAATGAACAGAATTAAAGGGAAACTTAAAAAAATATTAAATCCTTAAAAATTATTATGAAAGAACTGGATTTATTAAAAAAAGACTGGAAAAAGAACTCGGCTTCTTTTCAACAAATTTCTGAAAATGAAATCTACAAAATGATTCATAAAAAATCATCGTCTATCGTAAAATGGATTTTGATTATCAGTATTTTGGAATTTTCATTTTGGACTTTTTCAAACTTATTTATCAATACTGATGACTTGTTACGAAAAATGAATCATCCTGAAATCGTACTGGCCCTCGATATTTTAACGTATTTCAATTATATCGTCGTGCTATTTTTTGTGATCAGTTTTTATAAAAACTACAAAACAATTTCAACAACCGTTGCAACAAAAACGCTGATGAGTGCCATTTTAAAAACCCGAAAAACGGTTCAGTATTATGTGTGGTATAATTTGGGAATGATTGTGATTATCTCGATCTTTAGTTATTTCATCGCTTTTGTTTACAATCCTGATATGGACTTTTTAAGAGATAAATTAGCCGCAGACGGTAAAGCAGTATTTTTTACTGTCGGAATTTTAATTCTGATTATATTAGGCTTATTGGGTATCTTTTGGTGTATTTACAGATTGCTTTACGGAACACTTTTACGCAGGTTATATGTAAACTATAAAGAGTTAAAGAAAATCGATTTTTAAATATAAGGTACAGAGAAACAAAGGTTCAAAGGCTTTTTAAAAGGTACTGTCCCAATCACTATCCTGACTGAGCAACATTAGTACGTTTTTTAAAACCTGAAACCTGAAACGTTTATTAATCTTAAATTACTAGTAATCCCATCTTCTTAATTGGTTCAGTTCTTCCTGTACTTTGATTTCTTCGGCCGGAATAACTTTTAAAAATGATGGATGTTGTTCGATTGCGTATTCTACTTTTTCAACGATTTCATCAATTGTATCATTTTCATAATCAATATCAAGTGGTTCTTTGATGATGAAAGATTGTAAAATTCCTTTTTTCTTCATTCGCAATCCTTTTTTATCAAACGAACGACGGAAGCCGTCAATTACAATAGGAATTACAATGGGTTTGTGTTGCTTGATGATATGTGCAGTTCCTTTACGAACAGGTTTAAATGACTTTGTTGTTCCTTGCGGAAATGTAATTACCCAGCCATCTTCAAGAGCAATTCTGATGTTTTCTGTATCATTTGGGTTTACTTCTCTTTTTTCCGTAACATCAACACCTTTTGCACGCCAGGTTCTCTCGACAGTAATAGCGCCAACATAGGCTAAAATTCTGGGTAGTAAGCCAGCTTGCATGGTTTCTTTGGCAGCAACATAATATAAATTCATTTTGGGCTGCCACAAATAGCCAATATTCTTAATGTTATCCTCACGTCCGCTTAAACTTGCGTTAAACACATGAAACATAGCCACAACATCAGCAAAATAAGTCTGGTGATTGGATATAAACAAAACATTTGTATCTGGAAGCGCTTTAATAATTTCAGATCCTTCAATCTGTAAATCATTAAACCCTCTGTATCTTCGGTGGGTCATGGCTCCCAAAATTCGGATTAACCATTTCTTGATGAATAATATATGTCCAAAAGGATTTCGCTTAAACAATCCCATAGCTGTCTGTTGTATTTTTTTGTTAGGACGCAAACATACAAAAATTATTCTTTGAGCAATACTAATAAACAATTTCAGAAAGAAATTGTTATTCTAATGAATATCAAATTGTTAATTCTCAGTTTCTACAAATTCCCTTCAAAAGTTATTTTCAAAACATCTCTTAATTCACTTAAAATCATAGCTGTCGCTCCCCAAACAATATGATTTTGAATATTAAATGCCGGAACTAAAATATTATTACCATAAGAAGTTGATAATGTGGCATCGATAATAATTTCATCATTTAAAAATACAGAAAGCGGCAACTCTATAATATCAGCAACTTCTCTAATATCCGGATAAAACAAAAGTTCTTCATTTGAAATTCCTAAAAACGGATGTACTAAAAAATTGCTTGGCGGAATATACATTGGGGTAAACCCCTTTATTACTTTTATTTTCTCCGGACTCACTCCTACTTCTTCATGTGTTTCTCTTAGGGCTGTTTCTTTATAATCTGCATCTGTACTTTCATATTTTCCTCCGGGAAAAGCAATTTGCGACGAATGAACCCCATTATAAGCATTCCGAACAATTAAGACCAAATGAGTTTGTTCATTTTTTGGATAAAGCAGCATCATTACGGCCGCAATTCTGGCGTTTTCTATTTTTAAATCGGGATTTTTCAAGGCTTCGATCCGTTCCTTTGGTGCCATTTTTATGTGCGCCGAAACTGCCGGTAGTGCAACCGGAATTAAATTAGGAACATATTGTAAAAAATCTTGAAAATCCATAATCAAAGTTTATTTTTGTAACTTCAAATAAAATATAAATATAGTCCAGAAAACGCGGTTCTACAAGTTTTCTAAAACCAAAGCCCATAAAAATGTACAGCAGAGAAGAATCACAGAAATTAAAAAGAGAATTTTGGGTGGCTTTCGCCGAAAAATATCCACGCAAATGGGTGCTTTATGATACCAAAATAAAAGATTTCTCTTTTAAGTTTTTTGTAGACAATAAAAAAGCACAGGTTCTAATTGATATCGAACAAAGAAGCGATGATAAACGAAATGCTTATTTTGAAAAAATTGTAGCTTTAAAAAACATTCTCGAAGAAGAATTTATTAAAGACCTGGTTTTCGAACAAAACTACACGCTTGAAAGCGGAAAAACAATCAGTCGTATCTGGACCGAAAAAGAAGGTGTAGGTTTTAGCAACCGCAACAATTGGGATGCTATTTTTGATTTCTTCAACGAAAAAATGCATGCCCTGGAAATGTTCTATTTAGAATATGATGAGTTTATTAAAGATATTGATTCTTAAAAGTTGCTAAACTTCTGAGATGCTAAGTTTTTTATATATAACAAACCTAACAGGTTTTAAAAACCTGTTAGGTTTGTTCGTTTACACACTAAAAATATTATAAACAATAATATGATCGTCGTAATTAATATAAAGCTGTTTACGGTAATCCTGCTTTTTACGGGTAATAATTGAAAGCTTACATTCGCGGCCATCATTGTCTTTGCACATAAAAGAATATACAATATCAGTATCATTTTCTTCGCGTTCGATATAATCCATAATACTAAAAAGCTGAATTTCCTGAGAATATACAACAATTCTGTGTTTATTAGTATCCAGAATTACTGACAGATTAACCAAATCAAGATTGGACCATTGCCCCCATTTTCCTCTTTCGTTTTTTTCTAAAACACTAAAACCAGAAGTTTTAAATTGATAAGACTGACTATAAGTTTGCTGCAAACCTAGTCCCAAAAAAAGCAATAGTATAAAAGTGCGTATAAAATTCATAGTATATTTCTAGCAGGTAATTAAAACTCAAATTTAGCCTTTTCCTGGCAAGCAATCCCGAATTCCCTAATCATTTCCTGAACAATTTGTTCCGCTGGCAATATTTCATGAATTAGTCCGGCGATTTGTCCAATTTCGAGTTCGCCTTCTTCAAGATCCCCCTCAAACATTCCTTTTTTGGCTCTTGCTCTTCCTAAAAGCTGCACTAAATCTTCTTTAGACGGGCATTTTTGATATAATTCCTGAACATCATTATAAAACTTATTTTTAATCAGACGTACTGGAGCTAGTTCTTTCAATGTCAATTGGGTATCACCTTCTTTAATCTTAACTATTGTTTCCTTAAAATTAGTATGCGACGAAGATTCTGTCGATGCTGCAAAACGGCTTCCAACCTGAACACCATCTGCCCCTAAGATCATAGCAGCAAGCATGCCTCTTCCGGTTGCTATCCCACCAGCCGCAATAATGGGGATTTGAATTTTCTCTTTTACCATCGGAATCAGCGTCAAGGTAGTGGTTTCATCACGACCGTTATGTCCGCCTGCCTCAAAACCTTCGGCAACAATGGCATCTACTCCGGCTTCTTGCGCTTTTAACGCAAAAACACTACTACTCACAACATGCACAACTGTAATTCCTTTTTCTTTTAAAAAAGAAGTCCAGGTTTTTGGATTTCCTGCTGATGTAAAAACGATCTTCACGCCTTCTTCGATCACAATATTCATGATCTCCTCGATATTGGGATACAGCATCGGAATATTAACCCCAAACGGCTTGTGGGTTGCTTTTTTACATTTCTGAATGTGTTCACGCAAAACTTCGGGATACATTGAGCCTGCACCAATTAAACCTAAACCTCCGGCATTACTTACTGCCGAGGCCAGTTTATAACCACTGTTCCAAATCATTCCTCCCTGAATAATTGGATATTTTATATTAAAAAGACGGGTAATTTTATTCATTAAAAAATACTGTTATTGTTTGATTATCTTTCCTGTTTTGTGCAAATCATCAGAATCAAAAGTATAAAAATAAAGTCCGCTTTTTAGATTTTCAACAGAAAGAACCGGGTTTTGATTTGTAATTTGTTTCTCTATTACTTTTTGTCCTAAAACAGAATAAACAGAGACTGCCGCAGTATTATTTTCGAACAAAAACGAAACGGTTGTCTGAGCCGGATTAGGGAATACTGAAAAAAGTGAAGATGAGGAATCAAAAGTTTCTACTCCTAAAGTCGATCCGAAATTTGGAATTCCATAACCATAATTATTATCCGGAGTACTATATCGATCTGAAGACCGAAGCACCATTTCCTTAATTTCTTTGTTTGTCTTTGATGGAAAAGCCTGCCATAAACAAGCAATCATTCCTGCCATAACAGGACATGAAAATGATGTACCATTTATAGTGACGATATTTCCGGCAGTATCTGAAACTACAGCAGAACTCCCCAAAGCCATAACATCAGGTTTTATTCTTCCGTCAAAACTTGGTCCTACAGAACTAAAGCCTGATTTGTTTTTTGAAGCCGTAACTGCTCCAACCGTAATGACCGAAACCGCATCAGCTGGTCCGCCAATATGAGGTTCAGAAGTACTTCCTTCATTTCCTGCTGATGCTACTACAATAATTCCTTTACTAAAAGCAATTTCGGCACCACGGGAAATAAAATTCGTAACGCCATTCATATCACTATAACTATGAGAATAATTCGGATTATCAAACTTAAAATACCCCAAAGAAGTTGTAATGATATCTACACCTAAAGCATCTGCTTTTTCGGCTGCTTCAACCCAGTAAGATTCTTCGACAGGATTTTCAGTAGGATCATATTCCGTGATAAACAAATAATATGAAGCGTCAGGAGCAGTACCTACCAAAGCATTTTCTTTATAGCCCCCCATGGTCGAAAGCACCATGGTTCCGTGGTCATCACCTGTAAAGAAATCTTCACTTCTATTAACAAAATCATAACCGCCCAAAATCTGATTATTATCCATCAGCCTTTTAAAAGGCTGGGCTGTATTTACACCTGGAAAGCCGGCATCTAAAACAGCAATTATTTTACCCGATCCGGTTTTATTTTGTTGATGTAAAACCTGCCCATTAAGCATTTGAATCTGAGTAGCCGAAGTTCCATAGGCATAATCAACCGTCGTTTTTAGCTTATTTTGCGTTTGGGAAATTTGATTCTCTCCGACTTTTTTAGAAGTAGTGTTTAAAATTTTATTGGCAAAAACCACTTTATCTACAAATGAAAAGGATTTTAACAATAGGATATTAGCCTGAGTTCCGCGAATATGGAGTGCATTGAGCCACTTTGATTGTGCCATTACGGTAATTCCTGTACTTAACTTTATCTGACTTAGGTAGGTTTCTTCTACAGGAACATCTGTAAGATCTACAGGTATATTTTGATTGGTCCTGCGCTCTAAAGCACGTGCCGAAAGCATTTTTGAAGGAGTATCAAAATAAAGCTGTGCATTTGGCTTATCTTTAAAATAAACCCACGCATCTTCCTGCGAAAACGCCGCAAAAGAGAAAACGAATAAAACAAATGTAAAATAGTACTTCATAGTCTACTTTTTTAAAAGGCAAAACCTCTGTAAAAAAGTATAAAGCTAAGAAATTACTCCCGAACCAACTAATTCATTATCGAAATACCAGGCTACAAACTGACCTTCAGTAATGGCTGATTGTGCTTCTTCAAACTGAACATACATTCCGTCTTCAAATTGGTGTAAAATTGCTTTTTGCAAAGGCTGACGGTAACGAATTCTCGCTATTACCTCCATCGTTTCACCCACTTTTAGAGTTAAATCAGTACGAATCCAGTGTACCTCAGACTTTTCAATAAACAAAGCTTTTTTAAATAAACCCGGATGCTGACTTGTTAAACCCGTATAAATGGTATTGGTTTCAACGTCTGTAGCAATGATAAATAACGGATCTTTTGTTCCGCCTACATTCAATCCTTTTCGTTGCCCTACTGTGAAATAATGTGCACCTTGATGTTTTCCAACTACTTTTCCCATTGTTGGAAGATAGGGACGTTTTTTTGATTCTAATTTTAATTCCTCTTCGAATGATAAACCAGCCGGTTTTTCGATAGTGTAAACCGGGTCATTTTTATCGATCTGAACAATTTTACCGTCTTTGGGCTGTAGTTTTTGTTGCAAAAATTCCGGTAAACGAACTTTTCCAATAAAACACAATCCCTGCGAATCTTTCTTTTCGGCTGTTACCAAATCCATTTCAGCAGCGATTTCACGCACTTCCGGTTTGGTTAAGGCTCCTATTGGAAATAACGATTTTGATAATTGTTCTTGTGATAATTGGCATAGAAAATATGACTGATCTTTGTTATTATCAGCCCCTGCGATCAATTGATAAACCGTTTTTCCGTCTACTTCAATTTCACTTTTTTGACAATAATGACCTGTTGCCACAAAATCGGCACCAAGACTTAAAGCAATTTTCATGAAAACATCAAATTTGATTTCGCGGTTACAAAGTACATCAGGATTTGGAGTTCTCCCTTTTTCATATTCATTGAACATATAGTCCACGATTTTTTCTTTGTATTCTTCGCTTAAATCAACAGTCTGAAACGGTATGCCAAGTTTTTCAGCTACCAATAAAGCATCATTACTATCCTCTAACCACGGACATTCATTAGAAATAGTAACCGAATCATCATGCCAGTTTTTCATAAAAAGGCCAATAACTTCGTATCCTTGTTGTTGCAATAAATAAGCCGCAACACTCGAATCTACTCCACCGGAAAGTCCAACAACTACACGTTTCATTCTAAATCGTTTATATTTTTACAAGGGTGCAAAGATAACTCAAATTATAGATTATTTAGGTAGTTTTGATTAGTTTATATAATACTGTGGTAGATAAAACTTATTGTTTATTTAATTACTTTTAATCTTCAATAAAAATGTCATGCAAAAAATTCTTTACGGTTTTGTTTTTTTCTTTATTATAACCTCTTTAAGTTCACAAAGTTTCAGCTCTTCACTATCTAATTATGAAGCATATAAGGCATTCAAAGGCAAACCTTTATCAGACAAGTTTTCAAATATTGAATCGGTAAAAATCATTTACGATTTGAAAAGACAAAAAATGTATTATTTCAACAGCACATTGATTCCATTACATTATGATTTTGTCACTAATTATTTAGGTTATGATAAAGGGATTGAAGTTTTTAATAATGAGAATTACAGCAATACTATAAAAGACAGAGATTATTTATTGGGAAATCTAAACCACATTAAGGGAACAGAAAAATGGTTTTTTGAATTAGCAGCCTCAGATTATATGCCCATTTCTCAAATTGAGCAATTTTACAAACTAATTTCAGAATCTGCTTTTATTGGGAAACGTTTGAATTTTTACCTAAACAATCCTGAAAAAATGGAATGGTACCAACAGAATAAATTTAGAATTCCGTGTGTTAAATCAGATTATATATTTAATGAACTCAAATATCAGGGAGTTGTTGCCGGAAGTACAATTGGAATCCTGAAACAATATCAGTTAAAGGATCTCGAAAGCATAAAACCAAATCCGAATGAAATTATAATTATTGACGGAACTCCTGATATTTTACCAAATGTAAGAGGAATTATTGTCAATGAACTCCAGACACCATTAAGCCATTTGGTTCTTTTAGGGAAAAACCGAAAAATACGAATTATGGCATACACAACAGTTTTTAAAGACCCTAATATAAAAAGATTACTCTCTAAAAAAGTAGAATTAAAGATTGAAACGGACACTTTTTCCATCAAAGAAACTACTAAAAAGATCATAACAAAATCTATTTCAAAGAAGAAAAGCCTAATCGTTGATAATAGCATTACCAATTTAATTGATTTAGCTAAAATTCCGAAGAATGGAGTCAATTACATTGGATCTAAAGCTCAGAATATGGCGTATTTGATCGCTATTTCAAAAGAAATTCCATTTAAAACTCCCGAGGATGCGCATGCAATTCCATTTTACTATTATACAAAACACATTCAGCAAAAGTCTATTGCTCCTCTAATTACTGAACTTTTAGCTTATCAAAGTAAAGATTCTACAATTTGGATCCATCACCAATTAAAGAAAATAAGGGATGCCATTAAAAAAGAACCTGTTGATTCTCACTTAATAGCCATTTTAAACGAAACTTTTAAAAATGCACCTTTCAAAAATTTCAGGTTCAGATCTTCAACGAATGCTGAAGACTTAGATGATTTTAATGGAGCAGGATTGTACGATTCAAAAACGGGGATTTTAGGAGACAGTATAAAAATATTTGAAAAAGCAATTAAGCAAGTCTGGGCCAGCGTTTGGAATGAAGCTTCTTACAATGAAAGAGCACTCTTTGGTATTGATCAGCAAAGTATTGCAATGGGCGTTTTAGTACATCGTTCTTTTCCTGATGAATTGGCAAACGGTGTTATTATTACAAAAAACATCTTCAGAAAAAACTTTCCTGGAATTACCGTAAACATTCAAAAAGGAGAAAATTCAGTTGTAAAACCTCAAAAAGGAGAAATTTGCGAGCAATTTATCGCCTATCATTTTAATCTCGGAAAAGATGATAAGGATTTTGATGTTGATTATACTTCAAATTCGAATTTGAATAATAATGAGCCCTTATTGAGCCTAAAAGAAATGAGCAGGCTTTTTACGGTCAGTCAAAGAATTGAAGCAAAAATGTATCGCTACTGGAAAAAAAACCGCTTTCATCCTGTTGATATTGAATTTAAAATTGTGGGAGAAAATAGAGAGTTATACATCAAACAGGTCAGGCCTTTTAACGATTAGTCAATAGAAAACCAATAAATCAATTTCATTTGAAACTGAGTTTATCAGTATAATTTTAAAATCAAAATCTTCAATATTTATTTTCTGCTGAATAGATTTTCTAATGCTTTGATGATCTAGAGAAAAACCTTCGTATAAGCCAATTTTAACATCAATACTATTCAGATATTTAGAAGCTTTTTTATTAACAATAACAGAAGCTATTATATAAAATCCGATAATAATCATTTGAAAAAACAGTAACACTTCGATCTTTTCGTACGGATACATAATGTCTAAAATCGAAAGTGTTATGGTTGCAAACAGAAAAATAATCGCATTTACAGTAAAAGATTGCGTCCTGAATCGTAGAATAGAAAAAATAGCAAATAAACCAAACCCAATTCCAATGCCAATTTCAATCTTTGTAAATAAGTAACAAAGCGAAAAAGTACAGAGTCCAACAATAACCATCAACGGATTTATGGTTTCATTATCTTTTCTGTTAGAGAAAAAATACAAAACCAAAATTGAGAAAAACAACAACAAAAACCTTCCGACAAGTTCGTTTAAATTCATTTGATCCAAATATTACCAAATCAAATGTAAAAAATAGTTTGACACAAATTTTACTAATTTTTAGTATTTTTCCTCCCATAATGGTTTCCAAACCATAATCTGTGAAATCCTGCTCACCACTACCCGGATTATGACTAAAAAATCTAATTCATTTTAGGTTTTGAGTCAACCTGGTAACTGCTTTTTGGGTCGCTCATATTGACTTCTTTGGTTAATTTGCCTTTTAGGTAAAACTGCCACATATTGGCTTTCTTTCCGTTAACAAATTTTCCTTTTGATGCTACAACTCCATCCGCATCATAAAAAACAGCATCGCCATTGTATTCGTTATTTTTATAAGTCGTCTGCTCTAAAAGAGTTCCGTTTTGGCCGTATTTTTTATAGACTCCTTCTTTTAAACCATTTACATAAGTCATTTCTTCTGCAATTTTAGCATTTGGATAATAGACGGTTCTTACTCCTTGCAATTTGCCGTTTTTATAGTTTTCAAGCGTCATTACAACTTTTGACGCTTTGTGGTAATACTTCCACTCACCTTCACGGGATTTTCCAATTTCTTTTCCTTCACTTACTTTATTTTTATTCTGATCGTAAAAAATGGTATATGAACTTCCATCATTGGCCGTAAAATCGCGAGTTGCTATTACATCCCCTTTTTTAGTATCATCAAAAAATTTAAACACGCCGGTTTCTTTGCCGTGATTAAAAGTTCCTTCGTAGCGTGGACGTTTCGAAACTTCATAAGTTCCTTTCCATACCCCGTCTTTTTTTCCGTCTGCGTCTGTTTTATTAAAATCCTGCGCTGATACCAAAACAGCATTTAAAAAAAGTAATCCGATTATTATTTTTTTATAAATCATTATAATTCAATTTTAAGATTAAACGAAAATGGCTCTTATAAAGTATATTACAGGTATAAAAAAATCCCGATGAATCGAGATTTTTTTATTGAATGTTATTTCTTTTTGTCTTGCTTTTTAGCTGCTTCCTGTTGCTCCATTACTTCCTGAAGACGTTGTTGAAACTTGCTTTGTTTTTTAGGCTCTTTTAATTTATTCTCCTGAATCTGAGCGTGAATTTTATCTGTATCTACAATATAATTTTTAATTACAAACATAATTCCAATTGTAATTAAGTTCGAAATAAAGTTATACAAACTCAAACCGGCACCATAACTATTGAAGAAAATCAACATCATTAATGGCGAAACATAAATCATGATTTTCATCATCTTTGCCATATCCGGCATACCTTCTTGCTGAGGAGCTGCCATTTGCTGATCTCCGGAAGTCATTTTCATATAGAAGAAAATTGCAACTGCTGCCAGAATTGGGAACAAACTGATATGATCTCCGTATAACGGAATGTGGAATGGTAATTTTACAACGGCATCAAATGATGATAAATCGTCTGCCCAAAGGAAACTTTTTTGTCTTAACTCAAAAGCTGACGGGAAGAACTGGAACGATGCATACATGAACGGAAGCTGAATCAATGCCGGGATACATCCTGCCATTGGGTTTACTCCTGCTTTGTTGTACAGTTTCATTGTTTCCTGTTGTTTCTTCATTGGGTCTTTTTTGAATTTTTCTCCCAACTCTGTAATCTCCGGACGTAAAACTTTCATTTTAGCCTGAGACAGGAATGACTTATAAGTAATTGGCGACATGGCCAATTTGATGATAATGGTAAAGATAATAATCGCAATTCCGTAAGGAATAAATGAAGCTAAAAATCCGAATAATGGGATAAAAATCCATTTGTTGATCCATCCGAAAATTCCCCATCCTAACGGAATAATTTTTTCGAAGTTTTTATCGTATGATTTTAAGATTTTATAATCTGATGGCCCAAAATACCAGCTCATTTTATAATCAACTTCACCATTTGTAAAAGCTAAAGGAACTGTTGCTTTAAATTGCTTTGTGTATACAGTATCAATTGCTTCATCAGTAACTAAATTCGTAGATTCTAATTTAGATTTATCAAATGCTTTATCAGTAGATAAAATAGTTGTAAAAAAGTGTTGTTTAAAAGCTATATAACTCACCTTTTCGGGAGCTTCTTCTTTTAGTCCTGATCCGTTAGCACTTACAGAACTATACTTTTCATCTCCATATTCATATTCAACCTGAGCATAACGATTTTCGTAAGAAACACTTTTTTCGTTTCTGTATGTTTTCAAATCCCAAACTAAATCTAATGGTTTAGAAGAATTTAATACTTTGTTTAATCCTTGAGAACGAATGTCAAAACCAACTAAATAGTCGTTTGCTTTTACCACATATTTGTATTCTAAAAACTCATTAGCTCCTGCCTTTAAACGCATTGTCAAGATTTGGTCTGCACCATTTTTAGTCAATGTAGGCTCAAAAAACAAATCTTTAGAGTTTAAAGTTCTGTTATCCGTAGTTTGCAACTGAATGTTTAAATGAGAATTATTGTCTTTGATCAATTCAACCAATTGTCCTGAACCTTTTTTAAATTTTTCAAATTCTTTCAGGGTAGCTTCCACTATATAACCACCTTTATTAGCGATTTTTAGTTTTATCTTTTCGTTTTCAATAGTTGTAAAACCTTCTTTTGCACTTGGAAGTGTAGCTGAATAAGCAAAACCGCCTAATGTTTTTTGTAATTGTGCTAACTGAACTGTATCTCCCGGAGTTGTTGCAGCAACCGGTAAAACAGCTGTTTTAGTTTTATCAGCTTTCGCTTGCGCTTCTTGTCTGGCAACTAATTCTTTCTTGGCTTTTTCAGCAGCAATTTCTTTATCAGAAGGTTGATTTTGGTACATAATCCAAATCAAAATTCCAAATATCAATACAAAACCAATGATTGAATTAAGATCAAATTTTTTTTCTTCCATTATTTATTTAAAAAAAGTTATTCATTAAGGATATTAGTAATGGGTTTGACTCAAAAGTTACATCCTTTTAGAATTAATTATTATTTTTTATGCGTATTAACTGCAGCAGCCACAAAGTTGACGAAAATTGGATGTGGGTTTGCTACTGTACTTTTGTATTCAGGGTGGTATTGAACTCCAATGAAAAATGGATGATTTTCTAATTCTACAATTTCTACCAAACCTGTATCCGGATTTACTCCTGAAGCTTTTAAACCTGCTTTTTGCAGTTCATCAGCATATTTATTGTTGTACTCATAACGGTGACGGTGACGCTCTGAAATGGTCTTTTGTCCGTAAATTTTATACGCTAAAGTGTTTGGCTTAATATCACATTTCCAAGCTCCAAGACGCATTGTTCCACCTTTATCTGTAACTGTTTTTTGTTCTTCCATTAAATTCACAACCGGATGTTTGGTTTTATCATTCATCTCAGTAGAATTCGCATCGGCATAACCTAAAATATTTCTGGAATATTCAATCACTGACATTTGCATTCCCAGACAAATTCCGAAAAACGGAATATTATTTTCACGTGCAAAACGAACTGCCTCGATTTTTCCTTCAATACCTCTTTCTCCAAATCCCGGAGCAACCAAAACTCCGTCAAGAGTACCTAATTTCTCTTCGACATTGTCAATATTAATGTGTTCCGAGTGAATAGAAATTACATTCACTTTTGTTTCATTTGCAGCACCTGCATGAATAAACGCCTCTAAGATAGACTTGTAACAATCCTGCATTTCTACATATTTCCCAATCAAACCAATGTTTACGGTATGTTTTGGGTTTTTTAATCTGCGTAAAAAAGTGTTCCATGTTTTTAAATCCGGAGCGGCTTTTTTAGGCAAATCTAATTTTTTCAAAGCCACAACATCTAATCCTTCTTCAAGCATTAAATTTGGCACTTCGTATATTGTTGAAGCATCGATTGACTGAATTACGGCTTCTTTCTTAACATTACAAAACAAAGCCAGTTTTTGACGTAGTTCCTGAGACAATTCATGCTCTGTTCTACAAACCAGGATATCCGCTTTAATACCACTTTCCATCAATGTTTTTACAGAGTGTTGCGTAGGTTTTGTTTTTAACTCTCCCGCAGCGGCCAAATAAGGAACCAACGTTAAATGAATAACGATTCCGTTGTTTTCACCCAATTCCCAAACCAACTGACGAACAGACTCTATATAAGGTAACGACTCAATATCTCCAACGGTTCCGCCAATTTCAGTAATTACAATATCATAATCGCCGGATTTTCCCAGCAATTGCATTCTGTCTTTGATTTCGTTTGTAATATGAGGAACAACCTGAACCGTTTTTCCTAAAAACTCCCCTCTTCTTTCTTTTTCAATAACCGAAAGATATACTCTTCCTGTAGTAACGTTATTGGCCTGAGAAGTAGGAACGTTTAAGAAACGCTCATAGTGACCTAAATCTAAATCTGTTTCAGCACCATCATCTGTTACATAACACTCTCCATGCTCATACGGATTCAGCGTACCCGGATCCACATTTATATACGGATCAAATTTTTGAATAGTTGTACGATATCCTCTTCCTTGTAACAATTTTGCTAAAGATGCCGCGATAATTCCTTTTCCTAATGAAGAAGTCACACCGCCTGTAACAAAAATATATTTTGTTTGATTCATTCTGTTGTTGTTTGTATTGTAGTTGTGTAAAAAACTTGGCAAAAGTACAAATTTAATTAGATAATTTGTCAATTAGATTATGAGATAATTTGCAAATTTTTAAATAGAATGATTACATCATTTCGTAATCGATAATTTTAACTTTTAATTAGTCTTTTTTTTAAACAATCTGTTTATTAAGTTTCAAATTTTCATATTATTACTAAATTGTAAAATGAAAAAACAAAGAGTAATACACTACAGCATATATCTAAAGTCACTACTGTTTTTAAATTAGATAAACGAACTATTTTATTGACAGTAAAACGGGCTATCAATTGAATCAGAAAAAATAAAAAGATTTTTATACTATAGGGATTAAGAGTAGTTGCCTGCTCAAAATTGAATCTTAGTATTTGAGAAAACGCTCTGGTCAGACCGCGGCTTTTGCAATAACTTAATGGCATTCCTTCACAGGACGAACGAAAACCAAAATTTAAATAAGGCATTATATAGCTATAAAAAAAGATAAACATGATTATTGCCATAAAAATCATGTTTACCTTTTTATAAGAATCAATTTCGTCAGAAGTTTTTATTTCCACAAAAGAGATTTATTTTTTTGTTTCTTCAACCGTAATAGTATCTGTTTCTATTTCAACCGCAGTTTTTGAAGAATCCTGTGCTTTTGCTGATTCTACATTTGCAGAGTCTATCGCTTTTTTGATTTCATCTGTATGAGTTGCCACTGCTGATCCAATAGTACCTACAATAACTAACATCCAAATAATAACAAATGCCGTTGCAACGATTCCTAAAATCAAACCTGCTTTTGGCATTGTAGTAGAAGCATTTCCTTTTTTTGCCTGAGACAAAGCTATTGCTCCAAAAATAATTGCAAGAACTCCAAAAAGTATTGCAATTAAACCGAAGCAAGGTATAAAAGCCGCTATAGCAGCTACTATTCCTAATACTAAAGCTGCAATACCCATTCCCTGACCTGCATTGGGTGTGGTGTGTAAATCGTTTTCCATAAAGTCTTTTAGTGTTAATTTTTACAAAAATATAAAAACACTTACGTGAAGATGAAAGAATATGTTAAAGTTATTAACAAATAAATTAAAAAGGGAATTCTTGTTATTTCAAAAACGCGGATTTTTGATTTTTATATTATCGAAACCATTATGATTCAACCATCAAAAAAATCATTAAATAAATTTCATTAATTCCAAAACGATAGCGCTCCTAGAATAAGACCAAAAACTACTGATAGAATAATTGAAAGTAACAAAGCGACAATTCCTAAAACCAAACTTATTTTAGGCAACATAGTTTGAGCATCTGTGTTTTTGCTTTAGACAAATCAAATACTGCAATACTGATATTTTCGCCTGAATTTGATCGTTGTAATTTTTTTATCTATTTCCTAATCTTAATTATTTCAAAGGTTTTTGATCTTATTTTTTTAATGTTTAATTCTTCCGGTTCTTAGAATGAATTAACGCAAAACTTGATCGTTATGATCCTCAATTTTATCTTACCAATGATTTGAGAATATCCAGAAAGATGAACAACATCATCGTTGCTACTAATAAAGCAGCAATACCTAAGATCAAACCTATTTGTGGTAATGTCGTTGGGGCTTTTGCCTTCTTTGCCTGAGACAATCCAATGGTGCCAAAAATTATGGCAAGAATCCCGCCAATTAACGCAAATACATCAAAACAAGGGATAAAAGCAGCTATAAAAGATACTATTCCCAGCACTAAAGCTGCAATACTCATTCCTTCTCCTTTATTTGAAGACCGTAATTCTTCTTTCATACCCTATTTGATTTGATTATTTAAAGGCTTCGGATACTGTTTTTTGATGTTTCGAATCAACTCTTCCAATCCATTTAGTTTTAGTTCGTAGACGAGTGCTAATTGCTGCCCCAGTTCACCATTTGGAAATCCTTTGTTATGATACCAAACTACATAATATTCAGGAAGATCAATTAAAAATCGGCCTTCGTATTTTCCGAAAGGCATTTTGGTATGGGCTAATTTTATGAGAAGTTTTTTATCTGGTTCCATTTTTTTTTAAAGAAAAAAGAAGCAAGATCAAAGAATACAGACTCATTCTTTTTTCTTGCTTCTAATTGGTACAAAGCTATTATTTATTTTTATTCTTTTATCACAGATTAAAAATTTAAATGATTTTCGCCACGAATCCACGAATTATATTTAAATTAATTCGTGAATTCGTGGCGAATATTAAAACTTAGAAAGGCAGCTACTCAGCACCTGATCAACTTAGTAATGCCATCTCACAAAAGCTTCCATCGCCGCATAAGTTGCTAAACCTAATTGCTGGTATAAATCAGCTGTTTCGGCATTTCGGTCTTCGGCTCTTTGCCAAAACTCTCTGGCGTCTGTTCCCTGAAAAACAACGCCGTCTTTTTGTGATTGGTGTTTGAAAATTCCGTGGCGTTTTGCCAATACCTGATCAGGGCTCATAGGCACGGCCATTTCTACTTCGTCAATTCCCCATTCCTGCCATGCTCCGCGGTACAGCCATAACCAGCAATCATCCATAAATGATTTTGGTTTTAAGGCTTTAACTGCTTCAAAAATAGCATCCAGGCACACCTTATGCGTTCCGTGCGGATCAGCTAAATCTCCTGCAGCATAGATTTGATGTGGTTTAATTTTCTCGATTAAATCCACTGTCAATTGAATATCTTCTTGTCCGATTGGTTTTTTCTCGATTGTTCCGGTTTCATAAAATGGTAATTCCATAAAATGAATCTGATCATCGGTTAATCCAACAAAATGACTCGTTGCCCTTGCCTCGCCTTTTCTGATTAACCCTTTGATATAACGAACTTCAGGAATATCAATTTCGCTGTTCTTTTTGTTCTCTAAAAAGGTCTGTGCTTTTTGGTAAATGTTATCTGCTTCAGCACTTTTGATTCCGAATTTTTCATTGTAGTCAATTACAAATCTTGCAAAACGCAATGCTTCATCATCGGCAACGGCAATATTTCCAGAGGTTTGGTATGCCACGTGAACTTCATGTCCCTGCTCCTGCAAACGCATGAAAGTTCCTCCCATACTGATAATATCATCATCTGGGTGCGGACTGAAAATTAAAACCCGTTTTTTTGCAGGCTCTGCTCTTTCCGGACGATTGGTATCATCTGCATTTGGTTTTCCGCCTGGCCAGCCTGTAATGGTATTTTGTAATTTATTGAATATTTTAATGTTAATGTCGTAAGCCGGACCGGAATCTGCCAGTAAATCGCTCATTCCGTTTTCGATATAATCGGCATCAGTAAGCATCAAAATTGGTTTTTTAAGATCCAGTGCCAATCCTAAAACCGCTTTTCTGATTAATTTATCTGTCCAGATAATTTTCTCTACCAGCCACGGTTTATTAATTCTGGTCAGTTTTGAAGAAGCTTCTTTATCTAAAACAAAAACCGCATTATCGTGCTCTTGTAAAAATGAAGCAGGAATTCTGTTGGTCACTTCACCCTCAACCGATTTGCTTACAATATTTGCTTTTCCTTCACCCCAGGCCATCAAAATAACCTGTTTGGCTTCCATTATTTTTTTAACTCCAAGGGTAATGGCTGTTCTTGGCGTATTGCTTAATCCAAAGAAATCTTTACTTGCCGCAACTCTTGTAATATGATCTAAAGCGACTAAGCGTGTTTTTGAATTTTGCAGTGATCCGGATTCATTAAAACCTATATGTCCGTTACCCCCAATTCCCAGGATTTGCAAATCGATTCCGCCTAAAGCTTCGATTTTAGCTTCGTAATTATGGCAATAATCTGCGATTTGTTCCTTGGTTAAAAGTCCGTCCGGTACATGAGCGTTTTCAGGTAAAATATCCACATGATCAAACAACAATTCTTTCATAAAACGAACATAACTGTTGATCGAATTGGGTTCCATTGGATAGTATTCATCCAAATTAAAACTGATTACGTTTTTAAAACTCAGGCCTTCTTCTTTGTGCAAACGAACCAGTTCAGCATATAATCCTTTTGGAGAAGAACCTGTTGCCAAACCTAAAATACAGGGTTTGTTTTCTTTTTGCCTGGATTGAATTAAAGCTGCAATTTCCTGCGCTACCGCTTTTGAAGCATCGCCGGAATTTTCGAAAACAACCGTATTGATGTTTTCGAATCGTTTCTCAAAACCTGTCGCTTTGTCTATTTTACTTTTTAACATGATATCGTTTTTTTTAATTCCTCTCTTCAATTTTCCAACTTCGGTATTTATGACCTTTTATAGCATAAAAAAGAATCATAACATAAGATGGCAACAACATTAAATAGGCAATCTGATTTCCGCTTTTTGAAGTTTCAACCGTTCCGTTTGCGATATTTGATGCGTTTATATTTTCTGTAATCAAACCATAAAACAAAGGAAAAATTGCTCCTCCTATGATTCCCATGATTAAAATTGCACTTCCTATTTTAGTATATCCTCCTAAATCTTCGAGTGCCATTGGCCAGATTGCCGGCCAGCACAATGCATTTGCCAATCCTAGTAATGCTACTAAAAGTATCACAACCGGCAAATTTGGAATTCCGGGCAACTGAACCATTATTTTTGGCGAAATCAATACAATGACTACTACCAGGATTAAGCCTAAAATTCCGGATGCTTTTAAAGCCGTTACCTGCGAAAGGTATTTTGGAATCAATGTAATTCCTAAAATATACCCCACCACCATTGCCGACATGGTGAAAGAAGTCAGTTTTAAATAAAAATTTCCTTCTGTTCCATATACTCCCAATTCCTTTCCGAAAGCTCCAATAGAATCCCCTGCTAAAACTTCGGCTGCCAGATACAGCATTAAGGTGATTACTCCTAACACCAATTGAGGACGTCTGAAAGCATTTCTGACTTGTTTAAAAATACTTAAATGCGATACATTTCCGTCTTCGTCCAGATCAATTTCAGGGAGTGGAGACAGCTTTACCAGCAGTGCCAAAACCATTATAATCAATCCCATATAAAGGTAAGGTCTTTGTAATTGTAATGCAAGGGTATTTAAGGCATTTGATTTTGAAACCGAATCTAACAGTGCAATTTTATCTGCGGTAAACTCCTGCATATTAGACAACACTAAAGCTGTTAAGATAAGCGGGGCCACAAATCCTGCCAGTTTATTGGCGATTCCCAAAACACTGATTCTGGCGGCAGCACTTTCTCTTGGACCAATAACCACTACATAAGGATTTGATGCTGTCTGCAAAATTGCCAAGCCGGTTCCCATTACAAACAAAGCAATTAAAAACAACAAAAAAGTTCGGCTTTCGGCAGCCGGATAAAACATAAAAGCACCTGCGGCAATGATCAGTAATCCTAACGAAATGCCATTTTTATATCCTACTTTTTCAATTACCCAGGATGACGGAACTGCCATGACAAAATAGGCAATATAAAAAGCAAAAGTCACAAAATAAGCCTGAGAAGAAGTTAACTCACACGCTAATTGAAAAAATGGGATTAGCGGTCCGTTAAGCCAGGTTACAAAACCCAGAATAAAAAATAATGCAGTTAAGATTATCATCGGAATAATGGTACTCCTTTTCTCTATATGTAATGCACTTTCAATGTTTGACATAATACTTTTGGTTGATGGTTAATAGATTCGTTATTTTCTCTATCTAAAATAACATCAACTTTTTCTGCAAATATATTGCAATTAAAACACAATTAAATGCATTTTTTTTGCAATTTTAAAACAAAAGTAGTCTAATAAGTTGTACTTATCCGTAAATTAGATATCAATTTTTTGTTAATTTTTCTTATTCATTCCAGTCTAAAACCGGGTAATATTGTTGTAAATAGCGCTTTACATCAGCGATATCTTCTTTGGCAGTTAAATCCGGAACGTGCTCTGAAAATGGAATTCCTAATGTCGTATTTGGATGTTCTTTTACGGAGTTTAAAAGTACTGTGGGCAATTCTTTTTCCTCTCTCTCCGGATGAACAGGACAATTTTTAAGATGCGTGTATAAAGTACTTCCGTTAAACTTAAATGCATTCATACTCACTCTTATTTTGCCTTCTACATCTTTGTAATCTGCTAAAACTTCCGGCGACGGTTTTTCCAGAATATCCAGCAATTGATTGTTTTGATCTAATTTGGCAATTGCAAAACGAGAAATCCTTTCTGAAGGAAATTCTAAGGCGTCACGATCATAAGCGATAAAAGCATTTGGACTATTGGTTGCTCTCAATGCCAACAATGCTGCAGCCGAATATAGATTATCGCTATTGCAAACAGAGTATTGCTGCGAATTTAATTCCGGAAATTGTTCAACTGCCTGAAATAAAGCATCAGCAGTACCAAAAGGTTTTACTCTTCCGTCCGGAATATACTGTATTGCAAAGGAGATATTCAGTCCGTGAAAATTATTGTTTGTATTTTGGTTTCCGTAAAATTCTTTAAACAGTCCGCCTTGTTCTCCAATAATAATGTAAATATTTTTATATCCTGCTTTTTGGGCATTCAATAAAAGGTAATCCAATAAAGGTCTTCCGCTCGAGCCAACGCCAATTAAACCTTTGCTTCTTTCGTTTGCCTGTGTTATTTCTTCCGGTGATAAATTAGCTGTAACGGCTTCTTTTTTCATGCGGGATGATGCTCCGCCTGCCAAAATGATTAAATTGTTGTGCATGTTTTGCTTTTTAAATTTCAATGTTTTCAATAATTCTCACGCCCGGATCTACATTTACGGCATAAGCTTCCAGGGCACCTGCTTTTAAAATAGCGGCTATAACCTGATCTTCTTTTGCAGGATCGGCGATCACAACTATGCTTCCGCCACCTCCGGAACCTACAATCTTAGCTCCGTAAGCTCCTGCTTTTAGGGCTGCATTGATCATATTATCAATTCTTGGAACTGTGATTTTTAATAAATCGCGTAACACTTCATGATGCTGGTTCATTAATGCTCCAATTTTTTTAAGATCTAAAACCGGCTTTTCAAATTCTTTTAAAGCTTCCTTGGTGTAATGGTAATTTTTTAAAGCGGCTTCAAAAAACGGAATCAATCGATCCGGCAAACAATTTCTATACTTATCTATGTCTTCGATTTCTGATGTATTGAGATCAAAATCAGGGAAATTTTGTTTCACAATGCCTATAGACATCAAAGCATTGCCTTTTATTTCACCGATCAAACCAATGGTTTCTTTTGGAACTCCTGAAACTCCGGTAATCAGTCCTTTTAACCCTGTTCCGATAATTTCGTATGTAAAAGGCTGTTTGGTATTGATGTATACAATATTCCCCACTCCAATACTAAAATGATCCATCATTCCGCCTGGCTCTCCGTGTTCCAGAACTTCAGATTCATAACCAATTTTCGAAATAAATTCAGACGTTACTTCATGATCTACTCCAAAGGCAGCAATCAAAAAACGAATCCATGCCATTAATAGAGCAGATGAACTCGATGTTCCTGAATTAATTGGAATATTTCCTGTAATGGTAATGGTATACCCCACTTTTGGTACACAGCCGTATCTGCGCAGTACCCGCAATGACGAAGCAAAATAATCACGGGGTTCTAAAGTTTCAAAAGTAGCATTGATAGGAATGGTACGAATCTCATTAATATCGACCATATTCAGAACAAAAGTTTTGGTGTCATTTTGTTCTGCCGTTAGTTTTATATCCCGATCAATGGCACAGGCAATAACCGGCAATCCTAAATAATCCTGATGATCTCCAAAGAGACATGTCCGGCCCGGGGCTAATGAAGTAATTTTTCTCACTTGAAAATTTTATAATAAAACACTGCAAAACAACATATTACAATGTAAATTGGTTAAGAATTTAATTTATTTTTTGGGTTTTGATTCTACGAAACTATATATTATATTTTTATAAACCAAGAAAAAAACCAAAAATGTGCTCGAACACACTAATTAAATGTTCTCGAGCACACTAAATAATTCCTGCACCATTTTTAAATAATTAAATCAAAGTTTCTATATTTGCCCATATGGATAAAAAGTACACAATTAAGGATATAGCAAAAATGGCGGGAGTTTCTAAAGGAACTGTTGACCGGGTTTTGCATAACAGAGGAAAAGTATCTCCAACAGCACTCGATAAAATAAACGAAGTCCTGAACGTTATCAATTATGAACCTAACTTAATTGCCCGAAATTTAAAAAACACAAAAGTGTATCGCATTTGTGTTTTACTGCCTGATCCTAAAATTGACCCCTACTGGCTTCCCTGTGTCAACGGAATTCAGGAAGCAATGACCGAATTCAAAGCCTATAGCGTAGTCATTGAAACGCACTATTTTAATCCTGAAAGTACCAAATCATTTTTAAATACGCATGAAACCATTATCAGCCAATCACCAGACGCTGTTTTAATTGCTCCTTTGTTTCATAAAGAAACTTTAGAAATTGTCAAACAATATGATGAATTGGGTATTATAGTGAATACTTTTAATAATCAGATTGAAGGCGAATCTATTAAAGGTTTCGTGGGACAGGATTTGTATAAAAGCGGCCGGGTTGCAGCCAGTTTAATGAACCTGATTTTAACTGAAGGCCAGATCGCGATTATCCATATTGATGAAAGCCTTAAAAATGCCCTTCACATGCAGGAAAAAGAAAAAGGATTCAGGAATTATTTTGAAGAAAAAAAGATTGCCGGTTTTTCTTTAACCACTTTAAAATTAAAGCATCCGAATGTTGAAACTAAGTTTTCTGCTTTTATAGATGAAAACCCAAACTTAAAAGGAATTTTTATCACAACATCTAAGGCATATCAGATTGCCTCCCTTTTAGCTCCTTTAAAAGATAAAAAAATTGCCCTTATTGGTTACGATTTAGTCGAGAAAAATGTAAACTTCCTTAATCAGGGACTGGTTCATTTTTTAATCCATCAAAATCAAAAAAGACAAGCATACTTGGGCGTAAGCACTTTGGCAGAACACTTTATATTCCGCAAAGATATTCCGGAAACGATCTTGCTGCCTATTGATATTATTAATGTGGAGAATGCTTCGTTTTATGTATCGTAATGATTTGACCACGGGTGGAACGGATTAAACAGATCAACACAGATTATTTTTAAACTTCTCAAATTAAACCCGTCGAAAAACCAGTCTAAATCGTTGGGTTAAAAACAAATCTTCCAAACGAAGATGCTATATGAAAATTAGGCGTTTCTGTATTTGGGTCTACCCACGAAATCCAGGTTGGTTCGTATTGCAGGTTTTCAACCAGAGAAAATTTTGCCCTGTAAACACCGGCCTCAATTGTATTGTTTTGAATTAGATTTAAATCTTTTAGGGACTGAATACTAATTCTGCCTGAGACTGTAAAGGAAATTTCATCTTTTGACGTTTTTACTTCTATATCCTTTTTGGGCCATTTCCAGCTAAAATCAAAATCTTTGTCCGGATAGGCTTTAAAATCCATGATTCGTCCGGATGTATCAATTTCTAAACAGTAATAGGGATTAAGGCTTTCATTGGTTCTAAAAAACAGTTCTACCCTGTCTGAGTTTCCGATGCTATCAAAACTGTCATCTTTTCGATCAAGATAAATGTCGCTATCAAAAACCTTAAAATTAAAATAGAAATTCTCCTGGTTATAAAGTGCCCTGAATTCAATTTTCGAAATTGAATCATCATGCCATGGAGAACAAAAATCGGTTAGGCCATTTGCTTTTTCTGTAAAAAATGAACCTAATTTTTCAATAGAAATCTGCTCGTTTTGCCCTATCGAATTTACCTGATATTCTTTCACAATCTGACGCTTAAATTTTGTTAATTTTTATTTTGTACTATTTTGAAAAACGGCACAAAATAGTGCTCCTTATTTTTGCATTTTTACTGGTTACGAATATACACCAAAAAATACTTCTTTATTGCGCAAAAACAATCCTTTAAAATTTAGTTTTATTAGTAAGAAAAGCAATAATAAAAGCTTGTTTATTTAGAATCAATTTCACCTCCCATTTGCGAAATTCTTAATATTTTAAAGCAACACCTGTTATTATCACCACAATTGATATTTTGTCCAGAAAGAATGACAAAATCAAAAAGGCTTTTTATGCCCCGCTATTTTATAATAATGACACGAATTTAAGTCAAAAAAAACGATTCGCACAATTTTATGTGCTCGAGAACATTAATTTTGTGTGTTCGAGCACATTTTTCGTGTTTTTTCTTGTTTAATAAAAATATAATCAATAGTTTCGTCACATATTAATCTTAAAACTAAGTTAATTAAGGTCTTTTTTAACGGTTTTTAAGCTCTTAAAAACGAATAAAAATGGAAGAAATAAGCTGAAAAAAGATTGAAAGAGCGCGTTCCTTATTTTAAAAAAAATACTCTTTAAAAAAAAACAGATTACGAATCAAAAAAATTAAATCATCAAAAAAGAAATCTAAAACTTACAAACAAAACAAAGCAAATTAATCATTAACCAAACCCAATTTAAGTATGAAATTATTAACCCAAAAAAAACCTAGAGATTTTCGGATTAACATTCTGGCGAGTAAAGAAATTAAACTCACATTTCTTTCGCTATTAGTTTTTACATTTCAGGCTTCAGCAGCTTCGTCAATAAAAATATCCGAAAAAAATAGTGCTTCTCTGTTTTTTGAGAAAACTATTAAAGGAAAAGTTACAGATCAAAACGGACTTCCTATTGCAGGTGCCAATGTTATTGTAAAAGGCAGTACAAATGGTGTGCAAACAGATGTTGACGGAAGTTTTGCCATTACTGTAGCTGATAATGTTACTAAACTTATTGTGACTTATATTGGCATGGAAGATCAGGAAGTAACAATTGGTAGCACTCCTCTGAAAATTGTAATGAAAGAGGTAGGTCAAAAATTAGAAGAAGTAGTTGTAGGATACGGAAAAGCGAAGAAAAAGGACTTAACCGGTTCTGTAAGTTCTATAGGTAAAGACAACTTAAACTTAGGCGGAACCATTTCTAATGTTGGACAGGCTTTGCAAGGACGTGCTTCAGGAGTTCAGGTACAACAAAACAGTTATGCTCCGGGAAGCAGCCCGTCGATTGTAATTAGAGGCGGAAACTCTCTTAATACTTCTAATGCGCCATTGTATGTAGTTGATGGCTTTATTACCAGTACAGGTGCACAAATTAGCCCGAATGACATTGAGAATATTCAGATTTTGAAAGATGCTTCGTCTACGGCAATTTATGGTGCACGAGGTGGAAATGGGGTAATATTGATTACCACTAAAAAAGGAAAATCAGGAAAAATGCAAATTGAAGCTGAAATCTCTGATGGTTTTCAAAATATTATCAAAGAACCTTCTTTGTTAAACGGACAGCAATATGCTGATATTCAAAATGCAATTGCAAAAGAAAACGGCAGACCTCCGGTTTTTCCGTCAAGTTTTCCGGTAGCCAATACCAATTGGTTTGCAGCGGCAACACGTCCGGGAGAAGTATTGAACCGAACGATTAACTTTAGCGGAAGCGATAAAACATCTAAATTTTTTCTTTCAGGAAATTACTTAAAACAAACAGGTGCTTTAGAAAATACGGATTTCAACAGATATTCTGTCAGAATGGGTGCCGAGAAAAAATTTAGTGATAAATTAAATATTGGTACTAATATTTACGGTGCTGCAAGTGAAGGACATAATAGTGATTTTGGTGATAATATTTTATCTCCTATGTATTCCATTCAAACAGCTGCGCCTAATCTTCCCATCTATAATGCTGACGGAACGTATTATAAATATCAGGGAAAAGATAATGCTTTGGCCCTTTTACTGGAACCAACAGATCATACCATAAACAGATTGGTTAACGGAAATATGTTTTTGGACTATGAAATTATTAAAGGACTTACTTATCATTTTGGTGCGGGAGCTGAATGGCAGGAAAATATTCAGGGAAAATATACCCCTAGAACTTTAGTAGCCGGAGCAGCCCTAAATGGTACCGGATCTGAAGAAAACAAAACTTATTTCAGATGGAGTACAGAGCAATATTTAACCTATAAATTCAATATAAAAGAACAACATTCTTTTTCAGCCATGATTGGTACTTCTAATCAAAAAGATACTTTCGAAAGAATGAAAGCTTCGGGTTCCGGGTTCTCTAATGATTTGCTGACGTATTACAATCTTCAGGGTGCAGCAGTTTACCTGAAACCTGAAACAGAAAAAACAGAAACAAAACTGACTTCTTACTTTGGAAGGCTGAACTATGGTTTTGATGATAAATATTTACTTTCTTTCACAATAAGAAAAGATGGTTCGTCTCGTTTTGGCCCAAATAACAAATTCGGAATTTTTCCTTCAGGAGCTATTGCCTGGAAAATAACGAATGAACCTTTTATGCAAAAACAAACTACTTTTTCTGAGCTTAAATTAAGAGCCAGTTACGGTATTACCGGAAATGACGGTATTGGAGATTATGCTTACATGAACAGATTAACATCGTGGGGAGTAACTATTGGAGAGGGTAACTTTGTTGGCGGGACGGAACCAGCCAATTTAGCCAATCCTAACCTAAAATGGGAGCAAACTGCTCAGACCAACTTTGGTTTAGACATGGGATTCTTCAATGATAAACTTACTGCTACAATCGACGTTTACGAAAAAAGAACTACTGATGCCCTTTTGAATGTTCCTGTTGGAGGATGGTGGGGATTTGATACACAAAGAGTCAACTCCGGAGTAATTCAAAACAGAGGAATTGAGCTTGGAATAAGCAGCACAAACTTTAGAAACGATAAATTTTCTTGGACAACCTCTCTGAATGTGGCTTACAATAAACAAGAAATTATATCACTTGCTGACAATGTAAAGATCATAAGCACAAATACTTCTAACCCAAGCGGTACTGTTTCGGGCCAGGAATTTACAAGATTAGTTCCGGGAAAAGAAATGGGCGAATTGTTCGGGTACAAATATGCAGGGGTAATAAAAACCGGAGAAACATATGCTGCTCAGCCGCTGTCTGTAGCCGGAGATCCAAAATATGTTGATGTTAACGGTGACGGAGTAATTAATGCTGATGACAGAACGTATTTAGGAAATTCTACGCCACATTATACGGCAGGATTAAACAATGATTTCAAATTCGGAAATTTTGATTTGAATATCTTCTTCCAGGGCGCTTTTGATTATTCAGTTTACAATATGACAAAAATGGTAGGTGAATCCTCAACCAGTACAGATGCTTTGAATCGTTGGGTTGCCGGAACAAATGAAAACACGGATATTCCAAGAGACGGATATTACAAAAGTAAATACGGTAGTTATGTAAATTCAAAATTTGTTGAAGATGCCTCTTATATCCGTTTGAAAAATGTTTCTATTGGATATTCTATTCCGGAAAGCCTTTTGAAACCAACAAAATTCATCGATAGTATCAGATTGTACGCCATTGGTCAAAATTTATTTACGATCACCAATTATTCCGGAAACGATCCTGAAGTAAATGGTCACTTTACTCCTGACAACACCACAAAGCAAAACTTAGGAGGAGGAATCGACTTTAACTCATTCCCGGCTTCAAGAACCTTTATTTTGGGAATAAAAGTCGCCATTCACTAGTCTAAAAAAGCTTTTGTAGTAACATTAAATTTATTAAAATGAAAAAATATACCATACTATTACTGCTACTTACCGCAGGAACACAGTTTTCCTGTAATCAGGATCTTGATCCTACGGTGTATAGTAACCTGACCAATACAAACGGTTATCAAACCAAGTCAGATGCTATAGCAGCCATTAACTCAATTTATGGCAGATTAAAAGGTCCGTCAGTAGGAGATAACTTTTCGTACTGGGCAACAAGACACTTTGCATTGACAGATATTGCAACAGATTTAGGTCATTGCCAATTTGGTGGAGATCCGGGACAATTGTCTTTAGGTACCTGGAGTTCGACAAATGGTTTGCTTAAGGAGGACTGGAACGCGATGTATAAATTAGTTGCTAATGCCAACAGTGCCATCTTCAACATTACACCAATGTCAGGAATTACTGCTGCCGAAAAAGCACAGTTTTTAGCCGAAGCTAAATTTTTAAGAGCATCTGCTTATATGGATTTAACCGATGCCTGGGGTCCTGTAGTTTTAATTACAGAAGCCAATTTGGGAAATCCGGGGTATCTAGATCAGACACCACCAACATCTGTTGAAGAAATTGATGCTTTTATGATTAAAGAATTGAATGAAGCGGCAGAAGTATTGCCCGTTAATTATAAAGAAAATGCTATTTACGGTACTAATGATGTAGGTCGTGCCACAAAAGGTGCAGCACTTACTTTATTAGCAAAATTGTATCTGCGCAATCATGACTGGCAGAAAGTAGCGACATTGACACAACAAGTAATCAATTTGAATGAATACAGTCTCTTCCCTACTTATTTAGGTTTGTTTAAAGAAAGTAACAAATGGTGCAGCGAAAACATCTTTTCTTCATTAAGTGATGCCAATACAAACGGAACTGAATTATTGAACCATTTTGGGCCAACAGATCATCCGGTTGTTCAGAACAGATGGCAATATTACACCGTAAACTGGGATTTCTACAACACTTTTGGTGATGAAGACGACAGAAAAAAATGCTTTTTCCCTGAATTTATGGGATCAGACGGTTTGTTACACAAGCAAGCTCCTTCTTTGGGCGCTCAACCACCTGCCGGTGTACTTTACATGCCGGATGTATCAACCAGAAAATACGCAGATGATGAGACTACTACCTATTATGACGGGCATAGTGTAAACATTTTACGTTACGCAGATGTATTGTTAAGCAGAGCCGAAGCCTTAAACGAAATTAGTGGCCCAACTCAGGAAGCTATCGACCTTATTAATAAAGTTAAAGCAAGATCACACGCAAAGCTTTTAAATATTAGTGATTACAATCAGAATAGCTTAAGAGATGCTATTTTACAGGAAAGAGGATGGGAACTTTTCTATGAGGGAAAACGTCGTCAGGATTTAATCAGAATGAACAAATACGATGTTCTTGTAAATGCGTACCACTTAAGAGTTGGAGAAGCGGCACAAATTAAAATGCCACAAAATAAATATTACACATATCCTCAAAGTCAGGTAGATCTTAACCCTAAGTTAAGTAATGCCGACAGACAATAAAGGAATCAGATCAGGAATAGGCAGATCAGTTAAAACTGTCTATTCTTGATTTTTTATAAAAAAATGTACTTTTCTGTTTCATAAAAGAAGCCTAAAGATGATACAAAAATTAATCGTAAAATGGAGTTTTGTTTTAGTCGTACTTGTATTGGCAAGTTGTTCTAAAAATCAGGGTAATTCGATCTCAAATATCAATATTGGGACTCATAGCAACAACGAATTGAAAATTCAAATCGATGTTACTACGAAGGACGATGTGCAGGTATATGCAGAATATTGGTCTGATCAAAAAGGAATAAAAAATAAAATAACCTCTCCAATTTCAAAAACAGGCCTCTCCCATTCTTTGGTACTTTGCAATATCACTCCCGAAACCAATTATAGTTTTCAGTTAGTTACCCTTAAAGGCGAGGAAAAAGACACCAGTAAAATCTATACCTTTAAATCCCGAAAATTGCCGGAATGGCTGCAAAAACAATTCAAAGCAAATATTCCAAAACCGGAATTATTGCCGGAAAATTTTAAAAAAGGCTTTATGCTTTTAGCCAAGAGAGAAACTCCCGGAACGGCTTACATAGTAGATTACAAAGGCAATTTAAGATGGTATCATACTGTTGAAGGAACAGGTTTTAAAGTAACCCATTTTACCAAAGAGCAAAGCATTATTGCTATTTTAGGAAAAAATGATGAACCCACCAGTTACGGAAGCGAAATTCTCGAAATCAATTTACAAGGCGATACCTTAACACACATTAAAAAAGGTCAGGGCGATTTTAAACAAGTACTTCATCACGAAATCATTAAAAAATCGGCTAACGAAATTGTCACTCTAACTGTCGACCAAAAAATAATGGATTTAACTTCTATTGGAGGAAAAAAGAACGATACAATCAACGGAGACGGAATTCTAATTTTGGATCGAAAAGGAAAAGAGCTCTGGAAATGGAGCGTTTTTGACGACTTAGACCCAATGAAAGATAAGGATTTACTAAAAACAAAAAAAGACTGGACGCATGCCAACAGCCTGAATTACGATAAAGACGGCAATTTTCTAATTTCTTTTTACAACAACGGACAAATCTGGAAAGTAGATTCAAAAACCGGAAAAGTAATCTGGAAGTTAGGAAAAGGAGGAAATATGGCCATGTCTAAAGATAGTGATTTCTCTCAGGCCCATGCCGCACACATTAATCCCGAAGGAAGTTTACTGTTTTTTGATAATGGCGTAGATAAAAAACAATCTTCGGTTTTTGCTTTAAAAGTAGATGAAAAAGGAAAATCGGTAAAACTGGATTTCCACATTAATCTTCCCAAAGAAATTTACAATGACCGAATGGGAAGTGCTTATATGATCAACAAAGAAACAGTCCTGTGTTGTTGCTCGAAAAGACATATCACTGTTTTAACCAATAAAAAAGGAGTTTTGCTTTGGGCTTTAGAATCCGAAATTCCGCCTTATCGGGTAGAGTTTATTCCGCAGGAAAAAATGAAACCATTTCTTGTCAATTAAATAAATTGATTCTCTTGCAGGATTTTTGAAACCCTTACAGGTATTATAAAAGCTCGTTAGTTATTAAATATTAAACACATAGAAACATAGATTTTTATGTGTAAAAAAGAAAACAAAAAGAAATACATTTCTCTCACATAGATCGCTATGTGTATTTAAATTAAGTGAAACGCCTTTTTTAAGTAAGCAAAAGCTATGTTTCTGTGCGTTAAAGATAATTGCAACCAACAGGTTAAGAACATCAAATAAAAATACCTGACCGTTTTTTGAAACCTGTCAGGATAAAAATAGTAAACATGAAAAAAATAATTCTTATTGGTCTCTTTTCAGCATTGCCAATGGTTGTTTTCAATTCCTGCAATACTTCAAATTCGCAGACATTGGCAGCAAAAACAACTGAAGATGATTCGTATATCACGATCGATACATCGAAAATTCCGGATGATGAATTTGGGGAGTCTGTACGTTATGGAAGAGAACTAATGCTTAAAACAGCTTATTATATAGGTCCAAATGGGGTTAACGGAAAATATTTAGGCAACAAAATGAATTGTACCAATTGCCATCAGGACGCTGGTACAAAACCTCATGCCTTCAACTTAATGTCTTCTCATGATAATTATCCACAATACCGCGGGCGTGAAAATAAAGTCCTTACGCTGGCTGAACGCGTTAACAATTGTATCATGCGCCCACATTCCGGAAAAGCACTTCCGCTTGACGGAAAAGAAATGGTTGCCTTTTTATCCTATTTTAAGTGGATCAGTAAATTTGTTCCAAAAGACGGCAACTTTAAAGGCGCCAAAAACTTAGAAATAGAATTTCCTGATGTAGCCGCAAGTCCGGAAAGAGGAAAAGCATTATTTATTGAAAATTGTGCCCGCTGCCACGGAAATAATGGCGAAGGACAATACAACGCTGATAAATCAGGTTATACCTATCCTCCACTTTGGGGCGAATACGGATATCAACCCGGTTCCAGTATGCACAGGGTCATCAAACAGGCACAATGGTTAAAAAGCAATATGCCTTATGACAAAGTAACCCTGGGAAAACCGTACCTTACAGACAATCAGGCACTGGACATTGCAGCTTATGTAAATGACGATAAAATACATACAAGACCAAACCCGAAAACATTCGATTATCCGAACAAAATGGGTAAACCAATTGATTATGCGCATAGCCCTTTCAACGATAATTTTTCTGAAGAACAACACAAATACGGTCCATACAAACCTATAATTGCCTATTGGAAAAAAAATGGATGGAAAGCCGTTTACTAACTTTACAAAATAAGCATACCCTTTTAACCCGAACATCAAAACAATGAAACTAAACTCACACAACAAACCAATTTTAAGCCAAATAGTGATCCTGTGTTTTTTCATACTCAGTATTCCATTAGCCGCACAACAAATAAAATATACAGATGGAAACGACAGCTGGAACCCGAATCAATTAGGGAATCATCGTGTTGCAGTAACATTTTCCGGAACAGGAAATGTAGCTAAAACGACTATAGAATGGCGCAGAAGAGATGAAAATCCCGAGCTGAAAAAAATCATTGTTCAGGATGCTTCAGGCAAGGAAGTCCAAAACATAAAAACCGCTAATATCAATAGAGAAAACGGAACTGTTTTCTTTGAACCTGTTTCAGGAAAAGGAATGTATTACGTGTATTATATGCCTTATATTGATGAGGGAACGGCTAATTATCCTAAAGGAATTTATGCAAAACCGGAATATAAAACAGATGCACAATGGCTATCAAAAATCACCCCTAATCTGGCTGATAATTGTACTGTAACCGAGATTCAGAGTATAAATGCTTTCAATAGTTTTTACCCTATGGAAATCATTGCAACTGCTGCCGAAACCAAAGATCTTATTGCTAAAAACAGCGGTAACACTTTCTTAGTTTTCCCGGAAGACAGATTGTATTCGATCCGAATGAAAAATGATTTACCACAAAGATGGATTCAAAAAGGAGTACAAAATACATTTTCAGATACCGCACAAAAAGGAGAGTATCTGGCTTTTCAGCTCGGGATTTATGCTTTACAGGATTTAAGCCATGTAAAAGTTACTTTTTCAGATTTAAAAAACAGTAACGGAGCAATCATTTCGGCAAAAGACATCAATTGTATCAATACAGACGGTGTGAAATATGATGGAAATCTTTTTACTAATACTGTTTCTGTTTCAAAAGGAAAAGTTCAGGCAATGTGGTGCGGAATAGATGTTCCCCAAACTGCTGCTGCCGGAACGTATACAGGAAAAGCGACAGTTGTTGCTGACGGAAAATCTACAGCAGTTACACTTGAGATAAAAGTAACAGCTGAAGTTACTAAAAACGGAGGAATCGATAGTCCGGAGAAAATGACACGTCTAAAATGGCTGAATTCTACTCTGGCTCAGGAAAATACTGTTATCGCTCCTTATACTCCTTTAATGGTAAAAGATGCTGAAATCTCTTTATTAGGCAGGAAATTAGTTTTAGGTACAAACGGTTTTCCAACCCAGATTCAAACTTTTTTTACTCCGGAAATGACTAAGGTTACGACAAAAGCGAATAATCTTTTGAGTGCCCCTTTCGCCTTCCATTTTATAGATGCAAGCGGAAAAGAAACCACACAATGGAAAAACTCCGGATTAAAATTCACTAAAAAAGAAGCCGGAACAGTTTCCTGGGAAAATACTTCTACTTCTAAAGCTATCCAGATGGATGTAAACGCTTCGATTGAATTTGATGGCTTTTTACATTACACCGTAAAAGTTACCGCACTTGAAGATGCTGCTTTTAATGATATTAATTTTCAAATACCAATGCAGCCGGCATCAGCCAAATATATGATGGGATTGGGACAAAAAGGAGGCGATCGTCCTGTAACTTTTGACTGGAAATGGGATGTGGCACATAAAAACCAAGACGGTGCCTGGATCGGAAATGTAAACTCCGGATTGCAGTTTTCTTTAAGAGATGAAAAATACAGCCGCCCTTTAAACACGAATTTCTATTTACAAAAACCATTATTATTACCAACTTCATGGGGTAATGAAAATAAAGGGGGAATTACAATCATGCCAAACCCAAAATCAGTTTTGGTAAATGCCTACAGCGGGGCCCGCAGCATGAAAAAAGGAGATATTTTATATTATAACTTTACCTTATTAATCACCCCATTCCATACCATCAATACCGATTTTCAATGGGATACTAAATTCTACCACAAATACAGTCCAATTGATTCTATTGCAAAAACCGGGGCAACGGTAATCAATATTCACCATGCAAATGCCATCAATCCCTATATCAATTATCCTTTTATCGAATTTAAAAAGATGAAAAGTTATATCGATGAAGCACATGAAAAAGGATTAAAAGTTAAGATTTACAATACCGTCAGAGAGGTTTCAAACAAAGCCTATGAAACCTTTGCTTTAAGAAGTTTAGGCCATGAAATTTATTCTCCCGGAAAAGGTGGCGGATTCTCATGGTTGCAGGAACACGTTGGCGACGATTATATTGCAGCCTGGTTTGTACCTGAAATTAAAGACGCAGCAATCGTAAACAGTGGTATGAACCGTTGGCATAATTATTATGTTGAAGGCATGAACTGGCTAACTCAAAATGTAGGCATCGACGGTATTTATCTGGATGATGTTGCTTTTGACAGAATCACCATGAAACGTATCAAAAGAGTATTGACAAAAGACGGACATCCGGGAATTATCGATTTGCACAGTGCCAATCAGTACAATAAAAGCGACGGATTTAATAATAGTGCCAACTTGTATATGGAGCACTTTCCGTACATCAATAAATTATGGTTCGGGGAATATTTTGATTATGAAAAAAACCAACCTGACTTTTTCTTAACCGAGGTAAGCGGAATTCCGTTTGGATTAATGGGAGAAATGCTTCAGGACGGCGGAAATCCATGGAGAGGAATGGTTTACGGAATGACCAACAGATTACCGTGGAGCGATAACGCTGACCCTAGAAATATTTGGAAACTTTGGGATACTTTCGGAATCAAAGGTTCTGAAATGATGGGTTACTGGAGCGAAAACTGTCCGGTAAAAACCTCCAACGATAAAGTTTTGGCAACTGTGTATAAAAAGAACGGAACAGCCCTAATCTCAATCGCAAGCTGGGCAGATGCTGATGTAAATGTAAAACTGAATATCGACTGGAAAAAATTAGGAATCAATCCTGCACATGCAACAATCACTGCTCCTGAAATTACAAATTTCCAACCTGCAAAAACGTTTACACCAAAAGATGAATTGCCTGTTGCAAAAGGAAAAGGATGGTTATTAATTGTTAAGTAATAAACAATTGTCCCGTCTTGTTTGCGGAAAGTTTACAGCATAACTAAAAAGTTGAATGCCACAGATTAACACAGATTAAAAAGATTGTTTCAAATCTATCTCAATATAGTAATCGGTATTAATCTGTGGTAAAAAAAATAACCACAAAAAATAGCGCTCCATATGAAACTAAGACCGTTTTTATCCATTTTGCTCTTTGGAAGCCTCTTTGTCAACGCACAAAATAAAACCACTATAAAAGAATACAAAAAAGTATTCACCACCTATCCGTTTTCAGATCCCGATCCGATTCCCAAACCAGACACTAAAATTTATCCGTATTATCGTTTTGATGGTTTTACCAATAAACCGGTTCAAAAAGAATGGAAAGTAATTGAACTTGAAAACGATTATATCAAATTAATGATCCTGCCCGAAATAGGCGGAAAGGTCTGGTCGGCTGTAGAGAAATCAACCGGAAAAGATTTTATTTATAACAATCACGTTATCAAATTCAGAGATATTGCCATGCGTGGTCCGTGGACAAGCGGCGGCGTCGAAGGCAATTACGGCATCATTGGACATACGCCAAATTGTGCCACCCCGGTCGATTATACTATTGTAAAAAAAGAAGACGGAAGTATAAGCTGCGTGATTGGAGTATTAGATTTACTGACGCGTACTTCATGGAAACTCGACATCAACTTACCAAAAGACAAAGCTTATTTTACAACAAGTTCGTTTTGGTTTAATGCAACCGAAGCAGAACAACCCTATTATACCTGGATGAATACCGGTATCAAAGCAGCTCAGGATCTACAATTTATCTATCCCGGACAAAGCTATATTGGTCATAACGGTGAACACAATTCATGGCCAATTGATAAAGAAAACGGCAAAGATTTATCCTATTACAAAAACAATGATTTTGGAGGTTATAAATCCTACCATGTATTTGGCAAATACAATGATTTCTTTGGCGGATATTATCACAACGAAGATTTTGGAATGGGCAGATATGGTAATTACGATGACAAACCCGGCAAAAAAATATGGATTTGGGGACTCTCTCAACAAGGTATGATCTGGGAAAAATTACTAACCGATACTGACGGTCAGTATGTAGAAGTTCAAAGCGGCAGATTGTTCAATCAGGCAAGTGAAGGCAGTAATTATACCCCTTTTAAGCAACGCTCTTTCGCACCATATCAAACCGATTCCTGGACAGAATATTGGTTTCCGGTAAAACAAACCAAAGGTTTTGTAAAAGCCAATAATTACGGTGCAGTCAATGTCAAAAACGAAAACGGATGGTTGAAAATCTATTTTTCGCCCCTTCAAAAACTAAACGAAAAGCTGGAAGTTTTTGATAATGGAAAGAAAATTTATTCGAAAGATATTGCTGTTAACACACTTCAGGTATTCAAAGATTCTATTCAGGTTGCCGTTAACGAACACCAGTTAAAACTAACCCTTGGCGAAAATAAACTGGTTTGGAATTCGGCTCCGGAAGATGAAAACCTAAACAGGCCTTTAGAAATTCCCAAGGATTTCGACAACAATTCGGTATACGGATTATACCTGCAGGGAAAAAACTATATCAGTTTTAAAGACTATGTGAAAGCCGAAGAAAAACTAACCGCCTGTCTCGAAAAAGATCCTAACTACGCTCCTGCCCTTTCTGACCTGGCGTCTTTACAAATTCGTAAATTTCAATACAGCGAAGCCATTGTTACCGCCAGTAAAGCTTTATCTGTAAATACTTATGATCCTGCTGCCAATTATTATTACGGGCTTGCCAATTTACACGCAGGAAATATAACCGATGCCAAAGATGGTTTTGATCTTGCCGCTGCAAGTGTTGAATTCCGCAGTCCTGCTTATACTGCTTTGAGTAAAATTTATTTTACTCAAAAGGAACAGGCCAAAGCCCTTGAATATGCTGAAAAAAGTTTACTGAATAATCAATACAATCTCGAAGGACTGCAGGTATTGGCAGTTATTTATCGTTTGCAAAATAATACCATAAAGGCAGCTGAAATTCTAAATACCATTAACAAAGCAGATCCGTTAAATCATTTTGTGGGCTTTGAAAAATTTCTTTTGGAAAAATCAGATACCTCAAAAGTGAATTTTACCACTTCTATTCAAAATGAAATGCCGGAGCAGACTTACCTTGAATTAGGAATCTGGTATGCACAACTGGGACTTAAGGACGAAGCTTTGAAGGTTTTCTCACTAGCTGTTCCCAATGCTGAAATGATGTATTGGAAAGCCTTTTTAGAAAATACAAAAGTTGATTTGCGTCAAATTCAACCTCAAATTAGTTTTCCGTTCCGTTCAGAAACAGCTGAAATTCTAAAAAAACTGATCCAAACCAATGATCAATGGCTATTAAAATATCATTTAGCCTTAATCGAATGGAACCATGAAAACATTTCCCAAGCCAAAGAATTGTTTTTGCAATGTGCCAATAAACCAATAGATCCGGCCTTTTATGCTGCAAAAGCAGCCTTGATGAAAGACGATTCGCAATTGGTAGTCTCCAGTCTTCAGCAAGCTATTAAACTCGATAATCAGGGCTGGAGATATCATAAATTACTGGCAGAACATTATATCATTCAAAAACAATATGATAAAGCTTTAGCCATCGCAGAGCCTTTCTATAAAAAACATTCTGAAAATTATGTAATAGGAATGTTATATGCCAAAACATTATTACTCAATAAAAAATACGCTGTTGCCGATGCTTTTTTAACCAAATTAGAAATCCTTCCGTTTGAAGGGGCAACTGCAGGAAGACAATTGTATCACGAAGCCAAACTGATGCAGGCCTTAACTGAAATGCAAAACAAGCAATACAAAAAGGCCTTAAAATTTATTGCCGAAGCCAAATTTTGGCCCCAAAATCTGGGTGTAGGAAAACCATACGACGAAAATATTGACGAAAGACTTGAAAATTGGTTAGACTATCAATGTTACACAAGTTTAGGCAACACCCAGACTGCAGCAAAATCATTACAAAAAATCATTTCTTTTAATCCAAAAGTTGACAACACAGTAATGAATTTTTTACCGGCAAATCAACTGGTTTCAGCCTGGGCTATTGAAAAAACAACTTCAGTACAAAAAGCGGAAGACTGGTTGCAACATCAGGCAAAATTATATCCGGATAATAAAATAATACAATGGGGTTTAGAAGTTTATACTAAAAAACAGTCGGGTTTATTAACGGAAGACGAAAAAGACGGAGAAGTCAGAATTATAGAAAAACTTTACACCTTATAAAAAAATAAACATGAAGAAGTTATTTTTAAAATATACATTTTTGAGCCTTATCCTTTCAATGGGCCCAAAAATACAGGCTCAGCATACAGATCAAAATAAAGATCCGTTATCCATTTACAGAGTTACTGCTTTAAAAGTAAATGATCTGGTACATACTAAACTGGAAGTTTCTTTTGATTATGGCAAACGCTATTTGTACGGAAAAGAATGGCTTACGCTAAAACCACACTTTTACGAAACTGATTCACTTACTTTGGATGCCAAAGGAATGGACTTTAAAGAAATTGCTATTATCGATGGTAAAAAAAGTATTCCCTTAAAGTATACTTACGACAAGGAGCAGCTGTTTATTACCTTAAACAGAAAGTACAAAAACACAGAAAAATACACCCTGTTTATTAATTACACTGCAAAACCTGAGGAACTAAAAACAAAAGGCGGTGAATCTATCACAGATTCAAAGGGATTGTATTTTGTAAATCCTGACGGAAGAAGTGACAAGCCTGTACAAATCTGGACACAAGGAGAAACCGAAGCATCGTCTTGCTGGTTTCCTACGATTGACAAACCCAATCAGAAAACTACCTCTGAAATAGCCATGACTGTGGAGTCAAAATATACCACCTTATCCAATGGTAAACTAACATCGCAAAAAGCCAACAATAACGGGACCAGAACTGATGTCTGGAAAATGGATCAACCCAATGCTCCATACTTATTTATGATGGCTGTCGGCGATTTTAAAATATATAAAGACACATACAACGGAAAAGAAGTAAATTATTATCTGGAACCTAAATACGCACCTTATGCCAAGCAAATCTTCGGAAAAACACCGGATATGATGCACTTTTATGGCAAAATGCTAGGCGTAGAATATCCGTGGGCAAAATATGCACAAATTGTTGTAACTGATTATTTTGGCGGTGCAATGGAAAATACTTCAGCAACCGTTCATGGCAGCTATGTACAAAAAACCGAAAGAGAATTATTAGATGACAATCAGGAAAGTACAGTTGCACACGAACTTTTTCATCAATGGTTTGGGGATTACGTAACAGCCGAATCCTGGTCAAATCTAACTATGAACGAGTCTTTTGCAACTTTTGGAGAAGTGCTTTGGCACGGTCACGACGCAGGACAAGATGCGGAAGACCGGTCACGTTATGAAAAACTGCAAAACTGTTTACGTTCTTCCAAAGACGGAATAAGTCCGCCTTTAGCTCGTTTCTACTACAAGAACAGAGATGATATGTTTGATAATATCAGCTATTCAAAAGGCTCAATCATCCTCTATGCCGCAAAAAACCAAATGGGCGATGCAGCCTTCTTTAAATCCTTAAACCTGTATTTAAATGCAAATGCCTACAAATCGGGAGAAACACACCAATTACGTCTGGCAATGGAAGAAATATCCGGAAAAGACTGGAGCCCGTATTTTAACCAATGGTATTATCAGGGAGGAAATCCAATTTTAAATGTCGAATACGGATATGCCAACGGAAAAGCCACAATTGCCGTAAAACAAGTTCAGGAAAGTACTGTCCAAACCTTTAGCCTTCCGCTAAAAGTTGATTTTTATGTCAACGGAACTAAAATCAGAAAAGATATTCTTATTGATAAAAGAGAACAAAATTTCAGTTTTGATGTACCTGTAAAACCGGAATTTACAGATCTGGATCCTGATAAAATTTTAGTAGGCCAGGTTCTTGATAACAAAAAAGTAACAGATTATTTATATCAGTATAAAAACGTCCCATCTTATTATAACAGGATTGAAGCTGTAAAATTTGCGGCCAAAGATAAAAGTCACGAAGCCCAGTTAATTTTACTGGCAGCATTAGAAGATCAACAAGACGATCTAAGAACATTAAGTATTAAAGGATTAGATTTAAATGACAACCAGATCAAAGAGGCTGCTTTAAAAAGTTTGCTTAACATCGCTAAAAATGACAAAAAGACCAACGCAAGAGCCGCCGCAATTATAAAATTAGCAGCAACAGGCGATGCTTCTTATAAAACTTTAATGGTTGAAAGCACTAAAAACCAATCCTACAATGTAATCGCTGCCGGAATATGCGGATTATCAAAATTCTCAAATGATGAAGCTGATAAAGCCTTAGCAACATTAGATGACGATACCAAAAATCATGTAACACCACTTATTAAAAAGTTCAATAATCCCAAATAATTCATCCTATAATACTTTAAATAAGCCCAGCAGAGCTTATAAGTATAGAAAGAACATTATTTTAAATTAGTAATTTTTTAAATATTGTTTGTTTTTGAGGCCTCTCTGATAGTAGTGTATCAGAGAGGTAATTCAAAAAAATAAACCTGAAAATCGACCTGTTGATGGTCATCATTTCAAATCAAATTATTCCTTTATGAAAAATCATATTTTAAAATTCATTTTGGTCACTTGTATTTTGTTTGGCGGAACAATGGCCTCGGCACAAATGATCAGGACTAAAACACCAAACCGTGCAAAAGGGCAACAAGATGTTTTGCGTCTGGCTACAGCACCAATTCCAAACGTCCGCGTTGCTTTTATTGGTCTTGGAATGCGGGGACCCGGAGCGGTGGAACGTATGACACATATTCCTGGTGTTGAGATTGTGGCACTTTGTGATATGCTGGAAAAAAACACCCAATCGGCAAATGAAATTTTAACGAAAGCCGGACTTCCTAAAGCCCAGGAATTTTATGGAGATGAAAATGCCTGGAGAAAAGTAACAGCCTTACCCAATGTTGATTTAGTGTATGTGGCTACAGATTGGAAACATCACGCGATTATTGGCGTTCAGGCTATGAAAGACGGAAAACACGTCGCCATAGAAGTTCCGGGAGCTTTGACCATGAAAGAAATATGGGAACTTATAGATACTTCTGAGAAAACCCGTAAACATTGTATGCAGCTTGAGAATTGTGTGTATGATTTCTTTGAATTGACCACATTAAACATGGCGCAACAAGGTATATTTGGAGAAATCCTTCATGCCGAAGGTTCTTATATTCACGGACTTCAGCCTTTTTGGGGCGAATACTGGAACAACTGGAGAATGGATTACAACATCAAACATCGTGGTGATGTATACGCTACCCACGGAATGGGGCCGGCTTGTCAGGCTCTGAATATCCATCGTGGCGATAAAATGAATTTTCTGGTTTCTATGGATACCAAAGCAGTTGGAAATCCGGCTTATATCAAAGAAAAATCAGGACAGGAAATAAAAGATTTTAGAAACGGAGATCATACGATGACCATGATCCGCACTGAAAACGGAAAAACAATCCAGATTCAGCATGACGTTACCTCTCCCCGTCCCTACAGCCGAATGTACCAGTTGAGCGGCACTAAAGGTTTTGCCAACAAATATCCCTTAGAAGGTTATGCCCTGGACGGAAAAGAACTAGGCGATGATGTAAAACCAAATCATGAGAAATTAAGCGCACACTCATTTGTTCCTGAAGAAGTTAAAAAAGCTTTAATGGAAAAATACAAACATCCAATGGTAAAAAACATCGAAGAACAAGCCAAAAAAGTGGGCGGTCACGGCGGAATGGATTTCATCATGGATTATCGTTTAATTCACTGCCTGCAAAAAGGGCTTCCTTTAGATATGGATGTTTACGATCTGGCCGAATGGTCGTGTTTAGGCCCATTAACAGAAATCTCTCTGGACCATAATTCTTCTCCTGTAGAAATCCCTGATTTTACTCGTGGCGGATGGAACAAACTACAAAAATTAGAATTTTCAGAATAATATGTTTATTGGTTAGTTGATAGTTAAAACGACAAAAGGGTACTTTTAAAAGTACCCTTTTGTTATTTGTTATCTCTTAGAAATTACTTCCAGTTAAAAGTAATTTTCTTTTCGATTTCACTGCTTAAACTCAAAAATACCGGACAGGTCATTGCAGCACGTTCCAGAATCGTTTTGTTTTTTTCATCTTCAACACCCTGCATTTCAAAAACAATTTCGATTGCCCCAATTCTTCTTGGTTCAGCATTCATTATTTTTGTTACTTCGGCAGTCGAACCAATAAAATCTACGTTTAAATCGCGTGCTTTGATTCCCATAATGGTCATCATACAGCTCGCTAAAGCGTTGGCAACTGTATCTGTTGGAGAAAATGCTTCTCCTTTTCCGTTATTGTCTAGTGGTGCATCAGAGATGATTTCGCTTCCTGATTGCACATGAATTGATTTTGTTCTTAAATCTCCTAAATAGGTTACTTTTGATGTCATTAATTGGCTACTTTTAAAGTTAAGTCTGAATCGTAATATAAAATGTACACTCCTTTATTGGCGTGTCCTCCATCTTCTTTTTTATAAAATTGAAATTTATTGTCAACCTGTTCTGTTGTCATTAAATCTGCTGTTTCCTGATATGTTTTTCCTTGTACCAAACGCATCATCGTATCGAAAGTTACGTCAAATCCACGTGTTGCATAAGTACTTGGATTTACTTTATTTTTCAATCGGTATTCTTTTTCGAAAATTAAAACTCCGGCTTCATCACTTTCACGCGTCACAGAAGGATACATTAATTTTAATTTTATCAGATTATCAAAACTAATTTCATCAGTATCTAATGTGCTGTTTGGTTCTAAAATCACCAATTGTACCTGACATGATTTTTGTGCATCCAATAATGCCTTAATGGTAGTTTTAACCATTGCCGTATTGGCTGTTTCCATTACCACATAGTTCATTCGGTTTGGTAATAACAGGCTTTTTAAATTGGCTACATCCAAACCTCCTGTTTCTGTCAGGGCAGCAAAGACAACTCCTTTCTGATTCTGTTTGATGTAGTTGATAACCGATTCTTTCTTCTTGTCAACCACAGCAACAATATTTCCGTTTTTTGCACGCATATAATCAAAAACAGCATTTCGAACCACATCATTCGACGGAATTGACTGGTACAAATTGTCAATTGGGTTTGCTTTGTCTTTTGACAATGGCGAAATCACGGGAATATTATACAAACGTAATGTATTGGCTGTAGATTCGGCATTGTTTTGATAAAATGGCCCGATCACAGCATTGGCATCCTGTAATTTATTTTGTGCTATTAAATTTGAAACGTTGGAGTTACTTTTGGTTTCCTGAGAATCATAAATAGCCACGTCAATAGGCAATTTTAAAGTTCTGGCTGAATCAATTGCCATTAGAGCCCCTGAATAAAAATCAAGAGTCATATTCAGGAATTTATCATTTTTAATTCGTGTAGCAGCACTTGTCGTATCATTTTGCATTTTAGCCAGGTTAAACGGCAGCAATAAAACTAATTTCTGACGATCACTTTGCCCTCTCTTTTTGGTCAGCTCCACTACTTCCGGACTGGCAGAAACGGTTTCAGATTTTACTTTATCTACAATTTTAATACCTGCTGTATTTTCTGTTGATTTCTCAACTGATTTCTCTGTTTCTTTTTCTACAGGCTGCTGTTGCACGACAATTGGAGCCGGTGCTAGATATCCTGCCGGAACTTTTAAAACCATTCCTTCCTTTACCCCTTCTGAAAGTGCCGGATTTAATGCTGTTAATTCTTCGGGAGTAATATGAAATGTTCTTCCTAAACTATAAAAGGTTTCTTTTGGTTTTACCTGATAATCCATGTAAGAAACTGCTTTTTTAGAAGTCTCAGCTCCTTTTTTAGCTTCAGCTGGTTTTGTATTGGCGGTATTTGAAGCTTCAGCTTTAGGGGCTGTTCCTTTTATAGTTAATCGATACCCAACCGGTAAACTGGAAACAATTTCAGGATTGCGCTTTTCTAAGTCTTCGATAGTAATTCCGTATTGTTTTGCGATCGAAAACTTCGTTTCTTTTGCCACTACATCATGATATACATATTTCTCCTGAACAAGGGATTTAGTCGTTTTGGCAGCAACAGCCGTGGTTGTTTTTGGTGTACTTCCTTTTGCCGGAATCACAAGGGTTTGGCCGGTTTGTAAGCCATCATTTACCAAAAAAGGATTTGCAGCTTTTAACGCTTCATCAGAAATGCCATATTTTTTTTCGATTCCAAATAAAGTTTCTTTAGGCTGTACTTCATGCGTCGTTGCTTTTCCGGAAACGGTGCTCTTTACTGCCGGCCCTGTTTTAGCTGCTGCAGATTTTGAAGCATTCATTGGAATCAACAAGACCGTATTGGGTTTTAAGCCACTTCTGGCATCCGGATTTAAGGCATAAATATCATAAGGCGTAACCTTAAATTTTACAGCAATCTGATTAATAGTCTCTCCGCTTGAAACTGTATATTTCACTACTTTTTCCTGCGAAAATGCATTACTGGTTACAAAAAAAACTAAAGACAATAATGTTGAATAATATTTCATAGTAAGGCTTAAAACAATTTAATTTCTAATTCAAACAAAGTTCGTAATTTCTCTTTAAATCAAGATTCCTGCCACTTATAAATTCAGCGCCAATTATTCTCTAAGATCAATTTCTACTTTGGCAATAATAATCTCTTTATATAACTCATCTTCTTCTTTTTTCTTGCATTTATAAAGCACTTCTTCCATGTTTTGGTACTTATCTGAGTAAACATAGTACGAAAGACTGTTTATATTAAAAAAGAAACTAGCGTTAAAATCACCAGAATCAATGAGTTTCATAATGAACTTATCTCTTGGTATTGCGTCTGTAAATATACCTAAAACTAAGTAATAGCCGTTTGAAACTTCTTTAAGATTATCATAAACTTCAACCTTTACCGTTTTATCCGTTCTAAGCGGATTCTCCTTGAGTTCGCGTTTCATTTCTTCTAATGAAACTGTTTTCGAAGTTTCGGTCAGGCTTGTTTTATTTTGGTTTTTTAACGCCTCATCCTGATATTTTTTCAATTTGATCAAAGCCACTTTGTCATCAAATTTTCGTGCTTCCATGCTATAATAAGAGGCCTTGCTGATATGGCGTTTTATCTCAATGGTTTTCTGAGTATCCAGCGAATCAATTTTAGCAATCAAAAGCTGATTTTGCGCATCGCCTTTTTCCTGCTCTGTTTTGTAACGTTTTATATCTTCTAATGAAAGGCGTTGTTGCAATGAAGCCGTATTGTTGTTTTTTTCGCTTTCGCGGATTTTCTTCTTGTATTCCTGATTTTCTTCTACGGCAATTTTCTCTACTTTGTTCATTAAACCGGCATAAGCTTTTCGGTTTTCTGCCAGTTCTTTTTTAAGTTGAGAAGATAATTCGCTTGTTTTACCAATGCTTGCATAGGATTGTTTTTCTAATCTTTTCGATTCATCGACATTTAAAATATCCATTCTTTTTAAATCGATTAAATCATTGTTCATGGTATTGACCAATGAATCCAGTTTTGCCATTAAAATATCCTGAACATTTTTATTGGCTTCTAAAACCAAACGTAATTTTTCGACCGAATTTTCTCTAGAACCATTCATATCATTCAGGTTGACTTTCAAATCATTAATCTTTATAATTTTCTGATTCATTTCTTTCTGAACAACCAGCCTGTCTTTTAAATCTTCTAATTCAACGGTTTTGGCCTTACCTTTTTCAACTACCACTTGCTTTTCAGCAAGTGCCAGCATCAATTCTTCGCTTTCGTTGGCAGGTTTTACTGCTGTAGTATTAACAGCTAATTTATTGCCTACAACTAAACCGTTTACAATTTCAGGGTTTTGAGATTCTAACTGATCGATCGAAATCCCGTATTTTTTAGCAATCGAGAATTTAGTTTCCTTTGGCTCGACCACATGAAAAACGGTTTCCTGATTGATTACGCGAACTCTTCCGTCTAGTGTTTTTCGTTTATTTGGAACAGAAATAGTCTGTCCAATTTGCAGTCCGTTTTGCAATAATTCTTTGTTTAGATTTTCCAGATCCTGAACTGATACATTATATTGTCTTGCGATACTAAACAACGATTCTTTGGCAACAACCTGATGGGTTACTTTTGAAGAAACCGCAATTTCAGTTTTAGAAAGATTTGCAGGGTTTTGCGGAATACTTAATTCCTGGCCAATTTGTAGTCCGCCGGCAAGAACCGGGTTTGCGTTTTGAATGGCTTCAACAGAGACATTATATTGTTTTGATAAGCCAAATAGTGTTTCTTTTGCCGCAACAATGTGAGTAATTTGCTGTGGTGAGTTTTGTTTTTCTGCGGAGTGGACGGGAATCTTAATAATTTGATTGTCTTTGATTCCGTTTTGCGAGTCGGGATTGAGTTTATAAATTTCATCAACAGAAACCTTATATTTTTGGGCAATAAAATAAGCAGTTTCTCCTTTTTGAATTTTGTGTTCAATTATTGAATCTTGCGCATTTATCTGATTAAAAGACAAAATAAACACAAGAGAAATCATTAAAAGTTCTCTCATAAACAGTAGGTTTTAAAAAATTAAGGCGTTACAAATGTAACGCCTTAATTTGAAATATAGTATTATTCCCACTCAATTGTTGCCGGTGGTTTTGAACTTATATCGTAAACGACTCTGTTTACGCCTTTTACCTTATTGATAATATCGTTCGATACTTTCATCAGGAAATCATAAGGCAGGTGAACCCAGTCAGCAGTCATACCGTCTGTTGATTCTACTGCTCTCAACGCTACTACTTTTTCGTAAGTACGTTCATCGCCCATCACACCAACACTATTTACTGGAAGTAAAATTGCTCCGGCCTGCCAAACTTTGTCGTATAATCCCCATGATTTTAATCCGTCGATAAAAACAGCGTCTACATCTTGCAGGATTTGAACTTTCTCAGGCGTAATATCTCCTAAAATTCTGATGGATAATCCTGGTCCCGGGAAAGGGTGTCTTCCTAATAATTCAGGATCTATTCCTAAAGTAGCCCCCACTCTACGAACCTCGTCTTTAAACAACATTCTAAGTGGTTCTACAATTTGTAGTTTCATATAATCCGGCAATCCACCCACATTGTGGTGTGATTTAATGGTTGCCGATGGTCCTTTTACCGAAACCGATTCGATTACATCAGGATAAATGGTTCCTTGTGCCAGCCATTTTACGTCTTCTATAAGGTGCGATTCATCATCAAAAACTTCGATAAATACACGGCCAATGGTTTTACGTTTGGTTTCAGGATCACTGATTCCGGCTAATTCTGACAGAAAACGATCTCCGGCATCAACGCCTTTTACGTTCAATCCCATTCCTTTGTACTGATCTAATACATTTTGGAATTCGTTTTTACGAAGTAAACCGTTATTTACGAAAATACAATATAAGTTTTTACCAATTGCCTGATGTAATAAAACTGCCGCTACAGTAGAATCTACTCCACCGGAAAGTCCTAAAACAACTTTATCATTTCCTAATTTCTCTTTTAATTCTCCCACCATTTCTTCAACGAAAGCATTTGGTGTAAAGTTTTGAGGAACTTCGGCAATATCTACTAAAAAGTTTTTCAGCATTTTTGATCCGTCTGTAGAATGGAAAACCTCCGGATGATATTGAATCGCGTAAGTGGTTTCGCCATCAATTTTGTAAGCAGCAAATTCTACATCATGAGTGCTCGCTAATTTTACTGCATTGGTTGGCAAAGCCTTGATACTGTCGCTATGGCTCATCCAAACCTGGCTGTTTTCTGAAACTCCGTTAAAAAAAGTTTCACCTTCTTTAATATAAGATAAATTAGCCCTTCCATATTCCCTGGTGTTCGAAGCCGCTACTTCTCCTCCGCTAAAGTGAGCTAAGTATTGTGCTCCGTAACAAACTGCCAGCATAGGAAGCTTGCCTCGAATTTGAGATAAATCAGGATGTGGAGCATCTTCTGCACGAACAGAAAATGGGCTTCCTCCTAAAATTACGGCTTTATAAGGTGATAAATCACTAGGAAAGTGATTGTAAGGGAAAATTTCGCAGAATATATTTAATTCGCGAACTCTACGCGCAATAAGCTGTGTATATTGCGATCCGAAATCTAAAATAAGTACGTTGTGTTGCATGCGCAAAAATACTTTTTATATTCGAATTTGAAAAATCGGAACAATGAAAAAATAATATTTTTTTTAATTGCTCCCTTTTTCAGGTTCAAAGGTAAAAAGGCTCATAGGTCCAAGGGTTTGAAAATAGAAGGCAATATCTTTATTTTTCTGAACCTTTGAACCTTTGTAACTATGAACCTTTTTACCTTTGAACCTTTGTAACTTTGAACCTTTGTAACTTTGAACCTTTGTAACTTTGAACCTTTGTAACTTTGAACCTTTGTAACTTTGTAACTTTGTACCTCAAAAACAAAAACCATTTCCTGAAAAAAATCGTATTTAGAAAAAAAACCATGTTTATGAAATCAAAACTTATTGTCCTTACCCTTTTATTATCAGTGTTTTTAACTTCGTGCAGTGCTGTAGATGACTTATTGAGTTTCAATATTTCTAATTCAGCTTCAATTAAAATTCAAAGCACTTTTCCTGTCAACTTACCTTCAGAAATTCTTACGCCTGACGTGACTACAAATTCTTCGGCTGAATTTCAGAACAACAAAACCAAAGCCAGTTTGGTAAAAGATGTAAAAATCCGATCTCTTAAATTAACGATTTCTGATCCGTCAGACAAAACCTTTACGTTTCTGAAATCAGTTCATTTGTACATTTCTACATCAGATTCTGACGAGATCGAATTGGCATATATGGATAATATTAGCGCTACAACCAATACTATCGATTTAATTTGTACCGATACCAGATTAGACCAATATATTAAAGCTGATAAATATAAAATCAGAACAAAAGTTACCTTAAAAGAAACGCTTACTAAAGATGTAACAGTTAAAGCAGATATGAAGTTTAGAGTAACTGCGGATCCATTCTAAATGAAGTTGCCGAGTTTCTGATACTAAGTTTTTACGCTTTTTAACATCGGGAAGAAAAACTTAGAAACTCAAATTCATAGTGACTTAGCCCATCCATTATAAAAGGTTCAAAGGCAGACAAGGTGTGAAAACTTTGTCCCTTTGAACCTTTGTTGCTTAGAACCTTCCTCAAACCAAATCTTTTCATTAAATTTATAAAACCATACCAAAAGCTGCTTTTACATCATAACCAGGTGTATCTTAAAATCTAATTATTAAGAAAGTAAACTAAACCATAACCACTGTTTATACAATCTGAATATTAATTTTAAAAATATAATCCATGAGTAAAATAGTTGCAGAACAATTAGTTGACATGTTGGTAGAGGCCGGAGTAAAACGCGTTTACGCAGTTACCGGTGATAGTTTAAATCATTTTAATGATGCGATACGCAGAAACGGAAAAATAAAATGGATTCATGTACGCCATGAAGAAGTTGGGGCTTATGCGGCAGCTGCCGAAGCAGAGTTGGATGGTTTTGCAGTCTGTGCCGGAAGTTGTGGTCCCGGACATGTACATTTGATCAATGGTTTGTATGATGCACACCGCTCGCATGTCCCTTTATTAGCCATTGCCTCTACCATAAATACCAGTGAAATGGGAATGGATTATTTTCAGGAAACCAACACTATTAAACTTTTCGACGATTGCAGTTGTTACAATCAGATGATTATGACAGCCGAGCAGGCCCCCCGAATCATACAAACTGCCATACAACATGCTTTAGGGAAAAAAGGGGTTGCAGTTATTGGTTTACCCGGTGATGTGTCAGAATTAAAAGCGGTTGAAAGCAATATCTCTACCCAATATTTTCATTGTAATCCCGTTATCCGGCCTTCGGATCAGGAATTACAGCATTTAGCCCAAGCTATAAACGAAAGTACTAAAATAACGCTCTTTTGCGGAATCGGAGCTGAGAAAGCACACGATCAGGTCGTTCAGTTATCCCAACATATTAAAGCTCCTGTTGGATATTCTTTCCGTGGAAAAATGAGTATTCAGCCCAACAATCCCAATGAAATAGGCATGACAGGTTTACTGGGTCAGCCTTCAGCTTATCACAGCATGCATGAGTCACATTTGGTTTTATTACTGGGAACTGATTTTCCGTACGATAAGTTCATGCCTACAGATAACAAAATCATTCAAATCGACACCAGCACTGAACGTTTAGGACGAAGAGCCAATCTTTATATGGGATTGTGTGGCGATGTTGCCGATACTATAGCAGCTTTATTACCATTATTGGAAACTAAAACTGACGATAGTTTTTTACAGGCACAGCTTAAATTTTACGCTAGTGTAAAAGAAAACATGGACATTTATATTAAGGATAACGGCGATGAAGACACAATTCAGCCCGAATATCTTGCACATGTTATTGATAAACTGGCTACTAAAGATGCCATTTTTACGGTAGATACCGGAATGACTTGTGTTTGGGGGGCTCGTTTTATTAAAGGAACGGGAGAACGAAAAATGCTGGGTTCTTTTAATCACGGATCAATGGCAAATGCAATGCCAATGGCCATTGGAGCCGCTTTGGCACATCCGGAAAGACAAGTGATCGCGATGTGTGGTGACGGCGGTTTATCAATGTTACTGGGCGATTTGGCCACCATTCATCAATATAATATCCCGATTAAAATCATAGTTTTTAACAATCGTGCTTTGGGCATGGTAAAACTTGAAATGGAAGTAAATGGCTTACCGGATAACGAAACAGATATGGTTAATCCTGACTTTGGGCTGATTGCCCAGGCAATGGGCTTTCAGGGTGTAAATGTCCACAAACCGGAAGAAGTTGAAGCAGCAATTGAAAATGCATTCCGTCATAATGGTCCTGTTTTACTGAATGTCTTTACCAATCCGAATGCACTGGCAATGCCTCCAAAAGTAGAATGGGAACAAGTTGTGGGTATGGCAAAATCAATGACCCGTTTAATGCTTGGCGGTAAAATGGATGAAGTTTTCGATACCATTAAATCTAATTATAAACACTTAAAAGAAGGTTTATAAAATCATCTCTTAATTTAAAAATCATTTTATGGATATAAACGAGACTAAATCGTATACCAAATATTATGTCATTGCATGGGTATTTGGTCTGCTTTTCTATTTTTTAGATTATGTAATACGTTCAGCTCCGGCCGTGATGCTTCCGGAACTTGCCCAAAGTTTTTCTGTAAACGAAATTCGATTGGTAACAATCGTTGGAACTTATTATTACACCTATTCGACCTGTAGTTTAATTGCCGGAATTGCCCTGGATCGCTTTGGGGCCAAATACTCCCTTTTTACAGGAGCACTTATTTTAGGGATTGGCTGCTTATTGTTTATGATTTCCAGTCAGTTTAGCGGAGTTACGGGAAGATTGTTTCAAGGTGCAGGATGTGCTTTTGCATTTCCCGGTTGTGTATATCTGGCCAGTAAAGGGTTTTCGGCAAAATCATTGGCAACAGCCATTGGATTTACACAATGTCTGGGCATGCTTGGTGGTTCAGCAGGACAATTTGTTGTTGGTCCGTTAATTGAAAAAGGAATGAACATCCCTACTTTTTGGCTCTCTATTGGAATTTTTACCATAATTGTAGCTTTTGGACTTTGGTTTATAACTCCTGCAAACAGGGCTGATCAAAAACCGGAAAGCAATGAAAAGAAACAAGGTTTATTAGACCCTTATAAAATTGTTTTTAGCAATCCTCAATCCTGGTTCTGTGGCATTATTTCAGGATTATTGTTTGCTCCAACCACTATATTTGCCATGACATGGGCTGTTGATTTTTTTCAGAAAGACCGCGCCTTAGACTTTCATACCGCCACAATTTCAAGTGCTATGGTTGCTTTTGGCTGGGTTTTCGGATGTCCGCTATTAGGATATATTACAGACAAATTAAAAAAGCGTAAACCTGTTTTAGTGGCTGGTGCTTTATTGATGATTGTAGCCTTAGTTCAGCTCTTGTATTTCCCGGAGCTGCTTCCCGCTAAATTCAGTATGTTTTTACTAGGCGTCGCTTCCGGAGCTGCCATGATTCCGTATTCTATTATCAAGGAATCAAATCCTGATCATGTAAAAGGAAGTGCTACCGGAGCTATTAATTTTATAACTTTTGGGGTAACAACACTTTTAAGTCCGCTATTCAGTCGTTTATTTGGCAGGACCCTGAATGATACTCTTGATAAAACCCTTCATTTTCAACAAGCAGGTCTGTTTTGGGTGGTCGGAATTTCGATAGCTATCCTGGTGAGTTTTATGCTAAAAGAAACCGGTGAGGGAAAAACAATTAATTTGTAAAAAATGTGAGATACGAAATGCAGAATAAGATGCAACAGGGCTTCAGGTTGTATCTTATTCTTCTTTTGTAACGATTATTGAAGCTTTAAATCCTGCTGCAAGGTTATCCCAATAATCATTGGTAACCAATTGCCCTTTATCATCATAAACCTGAATCTCGGCAGTATTCCCTCCTAAAGTTCCAATGTTCAGTGCTTCAAAATCTAATTTATTAAATCCGTTTGCCAGATCTATTTTTACATCTTTAAAATTAGCATCTAAAAACAATTGATCGCGTATTACTTTATCATTAGAAGACACTTTTACCAAATCGCCGTCGATTGCACCAAAATCACGGAATTTCACAATAAAATATTTCGATTTTGTCCTGAAATCCCCTAATGAAATATTATGCTTTACCAAAGTCCCGCGACCTTCTTTTAATCCCGCATCTTTTAAGGCTTTATCTAAATCCTTCTCCATTTTAGGAATATAACGATCACCCGGATTCGCAAAATCTGTTTCAGTAGACATGGTAAATTTGCTTTTCTCTGCTCCAATCTGAAATTGGGATTTTGGCGTAATACTCGTATTATTAAAAACATTGGGGGTTTTAATGCCTGGCATATCCAGATTATCAGCCTGCGGGTCTTTTACCTCAGGGATAGGTGTCTTTTTAGGTTTTGCACTAAATTTTGGTGCCGCAATAGGCTTGAATTTTGTTCCAAATTCAGTTTGGGCTGATACAGTTACAGCAGTAAAAAATAATATGAAAAATAAAATGTGCTTCATTGAAAAAGTATTATCGAATCGGCTTTTATAATTTTTATAAAATCAAAGTATAGCATCACAAAAATAGCATAATTTAGTTAGGCTCTACAACTTTAAGACTATTATAACAATATATTAGGCTAATTTTTGGAATCAAAAAACCTGCCAATTATCAAATTAAATGAGAATAAAAAAAATCTGAATCCTGTACAGCTTCTCTTAATACTACTTATTTATTTTATTTAAAAAGCATTCATCATTTTGATAGTTAACAACTTATTCACTAACTTCAATGTTTTAATTTACCCATTAAATTTTAAGCCAATGGATTATATTGATTACTATAAAACATTAGAAATTACGAAATCGGCTACAGAAGCTGAAATCAAAAAGGCCTACCGAAAATTAGCCCGAAAATATCATCCTGATTTAAATCCGAATGATAAAGAAGCGGAGAAAAAATTCAAGGAAATAAATGAAGCCAATGAAGTTTTAAGCAATGCTGAAAATCGTAAAAAATACGACAAGTACGGAAAAGACTGGAAACATGCCGATGAATTCGAAAAAGCAGGCTACGATCCTAACCAGCAACAATATTCGCGACAACAGCAAGGCGGCAATCAAAGTTATTCGGACTTTGGCGGAGGTGATTTTTCCGAAAGTGATTTTTCTGATTTCTTTAATTCGATGTATGGATCTGCAGGAAGAAGTTCAAGAAGCCAGGCCAAATACAGGGGACAGGATTTTAATGCTGAATTGCAATTAGATCTGGAGGCTGCGTACACCACGCACAAACAAAACCTGACCGTAAATGGAAAAAATATCCGGATTACAATTCCGGCCGGAGTCGAAAACGGGCAAATTATAAAAATCCCTAATCATGGTGCTCCGGGCGCAAACGGCGGACCAAATGGCGATTTATACATTGCTTTTTTAATCGATAACAATTCAGATTTTAAACGGGAAGGCAACAATCTGTATGCCGATGTCGATCTCGATTTGTATACTGCAATTTTGGGAGGAGAAATTTATGTGAACACTTTTGATGGAAAAGTAAAAATAAAAGTTGCTCCGGAAACTCAACCGGGAACTAAAGTAAAATTGAAAGGAAAAGGTTTTCCTGTCTACAAAAAAGACAATCAGTTTGGAGATTTATACATTACCTACACCTTAAAAATCCCAACAAAATTATCTGAGAAAGAAAAAGAATTATTTCAGGAATTAGCTAAATTAAGAAATCATGAATAATAAAGACTTAATTCAAATAAAACAATTTTGTTTGTATCACGAAATTGAAAATACCTTTATATCAGAATTACACAATTATGGTTTGGTAAAAATTATTGTTCTCGAGGAAGATGAATATTTACAGCCGGAACAACTGCCTGCGGTCGAAAAAATGATCCGGCTTCATTATGATCTCAAAATCAATTTAGAAGGCATCGATGCCATTGCAAACCTGTTAAACAAAATCGAAGTACTGCAGCAAAACCTTACGGCGACACAAAACAAACTTCGTCTTTATGAACAGCATCAAACGGAATAAAGGAGATTAAAACCTATTCCATTAAAATATCACAAAAAAGAATCAATTGCGAAGTGATTTCAATTCAATCGTACTTCTTTTCATCTGCATATTTTATAAATTGCGGCTGAATTAACTAACCCGAATTTGATTTAAAAAGACAAAACAAGTTCACTAAAACAGAAAAAATGAAAAGAGAAAACATCTTAACAGGATCGCCTTGGGAGGACAAAATGGGATATTGCCGTGCGGTAAGAATTGGCAATATTATTGAAGTTTCAGGAACCGTGGCTATTGTTGATGGTGATAAAGTAAAAGCTGATGATGCCTATGCTCAAACCTACAACATTCTGGAACGTGTAGAAAAAGTTTTGGAAGATTTGAATGTGGGCATGAAAGATGTGATCAGAACCCGAATTTTCACCACTGATATTACTTCTTTTGAAGAGGTAGCAAGAGCGCATGCTTCATTTTTTAAAGATGTAAAACCAACAACCGGCTTTTATGAAATCAGTAAACTGGTTGCCCCTGAATATTTAGTTGAAATTGAATTTACGGCTGTTATACAGGGATAATTTTTTTGTCACGATTTTTTTTTATCACGCCACGACCAAAAGGAACAGGCGAAGCAATTTCACGAATTATCACATTTTTTTGCCACAGATTAGAAAGATTTAAAATGATTATTCCATTTTCTTTAATTTATAATGCTTTAATTCGTGAAAATTCGTGAAATTCGTGGCGAAAAATTTAGACTTAATGAACTTTCAACATCCAAAACAAATGCTTTTTACAATCTTCAAATGGATTTTCATTTGTATTTTGATTGGTATTTTGTCCGGATCTGCTTCGGCATTTTTCTTAGTGGCTTTAGAATGGGTGACACAATTTAGAATTCATCACGACTGGATTGTATGGTTTTTGCCTTTTGGCGGATTATTAGTGGGGCTGAGTTACTATTACTGGGGAGAAGCTGTTGTAAAAGGCAATAATTTATTGCTCGATGAATACGAAAACCCTCAGAAAGTAATCCCGTTCAAAATGGCCCCTTTGGTACTTTTAGGAACATTACTTACCCATTTGTTTGGAGGTTCTGCCGGTCGCGAAGGCACGGCTGTACAAATGGGCGGCGCAATTGCAGATCAGTTTACCAGGCTTTTTAAATTAGAAAATACTGATCGCAAAATTTTAATTATCCTGGGCATTAGTGCTGGTTTTGCATCGGTTTTCGGAACGCCTATAGCAGGTGCTATTTTTGCTTTAGAAGTTTTGTACTTTAGTAAAATCAATTTAAAAAGTATTATTCTATCCTTTTTAGTCGCTTATGTTGCTTATTTTACTGTCGAATTCTGGCAAGTCAAACATACACATTACAGTATTCCGGTTGTTCCTGAACTTGGCTTCATCAATTTATGTTATGTCCTTTTAATTGGGGCTTTATCCGGTTTAGCTGCTTTATTATTCTCCAGAAGCACTCATTTTTGGGGTACACTTTTTTCAAAAAACATCAAATATCCGCCTTTACGTCCTTTTATTGGGGGAATTATCCTGGCTATTGCTATTGCGGGTTTTGGACTTACGAAATTCTCCGGATTAGGAGTTCCGGTAATCGTAGATTCCTTTTCGAATGCCAATCCGTGGTATGATTTTTTGCTTAAAATTTTATTCACCGGTTTTACTTTAGGTGCTGGTTTTAAAGGCGGAGAAGTAACTCCGTTATTTTTCGTTGGCGCCACCTTAGGCAGTGCTTTATCTCTTGTAATTCCTTTACCAATAGCCCTTTTGGCAGGTTTGGGATTTGTCGCGGTATTCTCAGGAGCTACCCACACTCCTATCGCCTGCACTGTTATGGGAATCGAACTTTTTGGAATTCAACCTGCAATTTTCATTGCTATTGCCTGTACAATCGCTTATTTTTCATCAGGTTCGGTAGGAATTTATAAATCGCAAATTGTAAAAGGGGCCAAATATAAATTGTACCAGAGATTAAACTCTAATTTTTAAATTCCAGATTTCAATAAAAACACCAATAGCAAAAAGCTAATCAATATTCTTGTGATTTTCTTTGAGCCTTTTTGTGGAACAGGAACTAAAAATTCCAAAAAGCAAACTCTAAATTCCAAACCTGCAATTCACATTTTACATCTTACAATTCCTCACCAACATAAAAGCGTGTTAATCTGTAAAATGATTTCAACATTACATTAAAAAAATGTAAATTCGCACACTATGAAAATACAAGATATTCAAGCGATACAATTGTTACTCGCAAGCCCAAAGAAAATCGCCATAATTCCGCATAGAGGTCCTGACGGCGATGCTATGGGTTCAACCTTAGGTTTATACCACTTTTTAATAAAAAACAATCACCAGGCAACTGTAATTGCCCCAAATGACTTTCCTGATTTTTTAGCCTGGTTACCCGGTTCTGAAACAGTAAAAATATTCGAAAAAGACACTGAAAATTGTACCAGAATATTAGAAGAAGCCGAGATAATTTTCACACTCGACTTTAATGCTTTTCATCGTACAGGTGAAATGGAACATACTTTAGCCCGACTAACAGCTCCATTTATCATGATCGATCATCATCAAAAACCTGATGATTATGCTGTCTACACGTATTCTGACACCGCATTTGGTTCTACTTGTGAAATGATTTACAATTTTATTTCTTTCTTAGGAAAAAAAGAAGATTTAGACAAAACCATTGCTACCTGCATTTACACAGGAATTTTGACTGATTCAGGTTCTTTCCGTTTTCCGGGGACTACAGGAAACACACACAGGATCATTGCCGAACTGATTGATCTGGGAGTTGAAAATACTGAAATTCCGGTTTTATTATTTGACAACAGTTCTTACAGTCGTTTGCAATTATTGGGTCGTGCTTTACAAAACATGAAAGTGTTCGAAGAGCATAAAACATCCTATACAACACTTACCCAGAGCGAACTGGATTCCTTTAATTATGTAAAAGGGGATACTGAAGGAATCGTTAATTACGGATTAAGCATAAAAGGTATTGTTTTTACGGCTATTTTTATCGAAAATAAAGACGAGAAAATCATCAAGATTTCATTCCGTTCGCAAGGCGGATTTGATGTCAATCAATTTGCAAGGGATCATTTTAATGGCGGTGGACATAGCAACGCAGCCGGCGGAAGATCTGATGTTTCGATGGAAGAAACAATCAAAAAATTTGAAAATTTAGTACAAAAACTAAAAATATAACCCCATATGAATTACTTAAAACAAAGCATTTACATCCTGCTTTTTGCTGTTTTACTGGTCAGCTGCAAGCATCATGAAGAAGCCAGAAGACCCATCTCACAGGCTTCGGGTACTTTCATGAAAAAGTCAGTCGACCGCAATAAAAAACTTATCGGTAATGAAGAAGATGTTATTAAGAAAATAATCAAAAACAATCCAAAAATAAAGTATTACGCCACCAGAAAAGGATACTGGCTGTATTACGACGAACAAAACCATACCGATACTGCGACACCTAAAAAAGGAGATATTGCCTATTTCAATTTAGAAGTAAAAGACATCGAAGGCAAAATTATCTATTCTGAAGCTGATCTTGGCCCGCAAACCTATTATGTAGACAAACAAGACATCATGATGGGATTACGTGACGGTATTAAAATGATGCATAAAAATGAGACTGTCACTTTCTTGTTTCCATCTCATATCGCCTACGGATATCATGGAGACAACAAAAAAATAGGAACAAATGAATCTTTAATCTGCACTGTTACACTTCGTAATTTTGTACCGGATCCTGCTGCTCAGCCCGCCACTGTTGTTGGGCAAACACCCAAAAAAGCAGTTCCAAAAACAGTGGTTCCTGTTTCAACTAAAAAAGATACAATAAACCCATAAAAACAACAATTTGAAAATGAAAAAAAGTATTTTATTATTACTATTGGCCGTTAGCTCATTATATTCCTGTAAAGATGAACACAGTAATTTACCTGATGGGTTATATGCAGATATCGAAACCAACAAAGGCCATATTATTGTTGAACTGGATTATAAAAAGGCACCTGTTACGGTAGCCAATTTTGTAACTTTGGCCGAGGGTAAAAGTGAATTTGTAACAAAAGATTACTTAAAAAACAAACCTTTTTATAACGGATTAAGATTTCACAGAGTTATTGAAGATTTTATGATTCAAACCGGGGATCCTGAAGGAACTGGTTCCGGAGATGCAGGATATAGGTTTAAAGATGAAATCACAGATTTAAAATTTGACAAAGCCGGTGTTTTGGCAATGGCAAACAATGGCCCGGGAACAAACAGCAGCCAGTTTTTCATTACACATGTGGAGACTCCATGGCTAGACGGAAAACATACTATTTTTGGTCATGTTGTAGATAAAGGCCAGGAAGTGGTTAACCAAATAAAACAAGACGATAAGATTGTTTCTGTTACCATTATCAGAAACGGTGAAGCTGCTAAAAAGTTTGACGCCGTAAAAGTTTTTCACGATTATTTCTCTGAAATTGCAAAAGAAAAAAGCAAATCTGCCGGAGTTCAAAAAGAAAAGGTAGATTACTTTGCCTCTGTTCGACCAAAAGCTACTAAAACAAGTTCAGGATTAGAATATATAATTACTGAAAAAGGAACTGGTAAAAAACCGGCTACGGGAACTCAATTATACATTCATTATTCCGGTTTCTTAGAAGACGGAACTTTATTTGACTCCAGCGTAGAAGAAGTTAATAAAGCTTTCGGAAAGTTCGATGCAGCAAGAGCAGAACAACACGGATATCAGCCAATTCCATTTCAGGCAGGTCGTAAAGACGGTATGATCCCGGGATTTATCGAAGGAATTGAGCAGCTTTCATTTGGAGATAAAGCGATTCTTTTTATCCCATCACACTTAGCTTACGGAGCAACTGGTGCCGGAGGAGTAATTCCGCCAAATGCGAACATTATCTTCGAAATTCAATTATTAGAAAAACCACAATAATACATTTTAAAGTTTAACACAGACTTAAATTCGGAATACCATGAAGTTGAAATTTCTATTTTTATTTTGCCTGGCAGTAGTAAATATTCAGGCTCAGACTACTAAAAAACCTGTTGCAAAGGCAAAACCTAAAGCAGCAGCAACGACGACGAAAGCAGCACCTAAAACAGATCCTAATGACGGGATTTTCGCAACGATTTCTACAACAAAAGGCGATATTGTTGTATCCCTTGAATATGTAAAAACTCCGGTTACTGTTGCTAACTTTATTTCGCTGGCAGAAGGTACTAATCCTAATGTAAAAGTGGAAAGACTTAAAGGAAAGCCATTTTATGACGGATTAAAATTTCACAGAGTGATCAATGATTTTATGATTCAGGGTGGAGATCCGGACGGAAATGGTTCAGGAGGCCCAGGATATTCATTTAAAGATGAATTTACAGAAGAATTAAAATTCGAAAAAGGCGGTGTTTTAGCGATGGCTAACTCTGGTCCCGCTACAAACGGAAGTCAGTTCTTCATCACCCATAAAGATACTCCGTGGTTAAACGGAAAGCATACTATTTTTGGTCACGTAGTTTCAGGAATGGACAATGTAAACAAAATTGTTCAGGATGATATCATGACAAAAATTACGATTACCCGCAAAGGTGATGCAGCCAAAAAATTTAATGCTGTGAAAGTTTTAGCTGATGATGCTAAAAAAGAAGAAGCTAAAAAAGGGGAATCCCAAAAAGTAATTACGCAAAAAGCGGCTTATTTTGCTGCTACAAAAGCCAAAGCAACTACAACTGCATCCGGGTTAAAATATGTTATAACCAAAAAAGGAACGGGAATTAAAGGTGCTGAAGGATCCAGTATTTATTTTCATTATGCAGGTTATTTTGAAGATGGGAATCTTTTTGACAGCAGCATGTCCAGTGTAGCAAAAGCTTATGGCAAATACGATGCAAACCGTGACGCTCAAAAAGGATATCAGGCATTTCCGTTTACTGTTGGCAAAAAAGACGGAATGATTCCTGGTTTTATCGAAGCTTTAGATATGATGACAGATGGAGAAAAAGCAATATTCTTTCTTCCTTCAAGTTTAGCTTATGGAGAAAAAGGCGCCGGAGGAGTTATTCCGCCAAATGCAACATTGATTTTTGAAATTGAAACCTATCAGAATCAACCCGTAAAATAATTTAAACTTTTCTGTTTACCTACTTAAAATGAGCCATCAGGATATTTTCTGATGGCTTTTTTATTTCGCTTCATTCTGTGATATCTGTAATTTTAAAACTTTAAAAAAGGGTAAAAACAAATTAATACCAACGTTTATACAGATTTTCTATTAAATCCTAAACAAAATAACTTACCTTTGCCGGCTTTAATTTTTCAAAACAAACAAATTAAGATGTCACAAAACAACGTATTAAAAGGAGTATTTTTAGTAGCAATTGGAGCTACAACTTATGGAATGTTAGCCACTTTTGTAAAAATGGCCTATTCTGAAGGATATACAACTGCCGAAGTAACCACATCTCAATTTATATTAGGAATTATTGGTATTCTAATAATCAATGCTTTCCAGAAAATAAAACACAAAAACAATGTGGTAAAAGCAACTCCAAAAAACATTTTCAGCCTGATGCTTGCCGGTACTTCATTAGGGATGACCAGTTTATTTTACTATTTAGCCGTAAAATATATTCCTGTTTCTATTGGTATTGTTTTATTGATGCAAACTGTCTGGATGGGGGTTTTACTGGAGATGATCTTAGAAAAAAAATTACCTTCAAAACAAAAAGTATTTGCTGTAATTATTGTACTTATAGGAACTGTTTTAGCTACTAATATCATTCACAATGATATAAAACTGGACTGGCGTGGTCTTGTTTGGGGAATTTTAGCCGCAGCTTCTTTTACTACCACTATGTTTACGGCAAATCGCGTTGCTACTGAAATTTCTTCTGCCCAACGTAGTTTATATATGTTATTAGGCGGAGCTATAATTGTATTTTCATTTGCATTTGTAACGCAGGTAACGCCCTTTAATTTTGAAATTTTCATGAAATGGGGTATTATCCTTGCTTTATTTGGTACTATAATCCCACCTATGCTTATGACTGCGGGTTTCCCTTTAACCGGAATTGGTTTAGGAAGTATTGTTTCTGCACTCGAACTTCCTGTTTCGGTTATGATGGCTTATGTACTCTTAAATGAAAAAGTGATTTTTACGCAATGGGTTGGAATTGTTTTAATCATTCTGGCCATAATTATTATGAATGTAAATTTCAAGCGCAAAAATTAACATATTTTGAGTACGGTCAAAAAAAAGCCCATTAAAACCGTGTAATTGTTAATTTTTTTATAAATTCGTGTTAAACAATTATCTATCATGAATTTACCCTGGCATTTATATTTAATGGCTGTGCTTTATATTATTGCCGGATTAAATCATTTTTGGAACCCCGGAATGTATATCAGGATCATTCCTCCCTATTTCTCCAATCCCAAATTACTAAATACCCTAAGCGGAGCTGCCGAAATTATTCTGGGCATTCTGCTCCTGTTTCCTGCTACAAGCCATTTTGCTGCGTGGGGAATTATAGCCTTATTAATTGCTGTATTTCCTTCAAATATCTTCATGTATCAAAAGAAAAAAGGTCCTTTTTCTTTATTGAAATTTATTTTATTAATACGTTTGCCCTTACAAATCGTATTGATTTTCTGGGCGTACTTATATACCCGTTAATAATCAAACTATTAATTAAAATTATTTTATTATGAAAAAATTATTTGCAGAATTTTTCGGAACATTCTGGTTGGTTTTTGGTGGTTGCGGAAGCGCCATTTTTGCTGCCGGATATCCTGGTTTAGGAATTGGTTTTGCCGGTGTTGCCCTGGCATTTGGTCTGACTGTATTAACAATGGCATATGCTGTTGGCCATATTTCAGGAGGGCATTTTAATCCTGCCGTTTCACTTGGCTTATGGGCTGGCGGAAGATTTCCTGCCAAAGATCTTGTACCTTATATCATTTCACAATGTATTGGTGCCCTTGCCGCTGCAGGAACATTATTTATCATCTGGTCCGGTAAAGCAGGAACTGCAATTGATAATACTAAAGCCGGGGCCTTTGCCTCAAATGGCTACGGGGCATTCTCCCCTGATGGTTATTCGCTTCAATCTGCTTTTATAGCTGAATTTGTACTGACTTTCTTTTTTCTAATCATAATCTTAGGCGCGTCAGACAAATGTGCAAATACAAATTTTTGTGGTATTGCTATTGGTTTAGGGCTCACCTTAATTCACTTAATCAGTATTCCTATTACTAATACTTCTGTGAATCCTGCAAGATCTTTATCGCAGGCTATTTTTGCGGGAGGAGAACCTTTATCACAAGTTTGGTTGTTTTGGGTCGCTCCGATATTAGGAGCTGTTTTGGCCGGATTTATTTATAAGACACTATTACAAAAAACGGAAGAAGTTTAACTAAAATCTTACTAATCAATAAAACTTAAAATTATGGCATTCTTGTATTTCTTACTTATAGGGGCAATTTCCGGCTGGCTGGCAGGTCAAATCTGGAAAGGTGCTGGTTTTGGGCTTCTGGGCAATATTATCGTTGGTATTGTGGGCGGCATCATTGGTGGCTGGATTGCCGGTAATCTGGGTATTGGCGGTGGCGGGCTTGTATGGCAAATTTTAATTGCTGTTGGAGGAGCCTGGGTATTGCTTTTTATCATCAGCCTGATCAAATCATAAAATTTTTCATCTTATAAATCCATCAAAAGAGAAAATCAAATATAGTAATATTCGGTTTTCTCTTTTTTTTTAAAGCTAATAGTTCTGATTGATCTTTTTATAGAACACGCAAAATTTTACTCATATGAATGATATAATAGCGTATTTCAGTATAATTCCCTCTACACACAGAAGTTTAATTCTGGTTGGAGGAATTACTATTTTCTGGCTCATCGAAAATACTTTTCCGTTCTTTCGCATGTCATACAAAAAATGGCATCATGCCGGAATTAATTTCTTTCTGACGTTTACAACAATTATCGTCAATTTTGTTTTGGCTTTTATCTTAATTAAAACCGCGAACTGGACAACCGAAAATCATTTTGGCCTCTTACAATGGCTTCCCGAATTGCCTATTTGGGTATATACTATCGTTGGATTGCTTTTGTTGGACTTAATTGGTGCTTATCTGGCACACTATGTTCAGCATAAAATTAAATTTTTGTGGCGTTTTCATATCGTTCATCATACAGATACCTGGATTGACACCACCACTGCAAACCGACATCATCCGGGAGAAAGTATTATTCGGTTTCTATTTACGACTCTTGGCGTTTTAATTGCAGGCAGTCCTATGTGGATGGTATTTTTATATCAGAGCCTGTCTGTTATTTTTTCACAGTTTAATCATGCCAATATTTCTTTACCGGATAAATTAGATCACTTCCTGAGTTATTTCATCATTTCCCCTAATATGCATAAAGTACATCATCATTATGTTTTACCTTATACAGATAGCAATTATGGAAATATTTTTTCGGTCTGGGACCGGCTTTTTGGCACTTTTACCACCTTATCAAAAGAAAAAATTGTTTATGGCGTAGACACACATATGGCCGCTGAAGAAAACAATCAATTGAAAAATCTGCTGCAAATTCCGTTTCAAAAATCAAGATCCATAAAAAACAGTTAAAATCATTAAAAAAAATATCCTTCATCGAACCAAGTAATTATTTTTTTTATTAATATTGATACTTAAATTGAAAATCAATCTATTAATCATTAACCCCTATTTTGAATTAATTTTCACGTGATGAAAAAGAGTAACCGCAAAGAATTGAATTGGGAGCAAACCGAAAAACTTGTTTCGCTGGCCTTAGAAGAAAAAAATCCATTTGAGATCATTAAAAAAGAATTTGGATTGGCAGAAAAAGAAGTTCTGGAGATCATGAAGAAGAAGATGCCACTTGAAAAATTTGAGATGTGGAAAAAGAAGGCAATTGCAAATAAACCAAAACCAAAACCCGTTAAAATAGATGATTTTGATGAAGATTTGGATGGTAAATATTATATAAAAAATAAACTAGACTAGACAGAACTCCTGAAATTCAGGAGTTTTTTTTATATTTTTTAACTTAATGTAACTTTTTTACATTTTGTAAGTCAAATAGCAATACTTAAACTCAAACAAATGAAGAAAATACTTTACACCTTAGCTCTCGCAGTAACTCTTTGGAGTTGTAAAACAGGAAGTTCATCAGGTGCTGCAAAAAGCAATGTTGTAGATGTTACCATTAATCTTGTTGATGTAAAAGACGATAAGGTTTTAGTAACCGTTACTCCTCCACAAATAAAAACAGACGAAATTGTTTACAGTATCCCTAAAACAGTTCCGGGAACTTATTCTACAGATAATTACGGTAAGTATTCAGACGGTTTTAAAGCTTTTGATGCTAAAGGAAATGAGTTAACGGTAAAAAGAATTGACGACAATTCATGGTCTATTTCGAACGCAAAAACATTAAAAAAGATTACGTATTTAGTTGGCGATACTTTTGATACTGAAAAAGGAACCGGATTTGGTAACGACGATGTATTTTCTCCGGCCGGAACCAATATCAATGCAGGAATCAATTTTTTGGTTAATACGCATGGTTTTGTAGGTTATTTCCAGGATAAATTAGATATTCCATACAAAGTTACGATTACACACCCTGAAACCCTTTGGGGCGCGACTTCGATGACAGATCAGGATGCAAGCAATACAAGTGACGTTTTTACCACTTCCCGTTATGCTGTTTTGGTCGAAAATCCAATCATGTATTCTAAACCTGATTATACTACGTTTAATGTAAACGGAATGGATATTTTGATTGCAGTGTATTCTCCAACCGGAAAATTTACTGCTGAAAGTATCACACCGGAAATGAAAACTATCATGACGGCGCAAAAAAACTTTTTAGGCAAAGTAAACGCGACAAAAAAATACACTGTCATATTGTATTTATCAAGCATGGCTAAAGATGATGCCCATGGTTTTGGAGCTTTAGAACATCCCACAGCAACAACAGTTGTTTTACCGGAATCTATGCCAAAAGATAAATTGGTAGAATCGATGAAAGATGTGGTTTCACACGAATTTTTTCATATTGTAACTCCGTTAACCGTTCACTCAAAAGAAATTCAGTTTTTTGACTATAATGCACCTAAAATGTCTGAACATTTATGGATGTATGAAGGTGTAACAGAATATTTTGCAAACTTGTTCCAGATCAATCAGGGTTTAATTAATGAAAATGAATTTTACACCCGTATAGCAGATAAAATCGAAGAAGCAAAAGGCTTAAACGATACCATGTCGTTTACGGTAATGAGCAAAAATGTATTAGAGCAGCCTTATAAAGACCAATACCTAAATGTATACCAAAAAGGGGCTTTAATTGGAATGTGTATTGACATTATCATCAGGGAGAAAAGCAATGGAGAAAGAGGAATCCTGGATCTGATGCATAAATTATCTAATGAGTATGGCGTTGAAAAACCATTTAACGATAGCGAGCTTTTTGCTAAAATAACTCAATTGACCTATCCTGAAGTTGGGGAATTCCTAAATAAATATGTTGCCGGAACAACTCCAATTCCTTACGATTTTTATTTGGCAAAAGTTGGTGTGGGTAAAGCATCTGAAAAAGTTCCGGGATCAATTTTCATCAAAGGACAAAATCCATATATTGGGGTTGATAAAACGACTAAAGTAATCAGCGTTCGTCCTGAAATTGACCTGAATGTATTTTTCACCCATTTAAACCTTAAAGCCAGCGATCAAATCCTTGCAGTAAACAATAAAACGTATAATCTGGATAATATCTATGATTTAATTACAGAAAGCGAAAACTGGAAAGAAAATGATCCAATTACAATTAAAATAAAACGTGCCGGTACTGAACAAACTATTAAAGGAACTGTAAAAGTACCCTTTGAAGAAAAAGAAACGTTTAAAGTTACAGATCCTTCAAAAGAGAAACTTAGAAATGCATGGCTAAAAGGGTAATTTCTTTTTAGCATTATCAAAAAAACCGACAATTACTTGTCGGTTTTTTTGTTTTTTATCCTGAGCGAAAAGGGATCGCACCAGAAACCTTAGTGAGAATTTTGACACAATCTTTGCCGATTCGCTGGTCTGATCCTTCCTTCGTCAGGATGACAAGATTGTGGTTCTTTTTTTCGTGAAAAAACTTTATAAAGTTCTTAGCAGCTGTTTTTACTTCTTAACCGGAAATTTCCAGTCAAACTCATCTTTATCATTGATAATCGCCCCAACTTCAAACTTCACTACTTCATCAAATTCTGTCTGAAGAATGAACCAATTGTCTTCATTGAAATAATTTTCGAAAGTATCAAAAGTTTCCTGGGTGTATTTTGTAATTCCTTTAGTTGCTAAATCTTTCTTTACATCAGCAATTTTTCTTCCGATTAACTTATATCCAAAAACTTCCAAATCATTGCCTGAAGCCACTAGATAACCTAATTTCAAATCTTCTTCCTGATAAAATGTCAATCTGATTTTTTGTGCGTTGTATACAAAAATCACATTATCATCTTCGTCTTTGTAATTTTTATCAGGTTTTCCTAAAGCAGCTGTTACATCGTTTTGCTTCATTCCAAAAAGCAATTTATCAATTCCAGATTTTAGATTTATTTTCATAATGTGTATCGTTTTTATTTGAGCTGCAAATTTCGTGAAGTTTTTTGCAAACTCCATTACAATTCTATTTTTATTATTTTTTCGCCACAACTCGACCGAAGGGAACAGGCAAAGCAATTGCACTAGTTTTATGTAATCCTGTTGGGTCTGACTGAGTGACTGAGATAGAGAAACCTGACAGGTTTTAAAAACCTGTCAGGTTAGACTTTCTATAATTTAATAATTCTTTTTATTTGGTTTAGCACTCATATAGAAAGTAATCTTTCCGCCATTCATAATATCTGCATGTTTTAAGAAAGGTTTAGCTAATTGTTTTCCGTTCAAAAGTACTTTATTTACAAAGACATTTTTATCCGATTGATTTACTGTTTCTACTTCGAAACTTTTTCCGTTTTCTAAGTTAAAAACTCCTTTTTTCACCAATGGGCTTCCCAGTGCATATTCATCAGAACCGGGCGCAACCGGATAAAATCCTAAACTGCTAAAAATATACCAGGCACTCATTTGTCCAAAGTCGTCATTTCCGCCTAAACCATCGGCACCATTTCGGTACATTTTTTTCAGGATCATTCTAATCTTATCCTGCGCTTTCCAGGGTGAATTGGTCCAGTCGTATAAATAAACTACGTGATGTGAAGGTTCATTTCCGTGCACATAATTTCCGATGATTCCGTCTCTGGTAATATCTTCTGTATTTTCAAAATACTTATCCGGTAAGTGCATGCTGAATAAGGAATCTAATCGCACGTTAAATTTGTCGTTCCCGCCCATCATTTGAATCATATCGGCAGGATCTTGCGGAACGTATAAACTATAATTCCATGAATTTCCTTCAATGAACCCTTGTCCGTGTGTGTCAAGAGGATCAAACTCTTTCTTGAAAGTTCCGTCGTTTAATTTAGGACGCATAAAACCTGTTTTTGCGTCGTAAACGTTTTTATAATTTTTAGATCTTTCGATGAATTCATTATAAACAGCTGTTTTTCCTAATTTCTGTGCTGCCTGGGCAATTGCCCAATCGTCATAAGCATATTCTAAGGTTTTAGAAACCGAAGAACCGTTTTTGTCTTCCGGAACATAACCCATTTTCATATAATATTCCAATCCGTCATAATAAGGTACTTTTGCTGTGTTCACGCAAGCCTGAAGTGCTTTTTCAGGGTCAAAACTGGTATTGCCTTTTACAATCGCATCAGCAATTACGGCAACAGAATGATACCCGATCATACACCAGTTTTCATTGGCATAATGCGACCAGATTGGCAGCATTTTATGCACACTCTGATCTGAATGTGCCAGCATGGAACTGATCATATCAGCATTGCGTTTAGGCTGAACTAAATTAAATAACGGATGTAAAGCCCTATATGTATCCCATAATGAGTAACTGGTATAATTTGTAAAATTCTCCGCTTTATGAACATTCATATCAAGGCCTTTGTAGTTTCCGTCTAAATCCATGTATTCTGTTGGCCCTAAAAAGGCGTGATACATGGCGGTATAAAAGTTTACCAGATCTTCTTTCTGAACGGTTTCTACCTGAATTTTATTCAACTCATCATTCCAAATTTCCTGGCTTTGTTTTTTAACCTTTTCGAAATCCCAGCCCGGAACTTCTTTTTTCATATTTTCTAATGCTCCGGCAGAACTTACTGGAGACAACGCCATTTTTATTTTGATTTTTTCACCTTCTTCAGTATTAAAATCAAAGAACAATTTTAAGTTTTGACCTGCCATTTCAGGAAAGTTTTTGGTTTGATCAAATCTGCCCCAAAAACCTCTGTAAACACTTTTTTCTGCTGCTGCCTGACCATAGCTTTTAATGGGTTTGCTAAAAGACATCGCAAAATAAACCGTTCTGGTTCTCCCCCAGCCGTTTGTCTGGCGATATCCTGTAATTAAGGTATCGTTTTCTACGCGAACAAAGGTCCAGACATTCTTTTTATCATAATTGTAAATTCCGGACGTCAAATCTAAAATAATGTGTGCTTCATCAGACTTTGGAAATGTGTATTGATGCATTCCTACTCTTGTTGTTGCAGTAAGTTCGGCTTTGATTTTATGATCTTCAAGAAGTACGCTGTAATATGCCGGCTCTGCTTTTTCAGTCGAATGAGAAAATGCTGATCTGTAGCCCGATAATGGTTTTGATGCTGTTCCTGGATTCAATTGCAATTTTCCGGTTGTAGGCATAATCAAAAAATCGCCTAAATCAGAATGTCCCGTTCCGCTAAAATGAGTGTGACTGAAACCTACAATGGTTTTGTCTTCGTACTGATATCCTGCACAGTATTTATAAACGTCTCCATTGTATTTTCCGTTTAAACCGTAAGCAATTGTATCGGTTTCCGGGCTTAACTGTACGCTTCCAAACGGAACCGTTGCACCCGGATAAGTATGCCCCATTTTTGCCGTACCAATCATAGGATCGACGTACTGAATCAGGTTTCGTTTTTCAATTGCTTTTTTCTGTGCTTTAATTTCATTGGCAAAACCAAACGCTAAAATGGATAACCCAAAGAGAAAACCTTTGCTATTTACAATATTCATCAGCTATTTTTTAATTATTATTTTTATGTCGATAGTAAAATCAATGTCTTACTAAAACGATTTAATACCATTTTCAGGTTAGAAAATTACAATAAAATATGCTTTTTTAAAAATATAGGCTAAAAAGGTTTTGAATATCTTTGAAGTATCTAAAAATACAATTCAAACATGAAAAATTATATTTTATTTCTGGTACTTTCTTTCTCATCATTTGGTTTTTCGCAAAAAGTCGAAAGTTACAGGCTAACCAAAGAAGAAATAAAAGAACAGGAACTAGACCAGGTTTCAGATTTTCCTGTTTACAAAGCTTTTACTTGTGCCGATAAAAGTGGTGTATATAATTTACTTTTATGCGAAAACCAAAAAACCATTTCAAAAAAAGACACTTTAAACACCAAAATTCAGGCGATTTGTACTATGGCTGATCATGGTGGTTTTCTTGAAAAATGGAGAATTAATGATTTATTAGAAAGCACTGAGCCAAAAGAAACCAATATCTGGTTCTGGACAAAATATTGCACCACCAAAGATCTTGATGGTGACGGATACATTGACCCGGTAATTGTTTACGGAACCAGAAATGAGAATGATGAAATACGACGCGTGAAAATTATCACGGTTTATAAAAACAAAAAATATGCAATTCGGGCTGTAGAATGCGACTTAGATGTTTGCAGAAGTTTTAAGAAAGATGCAAACTGGAATTTGTTACCTCAAAAAATAAAAACTTATGTTGATCATTTAGTTGTAAAGCTAAGAAAGGAACAAAATCTTTTATTGAAGGATGGATAGGTAAATTAAATCCCAAATACTAAAATCTAAATCCCAAATTGTAAACTATAACTTTTGCTTTAGGTTTTCTTTTACTTCGTCAAACCATTCGTTTCTTAAGATACTTAAAACAATAGAATCACGGCGTACTTCTTGATTTGCGGTTGGCATATGGCTGCGTAATACGCCTTCGACTTTGCAGCCAATGCTTTTCATGGCGGCAATACTTCGTTCGTTATTATTATCGGCACGAAATTCTACGCGCTCCATTCCGAGGGTTTCAAAGGCAAATTGCAGTAATAAAAATTTACAATGTTTGTTGAGTCCGGTTCCCCTAAAAGCTGAACCGTACCAGGTAAATCCTAATTGAAGCGTTTTAAACTCCAGATTCATATCGTAAAAACGCGTTGAACCGGCATATTTTTGAGATTTTTTATCGAACACTATAAACGGGAATTCTCTTTTATCCTCACGGTTTTTTATGGCCGATTGGATGTATTTGATCAGGTTTTCTTTTCCGTCTGCACCAACCAAAGAATATTTCCAGGTTTCTGGTTCGCTGATCGAAATTTCCAATAAATTATCAACGTCTGATTCTTGTAAAGGACGTAATAAAACCAGGTTGTCTTCTAAAATTATATGGTCTGAGAAACTGAAATTTGGTGTTGTCATAAGCTGCTTTTTTGTGATGCTCTGTGTGAATCTTTACGTGAATTTGTGTAAAAACTATTTCACAGAGATGCGCGAAGTTTTACACAGAGATTCACAAAGGTATAAAAGAGAAAAAATTATTCACTCATTTCGTCATATCGTTCGGGCACTTGCGGATCGTACAACGGACATTTGAATTCTTCCATCAGCTCAACCAATTTGTTCATGGTTTTGCCTTCGGTTCCATAGCAGTCGATTTTTACACTTTGTGGCGTTGTAATTACCTGAAAAGCGCCTTTTCCTGAAGTATTTTGCCAGCTGTTTTCATCTACTTTTTCCCATTGCGAGAATACCGAAGCGATTCGGTTCATGATGACCTCAACCGGAAGTGTTTCAAGACCTTCAACTGTTTCTTTCTCTGTAAGAGCTTCGTAAACTTCGTGGTGGTTTAGGTAAACTTCTTCTAAATATCTCCAAAAAAGTAATTCGTACATAGCCTGGTGTTTTTTAGCCCCGATAGTAGTGAAAATCCTTTTGTGCCGGGGTTCGGCACAAAAGATTGTAACGGATAGCGGGATTAGCTCCTAAAAAAGCTAATTATTAATAAAAAAGGTTCTGTTGTACACTCCGGTATAAAAAACCTTTGTCACTCAGAACCTTTGAACCTTTGTAACTCAAAAAATATTAATATTCGAATGTTCCGTATTCGCTGGTGATCGTTAGTTTCTTAGCATCTGCCGCTTCTACCCTGCCTACGATTTGTGCATCGACATTGAACGATTTTGAAATTGCAATAATATCCTGTGCAATGTTTTCGGGAACATAGATTTCCATACGGTGACCACAATTGAAAACCTGATACATCTCTTTCCAATCGGTTTTTGATTGTTCCTGAATTAACCTGAACAATGGCGGAACCGGAAATAAATTGTCTTTTATAATGTGTAAATTCTGAACGAAATGTAAAATTTTAGTCTGCGCTCCTCCACTACAATGCACCATTCCGTGAATATCCTCTGGTGTGTAGGTATCTAGAATTTTCTTGATAATTGGGGCGTAAGTCCTGGTTGGAGAAAGTACCAGCTGACCGGCGTTTATTGGGCTGTTTTCAACCTCATCTGTTAAGTTTACCTGACCTGAATAAATTAATTCTTCGGGCACGGCAGCATCAAAGCTCTCCGGGTATTTTTTAGCTAAATATTTTCCGAAAACGTCGTGACGTGCAGAGGTTAAACCGTTGCTTCCCATTCCGCCGTTATAACTTTTTTCGTAGGTTGCCTGACCAAAAGAGGTCAAACCAACAATTACGTCACCAGCCTTAATATTCGCATTATCGACCACATCGCTGCGTTTCATACGGGCGGTTACGGTAGAATCTACAATAATGGTGCGAACTACATCTCCCACATCGGCAGTTTCCCCGCCTGTTGAATGAATGGTTACTCCAAATGATTTTAATTCGTTGATTAATTCTTCGGTTCCGTTGATGATTGCCGAAATAACCTCAGCAGGAATTAAGTTTTTATTTCTTCCAATGGTTGAAGACAGTAAAATATTATCGGTTGCCCCAACACATAATAAATCGTCGATATTCATGATTAAAGCATCCTGAGCAATTCCTTTCCAAACGGAAACATCTCCTGTTTCTTTCCAGTACATATAGGCCAATGATGATTTTGTACCGGCACCATCTGCATGCATAATCAGGCAATATTCCGGATCCTGTGTTAAATAATCAGGAACTATTTTACAAAATGCCTGAGGAAATAAACCCTTATCGATGTTTTTTATGGCGTTGTGTACGTCTTCTTTTGATGCCGAAACACCTCTTTGTGCGTACCTTTTGCTTGAATCTGAACTCATGAAACTTAGTTTGTGTTGATGTGGTGCAAAGATAATCCCTTTTTTTAATTCTTGGGGATATACGATTTAAAATTAGAATATTTGATTCACAAAAAAAATTCGGCAGGTTTTACAGCACTGCCGAATTTTCCGGGTAATATTGGTTTTAAATTTTGGTCTTTAAAAGTTATTCCCAATCCGGCATTGCTGTTCCTGAGAACAAGAGTGTTCTGGAATTGGTAACGCTAATGGTTGTTTTTACAATATTTTTTACTGAAATGCCATCATTGGAGGTATTCGTAAAAATAAGTTCTGATTCGTTTGGAGAATATCTAACGTCGAAATCATTTGTTCCCAGTGTTTTTTCTGTTATGATTTGGGTTGATGTTCCTGTTGCAAAATTGTATTCGAAAATGCGGGAATCAAGTTGTCTGTAATTTAAATTTTCAAAACCTGAAACATCTCTGGTATAGACTAGTTTTTGTCCTGTTACCGAAAAATGCAATCCGCCGGCTGCTCCCGTTTGTCCTGAAAGGATTGTTGCGGTTACAACCCCTGAAATATTGATGACATAGATTTCTACATTATATCCGTTTGCGTCATTTACTTTTAAGGCAATTTGTAACCCGTCTGCACTCCAGTCACATTCTGATATGAATTTACCATTTGGTGTTTGGAATATTTTGGTTAAACCGCTTCCGTCACTGCTGATTTTATATAGTTTGTCAAAATTTGGATAAATCAATTCACTTCCTGAGGCATTCCAGGAATAGTCTATATAATCGGAGTTAAAACCGGCAATAGGTACAGAACTGGTTATTCTTTTTATTCCGGTTCCATCAAAATTCATAGTATATATATCATTTTGAGAGCCGTTTGTTCCTATAAAAGCAATTTTTTTCGCCTGATTGCTTCTTCTAGGACGCCAATAATTTTTGTCTGAACTGGTTAATTGGTATTGCTTTCCTGCATCATCGGCAGTAAAAATAGCATTGTTTCCATTTACCGTTTTGACGAATAAGTATCTCGTAGTTGGAAAAGCCAATGTTGTAAAGGCACTTACCGCACTTAAAACCGGTGTGTTGATACCATCTGTTGCCTCAACCTGCCAATAGTATTTTGCCCCGTATATTAAATCTGTTAAGGTTAGCTTTTTGTCTTTTATGGCGTCATAGGTTTTTACGTCGCTATTGCTATCGTTTCTAAGGGTTATTTTAAAAGTCAGCGCATCATTATCCGGATCTGTATCGGTCCAGGTTAAATCTAATGAAACAGCCTGGCCTGTACTATTGTCTACCGGACTTACCAATACCGGAACTGTTGGCGGTTTATTATTGGCTGTTGCTGTTTTGAGCTCAAAAACAATTTCTGAGGTGTTGTTTGCAGTAACGGTTATGGCTTCAAATTTTGCAACAAAGCCATCTTTTTGAGCCTGAAAGGAGTATTCTCCAGTCTTTACATTCGAAACTGTAAATTTACCATCTGCATCTGTAAACACGGTACTTGAAGTTGGACTGGAAAGTATCTTGACATTTTCGACAGGCACAAAAGTATCTGCATTGACTACTCTTCCGGTAACGGTACCATATTCGGAGTCTCCTATTTTTTCTTCGCTACATGAAACCAAAAACAATAAAAAAAGTACGCTTGTTATGTTGTATATATACTTCATTATTAATTTGTTTTTAAATTTAAACTTTGTCGTTGTATTTTAAAATATGCTGTTTTCTATTACACTATTTTTTCTTTTTTCCAAAATAATAGGTAAGCCCCAATCCGAATTTGTAATAATAATCATCCCGTGTTCCTGCTTTGATGTAGTCGACATTATCACTGAAGTTGATATTTTCTTCTGCAAATAATTTTACTCCAATGCGGTCAGAGGCCATATATTCTAAACCCGCACCAAACTGAATTTTACTGTAGGTGTTTTCAATTTTTTTGTTCATCGCAAATCCGCCTCCTCCGTATAAGTAAGGAGTCAGTTTGTCTTTAGGAAGCAAGATCCATTCGAGATTAAGATCATAAGTGATATAGCCTACATCGAGCAGGTTTTTATTGGCGAGGTTTACAACGTTTGTTGAAGCGCTTATATTGAAAGCAGGTGTAATAAAGAATTTCAAAGCCCCGCGTCCAAATGGTCTTAAAAGCGGATCTTTGTAATCACCATCCATTAAAGTGGAACCGCCTGAAATTTCGATCGCAAATTTACCCCTTCTGTCTTCCATAACCCTGCCGTAAAGCCCTGTTATATCAGCCGTTTTATTTTCTTCATTGTATGCTTTCAATAAATTATCGACTTGCCATTTTGGTGCGTCGGCTTCCCAGATATTATCTTTTATGCCTTCTAAAACCAAAGATTCAACGGCTTTTTCGATCGCTTCTGTAACGGCCATGTGTACAGGCTCGTTCGTTGTATAACCTGTTTCGACTTCAAGCAGTCTTTTAAAGTTTACATATCGGAATAAGCTTTCGTCAATGGCCTGCGATAAAATGGTTTTGGAAATATAAACAGACTTCAGAATTTTTCCGTTTGAGGTTGAAATCATTCTTAAATATACCGTAACACGATCCTGACGGTATTTTACGGATGCCCCGGCGCCAAAATACCGTGCGCCAAAACCTCCTGTAATGATATTAGAATCATACGAAACGATTCCCCCTTCTAACAAAACCCCTGCATATAACAATGGGGTTAACTGAGGTTCGTTTGGATTGGCATTTTTTACATATTCCTGACGTGTGGCCCGAATCAGATTTCGTTCCTGAAGTAAATTACCAATATTTTCACGCTCAATAGGCACAAACCATTTCGAATCTTCCAACGCTTTTATTAATATAGAAGTAGCACCCTGAGTTACGGCAGTACTAAAACTGCTTCCGTTTTCCTGAGGTTTATATTGTCCGGTCTGGTCTCTAAATTTATAAACCCCTACGACAACAGGTTCTTTTGGCTTTGGCAAATCTTTTAACAGGGAAGTTGCAGGAGTTCCTTCTCCCAAAACTGCTTTTTCGACTCCGGTTGGCTGATTGTAATAAGCACCGCAACCCGAAAAAAGAAATCCGAATACGATAAGTAAGTAGTGATGTAATCTCATGTTATTGATTTGGGATAATTACCTGAGTTTGTTCTCCTGTATTGGTGTCCAGAATATTAAGTGTGAGCCCGCCTGAAGATGGGTAAACGTCGACGGAATAGCTTCCGAAAGTATAAGAACCTGCTTTAATCCCATCAGTACCAAATTGCTGTTTGTAAAGCTGACTGGAAATCTGACTCAATAATTGCGAATTTAAACTGGCTTTAAATCGTTCCAGATCTGTTTGTGTAGCTGTTTCGGCTGTTTTATCCTTCTGCTTGTTTTGAGCTTCTGCACTGCTCAAAAGCCATTGATAATTGAATGTGTCTCCCCCAAAGGCCGGATTAACGGGCTTATAAACCAGGGCCTGCGCGTTTATAAATGGAGAAATGAGCAGCAGTGCTGCTAAGGTTACAATAAATTTCATGTCGTTAATAATAAAATTAATACTGAGTGAAATATTTTCGCTGTTTTTCTTTTTCTTTAAAATAGGTAAAGGTGGCATTGACAGATTCCTCTGCAACTGCGTCTAAAAATTCGTCGTCCGGTCTGGCTAAAAACTCATAAATAACCTCGTTGTCAATGGTTATGGTTATGGCTGTATTTCTTGCAAAACTATATTCTTCACCTATGGTTACTATTTTTTCAGCATTTATTCCAATATCATTGTATTTGTAATAATACCGATCATAAAAATCTTTTCCGATTTTTGTTTTGGTGTCGTCTGTAATGATTCCTCTTAACATAAATCCGTCAGCAGGAAGTAGTATTACATCATCTTTTTTTTTTCTTCGCCCAATACCACACGGTCTTTCGCTATTATTTGCTTGTTTTCATCATAAAACAATAATAACACGATGACCTCATCATCTTCAGAAAGATTGATCTGAGAAGTAGATAACTTTTGCAGTTCATTGGGTTGCAGGGTAAAAACACCAACCTGATCGTTGTTAGACTGATTATTACTTTTACTATTATTTTTTATAACTGACATTCTGTAGGCAGCACTCCTGATCACGTCTGTAAGGTTTTCAGCAGTACCTGTAATTTTTATATTACCTTCAATTTTTTCGATTTCCAGTTTTGCTTTTATTTTGTCCTGGGGAACCTGACCATAGATGACGGCCGTAAAAAACAGCAATACGAAAATGATATGTCGATATAAAAAACGCATGTTTTTAAATTTATTTATTGATAAGAATTATCGAAGCACCATTTCCTGTCTGTGTAATTTTCATGTTTTTTGACAGCGAATTGGTTCCGATACTTTGAATGTTTTGATTGTCTCCTTTTTGGATCATTTCCATGTTTACATTATAATTGGTGTGTAATGTAAAATCAGAAATTTTATTATTATCGCCTTGCTGAACAATGTTCTGAGTCAGTGTTTTGGCATTTTTATCCAAAAACAATTCATTGCGGTTTCCGTTCTGATCAACGGCAACTTTGGTTTCATTTGATTTTAAATTCGCTATGACTTTATTTAAATCCCCTATTTGCTGTATCTGGATACCGGATTGAATTTTAGCATTTAAATCATTTTGTGCTTTTTTATCCATACCTGAAACCACACTTAAAGCTTTTTCTTTAGAATTAAAGACAGAGGAGCTATAGGGTTTAAAGTCTGAATTATCTTCTTTTTCCTGTGCATAAAATACAGGGGAAAAGAGTAAAAGCAATACACTATATAAAATGAAAGTTTTCATCCTGATTGGTTTAGAGTAAAAAATGAGATAGTCACGTTCTATGACTATCTCATTTAAAAAATGTAAAATACTAGTTAGTCTGAGTAACTGTAATGGTATTGAAATTTCCTTTTGAGAAAGCGATACTGCTGTGAGCTGCTCCTGTTTGAGAAATCGTAGCGGTATTGCTGTTACCAATTTGCAATGTATTTTCAGTCAATTTGATACCATCCTGTGTACTTGTAGCTTTATTTTCATCACCATATTGATAGTGGTTTGAAGTATTTTTATCGGCTGCAGAAGTACCAACTGGAGATTTTTGAGTTTGCCATGATTGGTTATGAACACCACCCTGAGAAGCATAAGCCACATTGTTGTCTCCGTTTTGAGTTTGTGTAGCCTCATTTTTGCTATGAGGAGCAAATGGAACATTAACTGCTGCAACATATCCTAGCTGAGTAGCATTGAAAGGAAGTCCGGTTGGTTTTTCATTTCCTGTTGTACCCTGATCTACTGTAGCGGTATTACTGTTTCCGGTTTGTTTTTGAGTCGCAATATCAAATCCTCCCAATGCACTTGCCGGTCCTACAATCTGATCTTGCCAGATGGTAGCACTATTGCTGTTTCCGGTTTGGGTTTGATACGCTTTGTTGTCGTGGTTGCTTTGAGAAATAAATGCACCATTGCTGTTTCCGGTTTGTTTTACATCTGCTTTATTGTCTTTTGCTGCATACAATCCCGGTTGAATTCCCTGATACACTTCAGATTTGTTGCTGTTACCATTTTGGTCCACAAGAGATCCGTTGTTTGCCCCGTTTTGAGTTACAATTCCCTGATCAGAATTTCCTACCTGATTCACTGATGAAGTGTTTCCTTGCGCAAAAGCTGCTGCCCCTACAAATAGCATCGCTGAGATGCTCAAAATTACTTTTTTCATAATAGATATATTTAATTGGTTATTAATACAACTTATTATGTAGGTCAGTGTGATTTGGGGGAAATCAGGCTATCAAAAAATCTTCATTTGAAAATAAAAAGCAGAACTCTTATTTTCTTTCTTCATGACCAAAATTAGAAAACTTATCGATATACAATTCAAGTAGAAACAGCTATTTTTCAATAAGTTAACCTCTTTTCGATGAACTGTAAAACTTATTCGATGAACTACTGAAATCGTTAAAAACATAAGTAGGAAATTACTTAATACTTGCAATTTGTTTACATTTACCCCTATAAATCTGCTAAAAACAATAATAAAACGATCCTATTTTAACATTAAGCCAAAAAAAAGCCCACCGTAATCCGATGGGCTTAGTAGCATTGTTACAGTACTCTTTATTTGGTAAACAGTAACTCTCTGTATTTGGTTAACGTCCAGCTTTCGTCATCGACTAAGAGCTCTAATTTATCACAATGATTGCGAATATCTTCAAAATACGGTTTTACGTTATTGCAATAGGCTTCTGCCATTTTTTGGGCATCAGTTAAATGATTGGCTGTTCTTCTTTCGTTTGTCATTGCCAATACTTTAGAATTGATTCCTTCAATATGACCTGAAATTTCTTTAATCAAAACGATTTGTTCTTTGGCAATCGTTTCAAACTCCTTACCGAAGATTTCTTTTAATCCTTTTACATTTTCAATTAATGTATTTTGATAACGAATAGCGGTTGGAATTACATGATTTCTGGCAATATCTCCTAAGACCCTTCCTTCGATCTGGATTTTCTTTGTGTATTCTTCCAATTCAATTTCGTAACGCGCTTCGGCTTCAACATGGTTTAGGATTCCTAATTCATCAAATAAATCCAAAGCTTGTTTTGATACCTTGGCTTTAATCGCTTCAGGGGTCGTTTTAAAATTACTTAAACCTCTTTTAGCGGCTTCTTTTTCCCAGGCTTCGCTGTATCCGTCGCCTTCAAAAAGTATTTTTTTAGATTGTTTGATATACTCTCTTAAAACATTAAAAATAGCATCATCTTTTTTCATGTCTTTCGACTCGATCAAAGTATCTACTGCTGTTTTAAAATCTTTTAATTGTTTGGCCACTATGGCATTTAATGTCGTCATGGCATTCGAACAGTTTGCATTTGAACCTACAGCCCTGAACTCGAATTTATTTCCTGTAAAGGCAAAAGGAGATGTTCTGTTTCGATCTGTATTGTCTAAAAGAACGTCCGGAATTTTCCCTACCACATTCAGTTTTAAATCTGTTTTTTCTTCCGGAGAAAGTTTCCCTGTTGTAACACTTTCTAACTCTGATAAAACTTTGGTCAATTGTGCCCCAATGAAAACCGAAATAATAGCCGGCGGCGCTTCATTTGCTCCTAACCTGTGATCGTTACTGGCAGTGGCAATAGAAGCCCTTAATAAAGTCTCATAATCGTTAACTGCTTTTATGGTATTAATAAAGAAGGTTAAGAATTGTAAATTGCTCATTGGCGTTTTACTTGGGCTCAGTAAGTTTACTCCCGTATCTGTTGCCAATGACCAGTTGTTGTGTTTTCCTGAACCGTTTACCCCTTTGAATGGCTTTTCGTGAAACAGCACTTTAAAATCATGACGTTCTGCGACTCTTTGCATCACATCCATCAATAAGGAGTTGTGATCTACAGCAAGATTTGTTTCTTCAAAAATAGGGGCCAGCTCAAACTGATTGGGTGCTACTTCGTTATGACGTGTTTTTACCGGAATCCCCAGCAACATACATTCCTGCTCTAAATCTCTCATGTAGGTTAAGGCACGCGTTGGAATTGAGCCAAAATAATGATCGTCTAATTGCTGCCCTTTTGCCGAGGTGTGCCCTAATAAGGTTCTTCCGGTCATCATTAAGTCGGGACGTGAATTGGCTAAAGCTTTGTCAATAAGAAAATATTCCTGCTCCCATCCTAAAGTGGCAGTTACTTTTTTTACATTTTTATCGAAATATTTACAAACTTCTGTCGCTGCTTCATCCATTGCAGATAAAGCTCTTAACAACGGAATTTTATTATCTAAAGCTTCTCCGGTATACGCAATAAAAACAGTTGGAATACATAACGTTGTTCCGTAGATAAAGGCCGGAGATGTTGGGTCCCAGGCAGTATACCCTCTGGCTTCGAATGTATTTCTGATTCCGCCATTCGGGAAACTTGATGCATCCGGTTCCTGTTGTACCAATTGTGCCCCGCCAAATTTTTCTACAGGGTCACTGCCGTCATAAGACGTTTCAAAAAAAGCATCGTGTTTTTCTGCTGTTGTGCCTGTAAGCGGCTGAAACCAGTGTGTATAATGTGTAACCCCTTTTGACAAGGCCCATTCTTTCATTCCCATGGCAATGTAATCTGCCAGTTTTCTGTCTATTTTAGTTCCGTGCTGAATGGCGTCCCTAACTCCTTTTAAAGCATCTGAAGTTAAGAACTGCTTCATGGCTTTTTCATTAAACACATTTGAACCAAAAATGTTAGACTTTCTGTCTATTTCTTCAAAATGTACCGGCTTTCTTGTAGAAGCTTCTTTTAAAGCTTGGAAACGTAATGTTGACATGTATATAATTTTAAAAATTCGTAATAATTTTCACTAAAAAAAGAGGAACAAATATAAACAATAAAACTAGCTGTTTTAAACATATATTTTCGATTTTTATGCGATGATTTTTCAACGGAAAATCATTTTTTCAAAGAATAATGAATTTGTTTTAAAGAAATGTAACAAAATACCCCGCTATTATTCATTAAATAAACATTTTTTCATAATTCCTTAACCCATAATTTCAAAAAAGAGGTTTGATTTTTACGAATTTATTTTTTTAAGCTGTTAAAAATTGCTTTTTATAAAATATACCCCTTAGAAAATTGCGCTTATCCGAAAAATTATACTCGGCAAAACAAAATAGCCCCCTAATTTTTACGGCTAAAAAAATAAATCTATATTTGACCCAACGAAAAAAAACAAAAAAATTAATTTATATTATTATGGCTAAAATTAAGTTAGAGTACATTTGGTTAGATGGATATGAACCAACTCAAAATCTTAGAAGTAAAACTAAAGTTGAAGAGCACGAAAATTTCAAAGGAACATTAGAAGAACTTGGAAACTGGTCATTTGATGGTTCGTCGACAAAACAAGCCGAAGGTGGGTCTTCAGACTGCTTATTAGTTCCTGTTGCGATTTACCCGGATCCAACCCGTATTAACGGATACCTGGTAATGTCAGAAGTTATGTATGCTGACGGAACTCCACACCCTTCTAACGGAAGAGCTACAATTGATGATGATAATGATGATTTTTGGTTTGGTTTCGAACAAGAGTATTTCATCATGGATACTAAAACTTTATTGCCATTAGGTTTCCCTGTTGGAGGTTATCCTGCTCCACAAGGTATGTACTACTGCTCTGTAGGTGGAAAAAACACACACGGAAGAAAATTAGTAGAAGAACATGCTGACTTATGTATCGCGGCCGGAATTAACTTTGAAGGTATCAACCAGGAGGTTGCCTGCGGACAATGGGAATTTCAATTATTTGCTAAAGGTGCTAAAAAAGCCGGAGACGAAATTTGGGTAGCCCGTTACTTATTAGATCGTTTGACTGAAAAATACGGTTACTATATCGAATATCACCCAAAACCACTTGGAGATACAGACTGGAATGGTTCAGGTATGCATGCTAACTTCTCTAACGAGGTGTTAAGAACATGTGGAGACCAGGCTACTTACGAAAAAATTTGTGAGGCTTTCCGTCCTGTTACTGCTGAACATATCGCGGTTTACGGTGCTTACAATGACCAACGTTTAACTGGTAAACACGAAACTGCTTCTATTCACGATTTCTCTTACGGAGTTTCAGACAGAGGATGTTCTATCAGAATTCCTTTAATGACCGTTCAAAAAGGATGGAAAGGATGGTTAGAAGACAGAAGACCAGCTTCAAACGGAGATCCATACAAAATTGCTGCAAGAATTATCAAAACTGTTAACTCAGCGCTATAATTCAAAGCTTAAGTTATATATCAAAAAGTGCCATCGTCATTGTTGGCACTTTTTTTATGGATAAAAACCAGGCATTTCGGCTACACTGAATGGGACAAATGTTCTGGCGGAGTCGGGAAAACGAACCAGCCTCTCACCCTCTAAATTTTGAAAGTTAACTTTTCGCTAATTCCTTTTTAAGTTAAACTTCATAAGCTATCTTTGTGTATACCACTTAAAAATAACGAATTATGATAGTCTGGATTTTATTTTTATTAGGCGTAGTTCTTATTCTTGCTTTAGACTTAGGCGTTTTTAATAAAACCCCTCACATTATCAGCACTAAAGAAGCCAGCAAGTGGACACTTATCTGGGTTACTTTATCTTTTCTTTTTTCAGGGGTTATTTACTGGCTTTATACTACTGATTATATTGCCAATCCTGATCATCTGAAACCTGCAGTCGCTTCAATGAAGTTTATTACGGGGTATTTGATCGAACTCTCTTTAAGCGTTGACAATATTTTTGTGATTGCTATAATTTTTGCCTCTTTTAAAATTCCGCAAAAATACCAGCATCGTGTTTTGTTCTGGGGAATTCTGGGCGCTGTGATTTTTCGCGGACTTATGATTTTCTTTGGTGTGATGCTTATCAATAAATTTGCCTGGACCACGTATGTATTTGGCGTGTTCTTACTTTTTACAGCCTTAAAAATGTTATTTTCAGGCAAAGAAGATGATTTTCACCCTAAAGATTCTTTTATCTATAAGTTTTTGGGAAAAGTAATTCCGATCACTTCTGAAATGGAACACGAGAAATTCTTTATTCTGACCGAGAAAGGTAAAAAAGCAGCAACTCCCTTATTTGTCGCATTGATTGTAATTGAATTTATGGATGTTCTTTTTGCAGTCGACAGTGTTCCTGCCATTCTAGCCATTACAAAAGATCCTTTTTTGGTGTTTAGTTCTAATATTTTTGCGATTCTGGGATTACGTTCGATGTATTTTTTCCTCGCCAATATGCTGACAAAATTCAGTTATTTAGAATACAGCCTGATCGCTATTTTAAGTTTTGTGGGATTAAAAATGTTACTGCACGAATGGTTCGTTGTACCGGAGTGGGCTTCGTTAGGTTTTATTGCAGTTTCGCTTTTAGTGGGAATTTTGGTTTCTTTAAAATTTGGCGAAGAAAAAGTACTTACAGATCTGGATGAAGATTAATTTTCTTTGAAATACATATTCATAAAAAAAGGAATCTTACGATTTCCTTTTTTTTATGTTCAAAGTGTTAAATTATAAGATAATTATTATATTTAACACACTAAAAATAAGATTTAACATATTTTAAAACTATATTTATCTCATTATAAACCTTTTAAATGCCTTTATTATGAGAAAATTTTCCTTTTATCTCGCTCTAATTATTATAATGAGCGTTTCAGTATCTGCACAAACAGTAACCCTTACACCTACTTCTGTTAATGGCAATAGCTTTAGCGGTGGCGCTATTAATTTAGGTGGTGTATCTTATTCGAGTATTTCATTATCCGTTAAAGTAGAAATTCCAGGCAATGTAGCTGTTGGAGACCAGGGCACAATAAAAATTTACTGCTCAAACTCTGCTGCGCTAGGAGCCAATGTTACTATAGGTGGTGATGGAGGCTCATTATATTTTGGTGGAGGAAAAGTTGCAACCAAAAGCTTTAATATAAACTTGATATGGGGAGATTTTTTAACATCAAGTGGTTACATATTTGCTGAATACAGAAACCCCGCGGGAACTGCCTATAAAAGTTCAAACATTGCAGTTATAAAAAATGCAACTCTTAATGGAGGAACTGTTAACCCTCCTGCTGACGCTCCTAACCCAACTCAAATTGCTAATACTTTATGCTGTAATCAAACCATTAGACAAGGGGAAAAACCAACACCTATAACAGGATCTCAATATAATAATCCTTATAAAAATGAAATATATGGTATAAATAGTCAATGGACTGCTACAAATGGTTCTATTTTAGATTTAGACAATACAAATAAAACTTTATACTTAGACTACACCAGCGAACTTAATAATATTACAATAAAAAGAAATTTAGGATATAATGGAAATAGTGATTTCCCTAATAAAAGTAATACAATAACTATAACCGTCGTTCCTTCGCCAATAATTGAAAATAAAATTTCTATCAGTGCTCCAATAAATTCTAATGGCTTTTTCGAAATAATCGATACTAATCCAAAACAAATAAATGGAACTGCACCCGAAGGAAAAGTAAATCTAAATATTTTACAAGATCCTTTTCACATTCAACAAAGAGGAGATATTACAACATCTATTGAAAGATATGAATGGGAATACCAAAAAACAAAACCTACATCAGGGCCTTCACAATGGATTACAATCAATAATGCAAACTCTAGTAACTTAGATAGTTTTACTCCTTCAAATATTACACAAAACGAAGACAATTATTATTTAGTAAGGAGGATTGCTATTTATAAAAATCTAAGAAGTGTTAGCAATACTTTAAAAATTATCATAAGGAGCATTCGTAACAACAATACAATTTGTTGTAATCAAATTTTAATGATATCTCTTTCAAATGAAATCGATTTACCAAATTTAATTACAGGCTCAACAGCAGTAGCAAGTTCAAATCAACCTTTTACATATCGCTGGCAAAGCCAATCTATTGATTACAATAATGGTAACGCATTAAGTAATTGGTCAAACATTCCCGGAGCAACAGATAAAGATTATTCACCTCCACCCTTAATCCTTGTTTCAAGTAACAGAAGACAAGAAACCACTTGGTCAACACCCGTAACATACAATTATAGACGTTTGACAATTCCACAATTTTCAAACGAAGAGATTTCATATAGTAATGAAATAAACTTATCCTCAGCCAGTTATAAATCTGCAGAACCTCGATTTATTATTTACCCAAATCCAGCAACATCTATCATAAACATTGAAAACAAGAATACCACAGCATCATTATCCGAAACCACAATAAGTATAGTGAATATAATGGGAGTCGAGGTAAATTCAAACAATTTTTCTACAATAAATCCCAATTTAATAAACATAGATATTTCAAATTTAATTCCCGGAACTTATTTCATTAACATCGAAACTTTTAATGGAGGAAGAAGAAATACTAAACAATTTACATTTATAAAAAGTAATTAAGATTATTAAAACACAATCATAAAAAAAAGGAAATCTTACGATTTCCTTTTTTTTTATTTATTAAACTCATGAGATTAGAAATTAACTTTCTTAATTTCACTTTCATTTAACTTTAAACTTTTCATTACATCTAAATAGTTATTTTTATTTAATGTAGAAGCAAGAGCAGAAGGAACAATTACAACCCTAAAAGTTTGATTATTTATTAAATCTGTTTGAGTAGCCAAGTTAAAAGAAGCAATAACTGTAATTACAAAATCTTCTTTACTAAAATCAAAGAAATAATCTGCTACATCACCATTATCATAATTAGTTGTTTTTGGTATTAATTGCCAAACTGGAGCTCCTGAATTCGTTAAATCTGTTAATCTATAGATCAAAAGCGTTTCATCATTAAATAAATCTCCTCCTATAAATGGCCTAAAATCATTAGCATATTCATAATGAGTATTTGTAAGCCTGGTTAAACTAACATTTTTAACTTCAAATGCTTGAGGAATTGTATCATTGTCTTTGTCATCCGAACAACTAGAAAATGCAAACAGCCCAACGACTGCAAAAAGTGTAAGTATCTTTTTCATGGTATTTGTGGTATTTATTGTTTTTAGAAAACATTTATATACATAAAGGTATTCCAAAAATCAAACCAAAAAAAATATTTACCCTGCAATTGTTAAAAAAAAACTATTATTTCTTCACAACCTGCTGATTTTTAAGCAGAATTTTATTAAAAAAAAGTACATGATAGGGTAATGAATTTTCCCAATAATCCCAGGTATGGGCTCCGGGACGTTCGGTATAATCGTGTTCTACTTTGTTATAAACCAATCTTCGGTGAAGTTCTCTGTTGGGTTCTATTAGAAAATCATCTACGCCGCAATCGATAACCAACGGAAGTTTGTTGGCTTTAATTTTATCCAGCATTCCCATTACGGCATATTGTGCATACATTTCTGAGCTGTCGCTTTTATCGCCAAAAACCGGCTGCATTAGTTTTACGACCTGTGCAGACGATTCGCGATTGAGCATGGTACTCATATCTACTGCTCCGCTCATGCTTCCGGCGGCACAAAATAAATCAGGATGTTTGGCAGATAGGTACAAAGCGCCGTGTCCGCCCATAGAAAGCCCGGTAATAACACGTCCGGATCTGTTGCTTATCGTTCTATAGGTTTTATCTACTTTTTGAATGACTTCCTGTGTAATAAAAGTTTCAAACTGACTCCCTTTGTTTACAGGGCTGTCGAGATAAAAACTAAAGGTTTCGCCTTCGGGCATTACAATAATAATATTGTACTGGTCTGATAAGCCCTGAACTAATTTTTTGTTTGGTGTATTCTTTAACCAATCGCCAAAATGGCCATAAGCACCATGCAACAAATACATAACCGGAAATGCCGATTTGCTTTTTGCATACGAATTTGGCAAAACAACCGCGGCTTTGTAGGTTTTGCTCATGGCTGTACTTGCAACTTGTAAAGTATCTACTTTGGCAGCGTAACTTACTGAGGTCACGCCCAAAAGAATAGCAAACACTAAAAATCTAAAGTTTTTCATAGTTATATTTTTCTGATTAGGGATTGTAAATATAACTTTTTCCGAATAAATCATCTGAAAAATCCGACTTGTTTTTACGCTTTAAGGTTATGTATTTGTGATATTTCTCTTGCCGCAGCTTGCAATGATTTATGGATTATTGAAAAAAAAGGCTGACCACAAATTTTTCAGGAACCGGAACGAAACAAATGTGCTGCAAAAAATACCCACAAATTAAAAGGATTACACAGATTAGAAAAAAAATCAATCTTTTTAATTCGTAAAAGTTGGGCGAATCATGGCAAAAAAAAAAAACCATTCGCCGCAACGAATGGTTTTTCTTAATTTAAAATATCTTTTACCAGATTACGACTCTTACACTATCCGGCTGGTACATTTTGTCTCCTTTTTTGACATTGAATGCCTTATGAAATTCAGGAATATTGCTCAATGGTCCGTTAACCCTGAATTGTTCCGGCGAATGCACATCAGTCATGATTTGATTGATTTTTGATTCGTCCCTGCGGTTGATCATCCACGAATAGGCATAAGCCAAAAAGTAGCGCTGCTCCGGAGTTAGTCCGTTAATTTTTTCTTTGTTTTTAAATTGTGCTGTTTTTTCAAATGCTTCATATCCCATGACCACACCACCTAAATCGGCAATGTTTTCACCCTGGGTCGCTTCACCATTTACGTGTTTTCCCAGCACAGAAAATGCATTATACTGATCTACTATTAGTTTGGTTTTGGCTTTAAATTTCTTTAAATCTTCCGGTGTCCACCAATTGTTCAGGTTTCCTTTTTCGTCATATTGACTTCCCTGATCATCAAAACCGTGAGTTATTTCATGTCCAAAGAAAGAACCTCCAATTATACCGTACAATATCGCATCATCCGGCATACGTCCTTCATAACCCGGAACTATAATATTACAGGCCGGAATTACAATTTCGTTATTACTCGGATTGTAATATGCATTATAGGTTTGTGGCTGCATGACCCATTCGTTTCTGTCTACGGCTTTGCCATATTTACTGATCATGTCTTTGTACTCCCAGTTATTGGCGCTGATCACGTTGCTGCAATATGATTTTCGGTCTATAGAAAGCTGGCTCATATCTTTCCATTTATCCGGATATCCCAATTTCATGACCATTTTACTAAGCTTGTATAAGGCTTTTTGTTTGGTCGCCTCGCTCATCCAGTCTAACTTTTTAATATGCGAAGCAAAGACATCCCTGATATTGTTTCCTATTTCCAATAATTTTTCTTTTACCCCTTTTGGCATATAATCAGTAACATAAATTTGTCCTATTAATTCTCCCAACGAAGTATCGGTTTGCTCTACTACTCTCTTCCAGCGTGGTTCTTGTGTAGATACGCCATTCATTGCAGTATAATAAAATTTGAAATTCTGCTTTTCGATGTCTTTTGTTAAATACGGTGCATAAGTATTGATAACACTCGATTTAAGATAGGTTTTCCATTCTTCAATCGTGTAACTTTTAATCGTGGTATTCAATGCTTTGAAGAATTCAGGCTGCCCTACAATTACAGAATCTGCTTTTGCAATACCTAAAGCCGGCAGTACTTTTTTCCAGTCGATATTGGGCGTAAGGGCATTAAACTGTGCTACCGAAAGTTTATTATAATTTTTTAAAGGGTCGCGAAGGTCTTCTAATTTTCGGGAAGATTTTGCCAGTTCTGTTTCGAGTTTCATAACCGTTGCGGCATTTTTTACGGCAATGGTTTCTTCTTCTCCCGTTGCCTGCATTACGGTTTTAAGGTATCCTAAATAGGCTGAACGAATGGCGACATTTCGTTTGTCTGAGTCGAGGTAATAATCTCTTTGTTTCATTCCTAAACCGCCCTGCCCAAAAAACAAGGCATATTTTGTACTTATCTTATCATCTTGTCCCACATGAAACGAAAATGCCGACTCTGCTCCTATTGTCTGCAAATGTGCAATGGTATTTACCAGGCCCGAAATATCTTTGATTTCGTTGATTTTTTTGATTTCGGTATTTAACGGAGACAAACCTGCTTTTTCGATCGCAATGGTATCCATTCCTGAGGCATAAAAATCACCAATCTTTTGCTGATTGCTTCCTTTTGTTGCTGATGCGTCTTTGGCTGATTTTTCGCAGATACTTTTAATTTGTTCATTAATAGTATCCATCACAATTCTCATGATTCCGTTACTGCTGTTGGCAGGTTTAATTGGATTTTTTTTGAACCATCCGTTATTAGCATAATTAAAAAAATCATCTGCAGGATTTACTGTTGTGTCGCGGTTGGTAATTAATGGATCTGAAAATGCTGTTTCTTTTTTATTACAGCTCAGCAATGTCATTCCGATAAGAAGAAATGCAATAGGTTTTCGAAATAAGTTCATTTAGTTATAAAATTTGGTGATGGATTAAATCTTTACTTACATACTTGTTATAATTTAGGTATAACAAGTATGTAAATATAATTTTTATAACAATATGGTTACTGTGAAAAATCTAAATTTTAAATTCCAAATTCTAATTTTGCGCGACAATTCACCATTGTCCCTGTTCAACCTCCGCAAAAACTAAGGCTTCACCTATTGGACAGGTTTGAGATCGCGGCAAAATAACCTAACATTTTCTTTTGGGCTTCGATTGCTGTCAGCCCTGCCAGTCTATCTTAATTAGCTGATAATAATTTTGTGTTCGTGGCGGTATTGCGAAGCGCTCTTACCGGTGTATTGTTTGAAGGATTTACTAAAGTGGCTAAAATTATTGAAACCGCTTTCGTAACATACTTCGTTGATACTGATTGGTTTTTCGGCCAAAAGTTTTGACGCATGTACCAAACGGTATTCGTTGACAAACTCTGTAAAGGTTTTATTGGATATCTTTTTAAAATAACGACAGAAAGATGGTGTTGTCATACTCACCAGGCTCGAAACCTCGTCGATAGCAATCGATTCCTGAAAATGATCTTTAACATAGTTAAAAACAACATTCATACGGTCATTGTCCTGTGTTTGCAATTCTAATGAAAAGCCATCGGCATTGAGCACAGTATATTCGTCAGAAGAATCTAATTCGTCTAAAATACTCAGGAGTGTCAGCAAACGCTGAAACGGAACCTGGTTTTCCATCATCTCGATTTTCTCCCCGATGCGTTTTTTAGTTTCTCCGCCAAAAGCGATGCCGCCTTTTGCCTGACTAAAAAGATTTTGAACCTTTCTCATTTCGGGAGCAATAAAAAAATCATTCCCTAAAAATTCAGGTTTAATATGAATAACAGTTTCGTTTGTGTTTCCTGTTTGTTCATTTGTAAAACCGCAATGTGGCAAATTGGCACCTATCAGAATCAAACTCCCGTTGGTATAATAAGAAACGTGGCTTCCTATTTGTCTTTTGCCCGCACCACCGTTTATGTAAACCAACTCAATTTCAGGATGATAATGCCACACATGGGCTTTACTGTTGGTTTTTTCAGGATGTTTGGTGTAGGTAAAAGAACTTCCGTATGAGTTAGATATCACTTCAAGAGCTGGGGCAATTGTCTTCATGATAAAATCTTTAAAAAATAATAGCAAATTTAACAAAAACGCCTAATATAATTTAAAAATTAACCTATAACGGTTTCGTAAATGAGGATTTCTCATCAAAATACGCAAAAGTTAAATTGTAAAATTATCACATTTTCCCTATTTTTTAAATGACCAATATTTTTTTTGATGATTTTTTTCATATATCGTATTAATTCTACCATTTTTATAGACATATAGCATTTATGTAAGAATTTTAGATGTTTTGAAAAAATGTTAACATTTAAAAATGTTTGAAAAATAATAGCTGAATTAACAAAAACACCTAAAATAATTCAAATTTTAACCTATAACGGTTTCGTAAATGAGAATATAGCACATAAATTGGAAAATACAGTTGTGATAAAAAAGCCATTACCGGAGTAATTTAGCACCAGAGAATTAGAACAAATAATTTAAAACTAAGAGCTATGAAAAACATTTTAAAATTAAGTTTAGTTTGTGCAGTACTATTAACAGGAATAAGCACTTATGCAATTGATGGAAATGGCAATGATAATGGAAACGCGGATTTTAATCTTCATGTATTAAAAGCTAATGGAAAGCTTATTACGTTTGCTCTAAACCAGGTTCAGAAAGCAAGCTTAAGTATATATGACAAAAACGGAAGCTTAATCTATACAGAGAACGCTTCTGGTAAAGAAGGTATCCTAAGAACTTTTAGCTTAGAAGAATTTCCAGCCGGAACTTATTTCTTAGAAGTTGAAGACAGTGTAAAAAAAGTAAGACATGAAATTCAAATTACTGATGATGCTTCTGTATTATCATCTAAAGCGGTTTCATCAGCATATAAAGCAGGTTTCTCTGCTCAAAATACAGACGTAGTAGTACGCTAAAAAGTTTATACTTCTCATAAAGTATAAAAATGAGGTTAGATAGTTAGTAAAGTTAAAAACTTGATTGTTTTAAAACAGCTCTTTGTGGTTATTGAGCTGTTTTTTTTTGTGCCTTATTTTAATGTTAATCTAACCGCAAGGGCGCAAAGTTTTTTATGTAGTACTTAACGCAAAGTTCGCAAAGCTGATTATTGATATCGCTTTGCGAACTTTGCGTTTATATAAACCTTGCATATAAAAGAGTTTTGCGCTCCTTGCGGTTAAACCTCATTTTGAAACATTCTTTTTGTAAGAAAGACGGATAAATTTACATTCTCTTAATTTTAATAAAACGTTGAAAAATAATAACCGAATTAACAAAAACGATAAAAATAATTCAAAAATTAACCTATAACGGTTTCGTAAATGAGAATACAGCATCGAAATAAGAAAACAGGGTTGTGAAAAAACAGACCATTTGGAAGTAATTTAGCATCAGAGAATTACAGATTATTAATCTAAAAACAAATGTCATGAAAAAGATTTTAAAATTAAGTTTAGTATGTGCGGTACTTTTTTCAGGATTAAGTACTTATGCAATTGACGGGAATGAAGATTTTAATCTTCATGTATTAAAAGCTAACGGAAAGCTGATCACATTTGCCCTTAATAAAGTGCAAAAAGCAAACCTGGCCATATATGATAAAGACGGTAGTTTAATTTATTCTGAAAGTGCTTCAGGCAAAGAAGGAATTTTGAGAACTTTTAGCCTGGAGGAGTTTCCAGCCGGAACTTACTTCTTAGAAATTGAAGATAGTGTAAAAAAAGTGAGACATGAAATTACCATTACAGATGATGCTACATCATTATCCAGAAAAGCAGTTTCATCAGTTTACAAAGCAGGAGTTTCTGCTAAAAATACAAGTGTGGCAGCACGCTAAAAAAATTATACTGCATACAGTATAAAATGAGGTTAGATAGTTAGTAAAAAAACTTACGTTTTAAAACAGCTCTTTGTGGTTATTGAGCTGTTTTTTTATGCGCTGTTCTGAACTAAAGTTTTTAGTAAAATTATTTTTAGAAAACTATTCTTAATAAATCTAAAAAGTTGGTTTACAAACCATTAAAAAATCATTACTCCAAAACATCCATAAGCCCAGTAATTACGTACATAGTTCAGGTAAAACGCACAAAGATCTTTAATTCAGCAATTTAGATGCTAAAAAAAGCACTTTTATTGCATAAAATTAAATTTCTATTTGTAGTTTTGGGCGTTCCAAAAATAGTAATTAACAATTAAAAAAAACATGACAAAATTTACAAGAATGGGCTTAGTTGTTGCCGTATTTTTAACAACAATCTTTACGTATGCAATTGATGGAAAAGGGGATTATATTTTGAATATAAAAACCGGAAACGGAAAAGTAGTTAGCTTTAACTTCAACACCGTTGAAAAATCAATTTTTACTATCTACGATGAAAATAATAATTTAGTGTACACTGGCGAATCTGCTACTAACAAATTAGAGATTTCAAAAACAATAAGTTTAGAAGGTTTTCCAGCCGGAACTTATGTCCTGGAAGTAAAAGAAAATGGTAAAGTTGCGAAACACGATATTGCGGTTTCTGCTAAGAAAACAAAAACTGTTAAGTTAGACGAATCAGTAAACGAAAGTCCTTCGTTTCGTCGTTAATTGTTTTTTACATTAAACGAAAAGCATCAGCCCCGGCTGGTGCTTTTTTGTTTTAGTTCAAAATTTAAATTTCGCCTTAGGCGGTGGTACATACCCTTCGTTCCATTCTAATTCAATGTATTTTGAGGCGTGTTCCTGCATATCAGAAAAATTATCCAGTAAAATCGCTGATCCTCCATCTTTTACTGCATCTTTTACCATTTTAAACGTAAGATTGGCCCCTCTGGGGTCTTGTCCTGCCAAATCAAATACGATGTCCTTTGTTTTTGATAGAGTCACATATAAATTCAGGAGTTTTCGCTGGGTTCCTCCCAATTTATTCATTTTAGTTTTTCTCGTAACGTATTTATCTTCAAATAATTTTACAAGAAAAGGGTTTGTAAGATCTACGGGGTTTTTAAGATATCTGTTTACAGTCGAAGGAAAAAAAACAGCTCTAAAGTTTGATTCCCTAAAAAAATCAACAAAAGTCATTTTTTTATGTACGGTAACATTTTCATGTTTTATATTTCCGCAAAAAATGTTTTTAAGATACATCTCCGCATCATAGAAATAACTTCCATTATAGACAAACAAAACAACGACTTCGCCTTCCCGCAAAACAAAAGGCGGAACATAAAAAGCAGCTGTTTTAATTCCTTTATTTTCTAGTACAATACTCATTATAACTTCAGGATTTGGTTTAAAAGATACAATAAAAAATTCTCCGAAAGATTGCTTTAAAATTGAAAAGCACCAACCGTGGCTGATGCTTTTTTATGAATAAACTTCTTAAGGAATATTATTTCCCCTGAAGCAATTTTTCTAAATATTCGTTTTTGTCTTGTTCTGCTTTGAGCAAACGTTCGTAAAGTTTTTTATTTTCTTCTACCGCTTCCATTAATTTGTCTAACGGATTGAAAGTGCAATTGTGTCCGTTTCCATTTCCAAAATTCATTTGACTGTCTTTTGTATCAGTAAAATTATTGAAATAATTAATTGCCAATTCTTCCGAAAAATTCTTAATGGCTTCAACCGTTACACCAAGCGCTTTTGCCACTTCGATAAGCCTTTCTTCTTCTACAGTCTCGCTGTTTTCAATAGCAGATATCGTTTGCTGGCTTATGCCCAAAGCCTGTGCCAAAGCTTCCTGTTTCATATCACGAAGTTCACGAATACGGCTTATTTTTCGCCCTATATGATTTGGTTTTGTTAGTGTGCTCATAATTCAAAGATAATAATTAAGTGTGAAAAACTTCAACTGGTAAAAAACTTATTTAGACTGTTCAGATACCAGCCAAAACGGTTTGGTACGATACAATCTGTTTATTACTTCGCCGAATCAAACAAAAGTACAATTTTTCTTATAATAAAAACTAATTGTAGCTGATTAACAAATAAAAATATACGCCTTATGGAAACCAATGAAATTAAAAAATTAGAGAATCTTAGAAAATTAACCACCAGATATTGCAATACTCTAACGCCTTCTACAGATCAAACAGGAACCTATACCGCCCAGATTAAAATGGTCAATTATTATGAACTTGGCTGTACCATTACCGAAATCATAAAATTATGTATCGTAGCCTTAGAGCAAGACGCACATCAAACCTCAACTACCATTAAATACTCCCCTATTAATGTAGCGCTCGTTTTAGAAATGGTGTTGGAGATGTTTCCTCTGGATGAATTTGAGTTGATAACCGAAGTTAATAAGGTGTTGGTTTGAGATTCTGATATTTAATAGTTAAAAGTTCTTATTAAGTTTTTGGACTATTTTTCATCTGCTGGCACGAGCGCAATGTCATTAAGTTAAGCTTTTTTATAATTATGAATATTGGGACCAAGAGTTTAAATGTGCCGTTAGGCACTAAATATCGGTAGTTAATAGGAATGGGAATAAATGTAGCGTGCCGTAGGTACGCAATAATTATCATTTTGTTGCGTACCTACGGCACGCCAATGTATTTCTAATCTATATTAACTACCGATATTTAGTGCCTAACGGCACAAATTGTATGCTTTCAAATCTTAATGGGCATAAATAATATGATTGTCTATTTTAGGCTGTTTCAAACATCTGAAATCAAAATTCGTTAGTCAAAAATAGTAACTATTTTATCTTTTTTCCCTTAACTTAATGACATTGCGCTCGCGCTAGCAGTGGGATTAATTTATTCCAATAAAAAAGGCTATTCTTCTGCTCGCGCGAGCGTCCCGCTCGTGCGCATCAGCTTAATTTCAATGCTGTTATATAAAATTTGGGTTCACGAGCGGGACGCCAAAAGTGTTCGAAACCTCAATAAATAGGCTGAAAGCCCTAAAAAGCAATAGCGTAGTGCAACGCACTACGAACTAAATTAATCTCTATCATTGCCCTGAAAGGGTAAAAGCAAATAGACAATACAGATTCTAAGAATATGTAACTTGTTAGAAAATAACAATATATAATAAAGATTTTCTTTACGGTAAGGCTTTCGCCCTTACAGGGCTAAAACAACAATCGTTTTATATTCATAGTGCTTTGCACCATGCTATTGCTAAGGCTCTTTCAGAGCAATAGGTTTCGAACACTTCCACCGGGATGCTAGCGCTAGCGAAGAGTATATTATTATCTTAAAAAAATTCCAATTACAAAAAAACCTCCCATTTCTGAGAGGTTTCCTTTAAATCTATAAAACAGTAAAATTCTACATATTCCTTCTATACTGCCCACCCACTTCAAACAATGCAGAAATAATCTGACCAAGCGAACAAACCTTTTCTAAAGCAATCTCTTTAAATCATCTATTGTATTATCTAACAAATGCGGAATCTCATTTTTAACAATTTGAGAATAGTTAACATCATATCCATTGAATAAATCTATTGCAATGCAATTCTCAGGACTAATTTTAAATTCCTTAGAATAGTTTGCGTCTAAATATCTATACATAATTTCAGAAAACATTCCCAATTCCCCTTGTTTAAAACCATCCTTTTTTACAATAAACCATACTGCTCCAATTTCTTTAAAATCAAGATTATTGTATGAAAATATATGAGTTGGTTTTATTTCGATTACAACTCCATTTAGAGTAATTAAAGATTTAGAATTAGAATTTTTATGAAAATTTAATTCTTCGGTCGGCTTTAGATGCTGATAATCAAATTCCTCAAATATGTGTAAAATATCAATATTCTTTTGAAATCTATCCTTTGTTCCTTTCTTTTCCGTTTGATCAATTTTAGTATATAAATAATCTATCTTTTTTTCAATAAAACTTGTATCATCAGTTTTGAAGATATAATTTATTGCACTTACACAACTAACCCAATAATCTCCTCCTCCATCAGACTCTTTAACTTCAGCTTTATTTATACTATTTATAAAACTTAATTTTGCTTTATCAGATCTTCTTCTAAAATCAATTAATTTGTTTAACGAAATCTTCTCCATAGCTTAACTTATTATTAATTAGCAAATTAAGCCTTACATTTCTTATTCAAAAATTTAGTCGTTATAATGTAAAAATACTCGATGAAGGTATGATAATTAACAAAAAAACGCATTTGATCAAATAGTCAAATGCGTTTCAAAATCGTTAAATCTAAAAATATTTACATATTCCTTCTATACTGCCCGCCCACTTCAAACAATGCCGAAGTAATCTGACCCAGCGAACAAACCTTTGTAGCTTCCATTAAATGGTCGAATAAGTTTTCGTTTTTAATGGCTGCTTCCTGTAATGTATTTAAATGCTCGTTTACTTGTGCTTCGTGAAACTGGTGTAAATTATCCAGCATCGTGATCTGATATTGTTTTTCTTCTTCGGTGGCGCGAATTACTTCTGCCGGAATTACCGTTGGAGAACCTTTTGAACTCAGGAATGTGTTGACACCCACAATTGGGAAATCTCCGTTGTGTTTCAGGGTTTCGTAATACAAACTTTCTTCCTGAATTTTAGAACGCTGGTACATCGTTTCCATTGCGCCCAAAACTCCGCCACGTTCTGTGATTCGGTCGAATTCTTGCAGAACGGCTGCTTCTACTAAATCGGTTAATTCTTCGATGATAAACGATCCCTGAATTGGGTTTTCGTTTTTCGCCAGACCTAATTCTTTATTGATAATCAACTGAATTGCCATCGCACGACGTACAGATTCTTCTGTTGGTGTTGTAATCGCTTCATCGTAAGCATTGGTATGCAATGAATTACAGTTGTCGTAAATCGCATACAATGCCTGCAAAGTGGTTCTGATATCATTAAAATCAATTTCCTGAGCGTGCAACGAACGTCCTGAAGTCTGAATATGATATTTTAGCATTTGTGCTCTTTCGTTGGCTCCGTATTTGTTTTTCATGGCTTTTGCCCAGATTTTACGTGCCACACGACCAATAACCGAATATTCAGGGTCTACTCCGTTGGAGAAGAAGAACGATAAATTAGGTCCAAAATCGTTGATACTCATGCCACGGCTTAAGTAATATTCCACATAAGTGAAACCATTAGAAAGCGTAAAGGCCAATTGCGTAATGGGGTTCGCTCCTGCCTCTGCAATATGATATCCTGAAATCGAAACCGAATAGAAATTACGAACGTTTTTAGTAATAAAATATTCCTGAACGTCTCCCATTAATCGCAAAGCAAACTCGGTAGAGAAAATACAGGTATTTTGCGCCTGATCTTCTTTTAGGATATCGGCCTGAACTGTACCACGAACCTGCGATAAGGTTTTGGCTTTAATATCGTTATAAACCTCCTGAGGCAAAACCTGATCTCCGGTAACGCCCAAAAGCATTAATCCTAAACCATTGTTTCCTTCGGGTAAATCGCCCTGGTATTTAGGGCGTTCAAGTCCTTTGTCTTTGTATATTTTGTTGATTTTGGCTTCAACTTCTTTTTCTAATTCGTTGGCTTTGATGTAATATTCGCATTGCTGATCGATTGCCGCATTCATAAAGAAACCCAACAACATTGGCGCCGGGCCATTGATGGTCATACTTACAGAGGTTAAGGCATGTACCAGATCGAAACCTGAATACAGTTTTTTGGCATCATCCAGACAGCAGATCGAAACTCCGGCATTCCCGATTTTTCCGTAAATATCAGGACGAATATCAGGATCGTTTCCGTACAACGTCACACTGTCAAAAGCAGTCGAAAGTCGTTTTGCCGGCAATCCCGCGCTTACATAATGAAAACGTTTGTTAGTTCTTTCCGGTCCGCCCTCGCCAGCAAACATTCTTGACGGATCTTCGCCTTCACGTTTAAACGGATATAATCCTGAAGCAAACGGAAATTCTCCCGGAACATTTTCCTGTAAATTCCAACGTAAAATATCGCCCCAGGCTTCATATTTAGGTAAAGCTATTTTTGGGATTTGTAAATGCGATAAACTTTCAGAATGGGTCGCGATTTTAATTTCTTTGTCACGAACCTTAAAGCTGTAAACCGGATTTTTATATTTGGCTACTTTCTCATCCCAACTTAGGATGATTTCCCAATTGTACGGATCTAAGTCCATTTTTACTTTATCAAACTGATTTAGTAAAAGATTTAAAAAGATTCTGTTTTCGTCATGTGCTTCGGTTGCACCTGGCAAAACAGTCGAATCGTCGATTCCTGCTTTATTAATCTGCGGAACTTTTCCTGAAACCGATTCTATGGTTTTAAAGATTCCGTATAGTTTTTGTGCTACTTTTTGCTGTGAAAGGGCACTTTCATCATAAGAACGGTTGTTCTCTGCGATTTCAGATAAATAACGGGTTCTGTGAGGCGGAATCACAAAGATTTTCTCGCTCATTTCTTTGGTAATCTGAAAAGTCGATTTCAGTTCAGATGCTGTTTTCTCGACAATCTTATCCATGATTGCTTTGTACAGCGTGTTCATTCCCGGATCGTTAAACTGTGAGGCAATGGTTCCAAAAACCGGCATTTCGTCCGGATTTTTATCCCATAAATTATGATTGCGCTGGTATTGTTTCTTCACATCACGAATGGCATCAAGAGCTCCTCTTTTATCAAACTTGTTTAAAGCAACTAAATCAGCAAAATCAAGCATGTCGATTTTCTCCAATTGTGTTGCCGCTCCAAATTCCGGTGTCATTACATATAAGGATACATCAGAATGGTCCATAATCTCGGTATCAGATTGTCCAATTCCCGAAGTTTCCAGAATAATCAAATCGTATTTGGCTGCTTTCAACACCTGAATGGCTTCGGCAACATATTTAGACAATGCTAAATTAGACTGACGTGTCGCCAAAGAACGCATGTAAACACGAGGATTATTTATGGCATTCATACGGATTCTGTCTCCTAAAAGTGCTCCTCCCGTTTTACGTTTCGAAGGATCGACAGAAATTAATCCGATTGTTTTTTCCGGAAAGTCAATTAAAAAACGACGAACCAGTTCATCTACCAAAGATGATTTTCCTGCTCCACCCGTTCCTGTAATTCCCAAAACCGGAATTATAGAATTGGTATTATTAGTATGTATCTGGTCAAAAACCGGTTTTGCAATTTCGGGGAAATTCTCAGCCGCCGAAATCAATCGCGCAATGGCTGTTGGAATTTTATTTTCGATATGATCGATTTCTCCGTTTAGTTGATCTCCTATTGGATAATCGGATTGTTCTACCAAATCGTTGATCATTCCCTGTAAACCCAAAGAACGCCCATCATCGGGAGAATAAATTCTCGTAATACCATATTCATGCAGTTCGGCAATTTCGCTTGGGAGGATTACTCCGCCTCCGCCACCAAAAATCTTGATGTGCCCCGCTCCTTTTTCATGAAGCAAATCATACATATATTTAAAGTATTCGTTGTGTCCGCCCTGATATGATGTCATGGCGATCGCATTGGCATCTTCCTGAATAGCGGTATTCACCACTTCTTCAACACTACGGTCATGTCCTAAGTGAATTACTTCGACTCCCGTTGACTGAATAATACGACGCATAATATTAATCGCTGCATCATGTCCGTCAAAAAGAGATGCTGCTGTGACAATTCTTACTTTATTTTTAGGAATATATGGTATTTGTTGTTCCATTTTATGAATATGATAATTTTAAGGGAGCAATTTACAAAATATTATAATATTTGTTCCTCCTTATATCTTTTTGTTAACAAAAAAAAAGAATCTTTTTTTCTCTACGGGGGTAACATTTTAAATAGCTGGCGTATTTATCCTATATAAGTCTTATAGAAATGTTAGCAACATGGTAATCTTGAAAAATTTAAATAAAATACAACAACTTGTTTTTCAGATACCTAAAGTAATTTAGCATGGTAGAAAAGCCCCAAATTTTTACCATTAAGTAATAAACGTAAAAATTTAAAAAAATGAAAACATTGTATCCATTCACCCTAATTTTAAGCTTGAGTTTTTTTGTATCCTCTTTCAGCAGCATTGAAAATGATCTTGTTTCGTATAAAAAAACTGCAACTATTGCGACCGTTTACAACCATTCAGATAACAATAATATAGAAGAAATTTCAAACGACTTCTTTAAAAGATATTCGGATTTGAAAAAATATAAATCTGATGTCATGTCATTATACAAAAAAAGAACGCTGGGAACTATATGGTTTGATGAAGATAATATCAATGAATTTGGTTCTGTATTATATGAAAAAGCAAAAAAAACAAATGATTTAGTTGTTCCTTACCAAAAAGAAATTGACGATCTTTTCTCGTCCTCAGAAACAAAGCTATCCAAAACAGATGCAGATATGCTTTTAAGTTCATTATATATTGCTTACGCCAAAAAAAGCAATTCAGATGCCGGGAAAAAAGTATCTTATGACGCTATGCTGACAGATTTTCTAAATTACAGCACTATCGAAGAAGCCACCGCTTCAACAGCTGAAAATGTTAAAGTAGAATATGATCAATATTACAAATTACAAGACGTTCTGAAAAAATATAAAAAATTAGACCACTCTAATAAATGGAAACCTATTGTTCCGGAAGAAACACCTTATAAAGATTTACGCCCGGATGCTGTTTCAGGCACTATTGCCCAGGTCAGAACCCGATTGTTTTTATTAGGGGATTTAAAAAGTGATTCTAAAAGTAATGTTTACGACCGTGAATTGATGGATGCGGTAATGAAATATAAAGTTCGTAACGGTTTTAAACCGAACTACATTCTTGCAGAAGAACACATTAAAGAAATGAATGTGCCGCTTACGGATAAAATGGAAACCTTACAACTTAACATGGAAAGATGCCGTGCTATTTCGGCTCAGATTGCCAGTAGCGATGAGTATGTTTTAGTAAATGTTCCTTCGTATGAATTAATCTATGTTAAAAACGGAAAGGTGCAATTGACCTCTAGTGTATTTGTTGGGGCGCCACTAACTAAAACAACCATTTTTAACAGTGAAATTGACCGAATTGTTTTTAGCCCTTACTGGACAGTTCCGCAAAGTATTGTGAACAATGAATTGAAAAGTAAAATCGCTTCAGATAAAAATTATCTGGCCGAAAAAAATATGGAAATAGTAAATGGTCAGGTAAGACAAAAACCGGGTCCGGACAATTCTTTAGGATTGGTGAAATTTATGTTTCCAAACCCGGATGACATCTATTTGCACGATACTCCGTCTAAAACTTTATTCGATTTTGAAAAAAGAACTTTTAGTCATGGTTGTATCAACGTAAAAATGGCAAAAGAACTAGCTGTAGCCATGCTTAAAGATTATCCGGAATGGACTACCGCTAAAATTGATAAAGCGATGGAAGGTAAAACAGAAAACAGTTTTAAATTAGCTAAAAAAGTACCTATTTACATCACTTACTTTACTTCGCTGGTCAATGAAAATGGCGAAATTGGTTTTTTTCAGGATGTTTATGAGCGAGACAGCGAATTAAATAAAACGCTTTCTCCAAAAGCTGAAGTAGTAACGAATTAATACCCTTACACTAAAATATTCTTATGGCTTGTTTCTTTATTGAAGCGAGCCATTTTTTTTAGCGCGGTTCTTTTGCCCGGATTAACATGGGATTTCTGTTCCAAATTGCTTTAAATTTACATTATCCAGTTTTCCAATCTAAAAAATTCATTTGTATTTCAATTTTAATTCATAGTATCTTTCTAACTTTAAACTCATTTTAAAATACCCCTTTTAATTATGGAAGAAGATTATTATCAGCCTAAAAGAAGTTGGTGGGACAGAAACTGGAAATGGTTTGTGCCAACTGGTTGTTTAAGTATTTTAGTCATTTTTGGTTTATTTATAGCCAGCCTCTTTTTCGGGATAACCTCCATGATGAAAAGTTCTGATGCTTACAAAGAATCCATGACTATTGTAGCACAGAATAAAACAATTATAGAGAAACTGGGAAACCCAATTGAAAATGACGGAATGGTGTCCGGCAGTATCAGTACCAGCAATAATACAGGGCACTGCAATTTACAAATTCCCATAAAAGGGCCAAAAGGCAAAGGAACTTTGTTTGTGATTGCAGAAAAAAGAGGAAAATGGAAATACAGTCAAATGTCTGTTTACATAGAGAAAACGGATGAAGAAATTGATTTGTTGCAGAAATAGAAATCATTTAAACTTAAACACTATGCCTTTACGCCTTTCCATTTTATTATTCCTGGGGTTTACTATGTGCTGTTTCCCGCAAACGATCCCACAAAAACAAACCGAAAGAAAGAAAACAGAAGATCATTATATTAACATTTTGTGGCTAGACCAAAACAACAAACTCCGGCTCAACGAAGATTATCTTAAAACCCTGACTGATCCACAACGCGCAGCTTTGGGCTATATCGCCACTGATATTGGCAATGAATGCTATTGGGACGGGGATCAAAAAGAGGATGAAAGTAATTTAAAATGCCAACTTATCTGGGCTTTAAATTTAGGGTATCAATGTTCTGATACGCATTTATCTTTTTTGAGAAAGTGGTTTAAAGAGGACCAAAATGTTTTACAGCGTTTAGAAAATTGTAAAAGAACAGTATCTTCTTCAAAAATCCAGGATCGATTTATTGGAATTAAAATGGCTACCAATAAGCAAACTATTAAAATTATATATACGGCCGCTGGTTCTGATAGTCAAAGTCAACAAGAATGGAGATGGGCAGAAGAATCTGAATATTCCTTTACCGCAAACGCAATTAAACAAATTCATCGAAAAAACATTAACGGAAGTTTTAATTAAAATATCATTTAGTAAAAAATGAAATCACTCTTATTGTATTTAGTTTTTCTTCAAAGTCTTTTCACATTTGCTCAATCCGACACTAAATATCAAATATATACCAATAAAATAGTTCAGTTTTCAAAACCTGCCAGAGTTTTATACCAAAATATTGATGCAACCGGAAACGGTTCTGTCGAATTCACTAATGCCAGAAAACAAGTACTTCGTTTTCGAGTACTCAACAAGAAATTACAAATACAACATGGCGGAATCGCCTTTCAGCTTTTTTACTATCAAAATGATTATTTGCAACGCATTGAAAACTTTGATGTTAATGGAAAGCTGGCAGGGGAAAGAGAATCAAAAAACGAAGCTGCCGTAACGTTTACAATTGAAAAGCCTGATTTATATTTAAAGAAAAAGAAACTTATTGACGCTGCCGAAGGCAACATTGAGCTAAAAGAGGATCACAACGAAAAAATTATAAGGGTAGAATTGTACGATCAAAATAATCTTCCGATAAGAGAATTTCAGCCTGCCTATATCTCCAGCAAGACCTATTGGAATTATAATGTCCGAATGTATTGGCCGTAGCCTCAGATCCTCAGTTACTACAGGTTCTAAGCTGCTGTGTGGTACAATATGACTTGTTTCCATGAAAATGAGAAAAGTTAATTTTTATCCTGAAAATCCATTAAAAACAATAATAAGAACAGATCGCAACCCCAATGTTAATTTTGGAACAAATTGTTTGCGCTCCCAAAAGAAAATTGTGGCTTTATTTTTGAATAAGTAGTATTTTTGAAACTTATATAAAACCTACCTATGAAAAAGATTTTAATTCTGTCTCTTCTATTTGCTCTAAGTTCTCATGCTCAGGTAAAAGAAACTTTAGCTCAAAAACTATCCAAATTATCTACTCAAATTTCAGGAGTTGGCGGCGTTGATATTGCATCCGGACTAAAAGAAGCTTTAAACAAAGGAATTACACAACAAGTAAGCAAACTGACTGCTGTTGATGGTTTTTATAAAAATGAAGCCGTAAAAATTTTAATGCCCGAAGAATTACAAAAAGTTGACGCTACTTTACGCAGAATTGGACTTTCATCTCTTGCTGACGAAGGTGTAAAAGTACTAAATCGTGCTGCCGAAGATGCCGTAAAAGAAGCAACTCCAATATTTGTTTCGGCTGTAAAAAACATGTCGTTTACCGATGCCAAAAATATCCTGTTAGGAAACGAGAGTGCTGCAACCAGCTATTTACAAAAGGGTACGACTACCGCTTTGTACGGAAAATTTAATCCGGTAATCAAAACATCTTTTGAAAAAGTGGGTGCCGATGTTGTTTGGAAAAACATCATTAACAAATACAATGCAATCCCGTTAGTCAGAAAAGTAAATCCAGATTTAACTGATTACACAACCAATAAGGCTTTGGAAGGTGTTTTTAAAATGATTGCCGTTGAAGAAAAAGACATCCGTACCAATATCAGTGCACGAACTTCGCCTTTATTAAAAAGCGTTTTTGCACTGCAGGATAAAAAATAATTTTTCCACTAAGGTTCAAAGGCTCAGAGTAACAAAGGCACAAAGCAGCCTTTGCAACTTTGAACCTTTGCGGCTTATGACTAACCAAAAAACTAAAGCTTAAAATGCAAAAAATAACCATTCTGATTCATTGCAAAGACCAAAAAGGGATTATCGCGGCAGTGACGACTTTTATTGCAAAAGTAGAAGGAAATATTACCTATATCGACCAGCATGTTGATGTAGAGCAAAATGTATTTTTTATGCGACTGGAATGTGAATTCATCAACCATACTATTAGCATCGAATCTATAAAACAAGACTTTACACAAACGATCGCAACAGATTTTAATATGTCCTGGGATATATACAATCAGGAACAGAAACCTAAAATGGCATTGTTTGTATCTAAATACGACCATTGTTTATTTGATATTTTAGGACGTTACAGTGCCGGGGAACTAAATGTGGAGATTCCGGTAATTATAAGCAATCATAACGATTTAAGATCGATTGCAGAACGATTTGATATACCCTTTCACTGCGTGCCTTTTACAAAAGACAATAAAGAAGAAGGCGAAGCCAAACAAATTGAATTACTAAAAAGATACCAGATCAATTTTATCGTTTTGGCGCGTTACATGCAAATCATTACGCCCAATCTTATTGCGCTTTACGAGAACAGGATTATCAACATTCATCATTCGTTTTTACCTGCTTTTCCGGGAGCAAAACCGTATCATTCAGCTTTTAAGCGTGGTGTGAAAATTATTGGCGCCACAAGTCATTATGTTACGGCCGAATTAGACGAAGGCCCAATTATCGAGCAGGATATTGCAAGGGTTTCTCACATACATTCTGTTGATGATTTTATCATGAAAGGTCGCGATCTGGAACGTATTGTTCTGGCCCGTGCTATAAAATTACATGCAGAACGTAAAACAATGGTTTATAGTAATAAGACGGTTGTTTTTTCTTAGGTTCAAAGAGGCAAAGTAACAAAGGGACAAAGGTTTTTCTTTGAAACTAAAAAATAAAACCCGACAGATTTTAAAACCTGTCGGGTTTACTATTTAAGATCAGAGATAAAGGTTCTTTTAAAAACTTTGAGCCTTTGGCTTTGAGCCTTTGAACCTTTTTATCGAACGACAATAGACAATCTTGGATCACTAAAGTTATTTACTTCATCCATCGTCATTCCCAAAGCATTTGCAACACCTTCTCCGTATGCCGGATCGGCTTTGTAACAATTGCGAATGTGTCTTACCTGAATAAATTTCTGGGCTCCTCCTACCTGTCCCGCAGTATTTTTAAACAATAATTGTTTTTTCTCGTCGGTTAGTAAGCGGAATAATAAACCTGGTTGTGTAAAATAGTCATTATCATCATCCCTGAAATTATGCGCATATGCATCGCCATGGAGTGCCAATGGTGGTTCTTTAAATTCAGGCTGTTCCTGCCATTCGCCAAAACTATTAGGCTCATAGTGTTTACGGCTTCCATTATTTCCGTCTACACGCATAGCGCCATCTCTGTGAAACGTATTATAAGGACATCTGGATGAGTTTACAGGAATCTGATAATTGTTTACCCCTAAACGGTAACGGTGGGCATCTCCATAAGAAAACAAACGTGCCTGCAGCATTTTATCCGGTGAAAAACTAACTCCCGGAGGCACATGTGCCGGATTAAAAGCGGCTTGCTCTACTTCGGCAAAGTAGTTTTCAGGATTTTTATTCAATTCGAATTCTCCAACGGGAATTAACGGAAAATCACCTTTTAACCAAACTTTGGTCAAATCAAAAGGATGGAAACGATAAGTCGCTGCTTGTTCCTCAGTCATGATTTGAATAAACATTTTCCATTTTGGAAAATTTCCTTCTTCAATGGCATCATATAAATCTCTTTGATGGCTCTCACGATCACCACCTACCAATTTAGCGGCTTCTTCATCAGAAAGGTTATCGATACCTTGTTGTGTTACAAAGTGAAATTTCACATAATGCCTTTCGTTCTGCGCATTCAGGAAACTAAACGTATGGCTTCCAAATCCGTGCATTTGTCTGTAGGATCTTGGAATTCCGCGATCACTCATTACTATTGTTATCTGATGTAAAGCTTCGGGCAATAAAGTCCAAAAATCCCAATTGTTATCAGCACTTCTTAAATTGGTTCTTGGATCACGTTTTACGGCATGATTTAAATCCGGAAATTTCATTGGATCACGAAAAAAGAAAACCGGAGTATTATTTCCTACCAAATCCCAATTTCCTTCATTGGTATAAAATTTCAGGGCAAAACCACGAATATCTCTTTCAGCATCAGCTGCACCTCTTTCACCTGCAACAGTTGAAAAACGCGCAAACATTTCTGTCTTTTTACCAATTTCCGAAAACAAATCGGCTCTTGTATATTTGGTGATATCATGAGTTACAGTAAAAGTTCCGTAAGCTCCTGAACCTTTGGCATGCATTCTTCGTTCCGGAATTACCTCACGATCAAAATGTGCCATTTTTTCTAAAAACCAAAAATCCTGCAATAAAACGGGTCCTCGCGGACCTGCTGTTTGAATATTTTGATTGTCCGGAACAGGGGTTCCTGTTGCAGTTGTTAATTTTTTGTTTGAATCCATATTGCTGATATTTAATGTTTTATCAAATATAAGAAGATATATTTACGATATTAATAAACAAAATTGATTGTTATTATATTTTAATAACTAAAAGTTATTAAACGTTGCAGAAAGCTCAGAATCCACTATTAAAAAATCTTAACTTATGTTCAACAAAGTAATAACAAAACCTTAACAGCAAAACATTCATATATGTTGGATCTTTGTAGTGTAATAAACTGGTTATTTATTATTTTGGTTTTGGTTAGTTAAATGATGCCGGCGTCTTCGAGATGCCGGCATTCTTTTTTTATGGTAATTTTTGTTTTTTTTGTTTCAGGTTTCAGGTTTCAGGTTGATTTACTTTGAGTATAATTTTACTGCAAAGATTCGCGTAGTTTTAGCAGCGTTTCCCAAAGTTTTTTTATTACAATATTTTACACACAGCGCTTTGTGAAACGCTGCGAAAATCCTTGTGGCACTTTGTGGCAACAACACAATCCAACAACCTGAAACTTGAAACCTGAAACTTGAAACCTGAAACAAAAAACGTGAAACCTGAAACCAAAAAATCTACATTTTGGATACAACTACACGAGATTTAGATACTTTATAAAAGAAATACCCACGGATCTTTGCCTTATAATTTTCAAACTAAAATTAACAAACGAAGTTATGGGTACAATCAAAACGATTAAATTAGGAAATCAGGGACTTATTGTTCCCAATATTGGTTTGGGCTGCATGGGAATGACCCAAATTGCCGGTGCTGATATTTATGGTAAAGCCGATGAAAAAGAAGCTATTGCTACTATTCACCGCTCGCTTGAATTGGGCGGCAACTTTCTAGACACCGCAGATCTGTACGGACCATTACACAACGAAAGATTAATTGCAAAAGCGATCAAAGGCAATCGTAATGGTTATAGTATTGCTACTAAATTTGGCTTTGAAATTGACGATAACGAGCAACTGACCTGGAAATTTAACGGTAAAAAGGATTATGTGAAAAAAGCGGTAGAGCGCTCACTTAAAAACTTAGGAACCGATTATATTGATTTGTATTACTTACACCGCCTTGATCCTGCTACGCCAATTGAAGAAACCGTTGCCGCTATGGCTGAATTGGTTAAGGAAGGAAAAGTGGGTTACATTGGTTTATCTGAAGTTTCTTCAGACACGATTCGACGAGCCCACCAAATTCATCCGTTGACTGCTGTACAAACCGAGTATTCTTTGTTTGAAAGAAGCGTCGAAGAACTTTTGATCTTAGATACCCTGGATCAACTGGAAATTGGTTTTGTAGCATATTCTCCACTTGGAAGAGGTTTTATATCCGGAGCTATTAAAAGTCCGGATGATTTTGCAGCTGATGATTTTAGAAGAAGCCTGCCACGTTTTCAGGGGGAGCAATTTGAGAAAAACATTCAACTGGTCAATGAAATCAGAAAAATGGCCGAAGAAAAGCAGATTACAGCTTCACAATTAGCACTTTCGTGGATTGTCGCTAAAAATATTTTACCCATTCCGGGAACAAAACGTGTGAAATATGTCGAAGAAAATATCGCAGCGGCTCAAATAACATTAACCGCAGATGAGATGCATCGCCTGGAAAAAATTATTCCGTTGGGAACTGAAACCGGAATGCGTTACGACGAAGCTAATATGGCATCAGTAGATCAATAAAATTACTTAGGAAAAGGTATCTTTACGGTAGCTTTTCCTCCTTATACCTTTCTTTAAATATCCTATATATTGTATCATGAAAAAAGAAGCCCATATTCCGTATACGATTCATTCGATTTCAGAAATGCATGCCCTATTGAGAATTCCAAAACCGGAACATCCCCTTGTGAGTTTTGTCGATTTAAGTAAAATCAGCTGCCATTTTGATGACAATTTAAAAAGTGTGGTTTATGATTTTTATACGGTTTGCATCAAAAAAGGCTTTACAGGAAAAATGAAATACGGACAAAATTATTATGATTTTGACGAAGGTGTGATGACTTTTATGTCGCCCGGACAGGTTATTTCTACAGAAGTTTCTGTTGACACATCCGTATACGGCGCAATGCTGGTGATTCATCCTGATTTTATTCAGAACTACGCATTAGCCAAAAACATCAAGGATTACGGCTATTTCTCGTATGCGGTGAGTGAAGCTTTGCATCTTTCTGAAAAGGAACAGGGAATGATTACCGGAATCATGAAAAACATCGAGCATGAATATACTTCATCTATTGATGCTTTTAGTCAGGACGTGATGGTTTCTCATATCGAATTACTGCTTAACTACTGCAACAGATTTTACAACCGACAGTTTCTTACCCGAAAATCTGCCAACAATACTCTTTTAACCCAATTAGAAGCGTTATTGTCTGATTATTTTGAAAGTGATAAAGTACAGCAATTCGGATTACCAACTGTGGCCTATATCTCTGATGAATTGCATGTTTCTCCTAATTATCTGAGTGATATGCTGCGTTCTTTAACGGGACAAAGCACCCAACATCACATTCATAATAAAATCATCGAAAAAGCAAAAGAGTTACTTACTACCACCTCTTTAAGTGTAAGTGAAATGGCGTATCAATTGGGTTTTGAATATCCGCAATCGTTCAATAAATTATTTAAAAGCAAAACCCATGTTTCACCTTTAGAATTCAGGAGTTCCTTTAATTAAATTTTAAATAAAAGGGGATGTTTTATCGCAAAGCTAAATCAATACAAAGCTTTGCGAACTTCTCTTTTTTATAAAAACGTAATCCTAAAAAAACTTTGCGGACTTTGCGGTAAAATGATATTCAAAGTAAAGAAAACCTAAGACTAAATTTTAGTTTTTCAGTCTTTCGTGAAGTATTTTAAAGTACGGAAAAGCCTTTAACAATCGGCTGCCGTGCCAGGAGAACATTTCGCCATCGACGAAGATGGTTTTGGCATGATGTGTAAAACGTCCAATTTCGAAAGCATCTTCTTCTTTAAACGGATAAGGCTCTGATGAAAGAAAAACAATATCAGGATCGCCTTCCAGACGCATTTTTTTGAGTTCAATTTCAGGATAACGCCCTTTGCTTTCGTAGATATTAGAGAAATGATTAAGTTTTAGTAATTCATTGATATAAGTATCATTTCCGGCCACCATAAACGGATTTTTCCAGATAAAATAAGCTGCTTTTTGTACCGGAATATCCTCAATATATTTTTTAAAATCGCTTAAAGCAAAAGTCAGCTTGTCATTCCATTTTTGAGATTCTGTCCTGCAATTGAAGAGTTGACCAAAATCTGAAATCATCTGAAAATTATCTTCGACAGTAACAATATTCGTAACCCAAACCGGGCAAATGGTACTTAATTGCTCCACTATTTCAGCTGTGTTTTCTTCTTTGTTACAAATGATGATATCAGGCTGCAGCAATTTTATCTTTTCAAAATGAATTTTCTTGGTTCCACCAACGATTTTCTTTGTTGCTTTTAAGTGATATGGATGTACACAAAATTTAGTGATTCCGATGATTTTATCTTCTAAACCCAAATCATAAAGCAATTCAGTTTGAGAGGGCACCAAAGAAATGATTCTTTTTGGAGAATTTTCAAAAGAATGTATAGTACCGAGCTGATCAATTAGTTGTTTCATGTTTATTTTGTTTCAGGTTTCAAGTTGTTGGATTGTGTGGTTTTACCGCAAAGTGCGTCAAGTTTTTTATCTAATTGTATGTTCAGTAAACACAAAGTTCGCTAAGCTAAATGAACATAAAGCTTTGCGAACTTTGCATTTTTATAAAATCACGAGGATCCAAAAAACTTGGCTCACTTTGCGGTTAAATATATGTTCAAAGTAAAGTAACTTTAAACCTGAAACTTTAAACTAATTATTTCTTCCATTTCCTGTTGAACCTTCAAAGCTTCTTCTCTTGCCTTTTCGGCAAAGTCGGTTCCTTTTGAAGCGTAGATAATCGCCCTTGCTGAGTTGACCAATAAACCGATTTGATCGTTCATTCCGTATTTGCAGACTTCGGATAAACTTCCGCCCTGAGCGCCAATTCCGGGAACTAATAAAAAACTGTCCGGAACAATTTTTCTGATATCGGCAAAATATTCTGCTTTGGTAGCGCCAACTACATACATTAGATTGTGGCTGTTTTTCCAGGTTTTAGACGTTTCCAAAACTTGTTTGTATAATTCTTTAGCTTCGCCTCGGGTTCCGTTTGTGGTTAAAGTTTGAAAATCAAAAGCACCTTCGTTAGAAGTCAATGCCAACATGATCGTATGTTTGTTTTCGAAAGCCAGAAAGGGCTCCACTGAATCCTTGCCCATATAAGGCGCAACGGTTACACTGTCAAAATTTAAATCTTCAAAAAAAGCTTTTGCATACATGCTTGACGTATTGCCTATATCACCACGTTTTGCATCGGCAATGGTAAAAATTTCAGGAAAATTCCCGTTGATATAGTTTATTGTCTTTTGCAAGGATAGCCATCCTTTTATACCATAGGCCTCAAAAAATGCAGTATTGGGTTTGTACCCTACTGCCAGATCATGCGTGGCATCAATTATGGCTTTATTGAATTCGAAAATAGGATCTTCGGTTTCTAATAAATGAGGCGGGATTTTGGTCAGATCGGGATCTAATCCAACGCATAAAAATGATTTTTTTAAAAGAATTTGTTCGTGTAGTTGTTGTGTAGTCATTCTTGATTTTTTAGTTCTTCTACTACATTAGAAGTAGTTCTGTTTTAGAAGTACGCAAAAATAAAAAAAGCCATTCAATTACGAATGGCTTTTTGGCTTTATATTCATTTCAGGCTTATAAATTACCCAAATAAACAATTTCTGTTCTTCTGTTCTCTGCTCTTCCGGCAGCTGTTTTATTTGATTTAACCGGTTTTGCAGCACCATAACCTTTAGAAGTTAAGTTTGCCGGATTTACTCCTTTTTCAATTAACAGGTCCATAATCACTTTTGCTCTGGCTTCGGATAACTTTTGGTTTGCTTTTGCATTTCCAACATTATCTGTGTGTCCGTTAATAGCAAATTTAGCATTTGGATAGTTCTTTAAAATTTCTTTTATCGCATCTAATCTTCCGGATGTATCTCCTTTTCTGGCATCGTTTAAAGTAGCTTTACCCGTTGTGAAAAAGATTGATTTTGCTTCCATCCTCAATTGCTCCAGTGTCGCTTTTGAAACTTTAGGACACCCTTTATTATCTGCAGGACCATAAATTAACGGGCAGTCATCTACATTATCCGCAACTCCGTCTTTATCAGCGTCTAAAACCGGGCAACCTTTGTATTCGGCTAAACCGGCAACGGTTGGGCAGGCATCGTCTTTATCCAAAATTCCATCTCCGTCTGTGTCTGGCCACGGACAACCTTTGTTTTCTACCGGACCGGCAATTGCAGGACAAGCATCTACATTGTCCAACAGCGTATCGCCATCAGAATCTTTCCAGGGACATCCTTTATTTTCTACAGGACCGGCAACATCCGGACAAGCATCGTCTTTATCAAAAACTTTATCTCCATCTGTATCGGGCCACGGACAGCCTTTATTTTCTTCCGGGCCTGCTACTTTTCTGCAGGCATCTTCTTTATCGATAATTCCGTCTCCGTCTGTATCTTTGAATTTCTTCTCATAAACCGGAATTTTTATCCCAAGATGAAAATCAGCAGCTTTTGATTCTTTCGAAACTAAATTGGTCCATACAGATCCGGAACCAATAAAGAAAGCCCCAACCCGTAATCCTGAACCCACCTGCATGCCGCTGTACTCCATATACGTCACGGGTACATAAAAGCTAAACCATCTGCTTTCGTAACGCGGTGTCAGAGTTACACGATCTGCAATTCCGTAACCGTTTATTTTATTGGCCGAAACTATGTTGATGTCTCCGTTAACATTCAAATAAAATTTTCGGTACATATTCCAGTCTACATCTGCGTGAAGTGCTGTAGGCAAATTGGTTTTCATACCTTTTGTCGAAGATGTTTTGGTATAATGCTCGTTAAGAAAATCATAGAAATTATCAGCATTATCAATCATTTGCTGTGTTATAACACCATTTACATTGTAGGTATCCTGTCTTGCATTTTTGTAATTGATTGATCCGATATCCGTAACCGATAATCCAAAACGTACTTTATATTTATTTAAGTCGCGAAAGTTATTATCTGCTTTTTTAGCTTTACTTAAATCGTATTTTTCATAATCCGGTCTCCATTCGTACACCAATCCCAGATCAAAACCAAACCCTCTTGCAGCTGAATCAAATTCGTAATCTTCTTTTGCTTCAAAATCCTGACTTGTTCCCACGCTAATTTGTCCGCTTGAAACAAGGGTTCCCAGATCAGGGCGTACCGTATTTTCATTGTATTTTAAAGTAACATTATTTCCTTTAACATATCCGTTAACGCCACCCTGAAGGTATTTTGCCGTTAAACCTCCTTTAAGAAAATGTTGGTTTTGCTGGTATAAAACTGCGGCATACGAAAGTCCAAGTTCTGCCCAGGTATTCGAAGCGCCATTGGCATTTCCGGCATTAAAATTAAAATCGCTCGCTTTATCCAGTCCTTCTTTAACCTGATCTACAAGGCTTCCGTTGATGTTTCTTACGTTTGTAACAGATCTTGCTCTTGTAAACAAAGCAATAGTGTGTTTGGGAGCAATATTAAACATAAAAGAGGGGCCCATTATATCAAAATTTGCGATACCATTATTGTTGCTTTTTGGTGTCATTTTAGCCTGACTGTCAAAATCATACCCTTTTTTATAGGTATCAAAAAGGCTTACTCCGTACAAATCATTTGCTACAGATCCGCTAATAGAGAACAAATTGATATCCGTTTTAAAACGGGAATCGGCAATCGATGCCGGATTAAAAAGCACGCTCTGAACACCTGCATAATTATCATGCGTATATCCCATATAAGACTGGGCTTTGGCTGAAAAAGCAAGAGTAATAAGTAATAAACTGAGTAAAGTTTTTTTCATTTAATATTTGGTTTATTAAGGTAAATTCGGCGGCAAAACTACACTTTTAGATTCATATCTATGTTACGCAAACATTGAATTCATGTAACATCTGCAACAAATTATGTAAGAAAAACAAATTGCTTATTTTATATTTTTGGTAACGAACCCTAAATCAAATCATTATGAGTCTGCATATTGGAATCACGCCGCAAAATTTAAAAAAAAGCACTACTATGCTTGCCACGATATTATCAAACGAAATGACCCTATATGTAAAAACCAGAAAGTTTCACTGGAACATTTCAGGAAACAGTTTTATGGAGCTGCACAAATTATTTGAAGATCAATACAGGATTCTGGAAGCCAATATCGACGAAGTTGCAGAACGCATTAGTCAGCTTGGCGAAAAAACAATTGGAACAATGAAGGAGTTTATCGAGAATTCGACCCTGAAAGAATCTCCAAAAGAATATGCTTCGCAAAAACACATGCTGGAAGAGCTTCTGGAAAACCATGAACAGGTGGTGACAGAATTAAGAGGTTTTATTCCGGTTTTTGAAAACGAAAGCCACGATGCCGGATCAGCTGATTTTGTAACGGGCCTGCTTCAGGAACATGAAAAAATGGCCTGGGTTTTACGCCGCTATCAGGTCTAAAAAAAGCAAAATGTGAATTATGAAACGCTTTGCAAAATTCATATAACAGAGATGCAAAGAAGATTTTGGAATTTTACATTATTATAAACAACAAAAAAACTATTATCATGAATACTACAGAAATAAAAGGAAACTGGAACGAGCTGAAAGGGAAATTAAAACAACAATATGCTGACCTGACAGATGATGATTTACTATATGATGAAGGAAAAGAAGACGAAATGTACGGAAAACTTCAACAAAAATTAGGAAAAACTAAAGATGAGGTTCGTAAAATTATTGCAGATTTGTAACCCCTTCTTATTCAATCAAAAATACCGTCTAGTACCACCTATTAGACGGTATTTTTTTGAGACTTTTATTTAAATATTGTCATGATGCAAATCGCTAACCGGCATTAAACTCTATAACCAAAAATAAATTAATTATCTTTAACCAAATTTTTATAAAATGAAGCTATTTATAAAGTTCGACATAAACACCATTTGTTCGCTATTTTTAAAACAAAACCTGGAACAAAACAACGTAAGTTTTACTACCCTGGGATTTGGTGAAATTGAAATTGCAGACAATTTTGATGCGGATGCACTCGAGGCTTTAAAAAATAATTTATTACCTTGTGGTTTTGAAGTGGTTGAAAATCAGAAAAGCGTTTTGGTCCAGAAAATAAAAGACGCCATAATTGAACTTGTTTTCATGGAAGACAGTAATAATTATAAAAGTTCTGTATTTTTAGCAGAGAAACTCAACCACAGTTATGGTTATTTATCGAATGTTTTTTCTGAAGTAACCTATTCTTCTATTGAAAATTTTATCATTTTACAAAAAATTGAAAGAGCCAAGCAATTAATTATTATTAATGAAATGAGTTTGACCGAGATTGCTTTTTTACTGAACTATTCGAGTGTTGCCCATTTGAGTACCCAGTTTAAAAATACAACCGGAATTACGCCATCGGCTTTTCAGAGAATAATTAAGAAACGTAGAGAAAATTTAAAATAAAACCCAAATACCCCACTAAAATGCAAAAAAACGCATTATACATTCTATTGGCTGATGACGACGAAGATGATCGCCTTTTTTTTAAGGATGCTTTTGAAGAAATAAAAATTCAGACAAAAGTTGATTTTGTTCATGACGGAATGCAATTAATGGATCATTTAATGAATCCGGACAATAAATTGCCGGATATTTTGTTTCTGGATTTGAATATGCCGAAAAAAACCGGTAAAGAATGTCTGATTGAAATTAAAAAAACAGAACACCTTAAAAACATAATTATTGCCATCTATTCTACTTCATCATCTGAAGAAGATATTGAAGATACTTTTATTGAGGGAGCCAATATTTATATCAAAAAGCCAAGCGATTTTAATACGCTTAAAAAAATAATTAATGAAGTCGTTACTGTAAACTGGCACTATCATACCTCCGGGTTAAATCGTGATAATTTCTTGTTGCGCCTAAAATAAGAGTTTACCAATGAAATGGATCCCAAATTTTAATTCTTCAAACTCATTGAGAGTTATATTTGTAATCGCGGTTTTCATTCTGTTATTTCTTTCTTCTATTGCATACAAACACAATCGGGATCTCGATGAGTCCAGTAAAGTGGTCATGCATACGTACGAAATAAACATTCAATTAGAGCGATTAATGTCTGCAATAAAAGACGCCGAAACGGGACAACGTGGTTATATTATAACACGAAATGCCCGATTTTTGACGCCTTATATTTATTCACGCGATAAAGTCAACACCTCGTTCATTACCTTAAAAAAACTAACTGCTGATAACCCAAAACAGCAGCAAAATCTTCAAAAGTTATTTAAACTCATTATTCAGCGTTTTGTTTCTTTTGAAAATTGTTTAAAATACAGCGATCCCAAAACATATGATAAGCGAAAACTCGACAATCATATGTTTGGCGGTCGAATCCTGATGGAGAACATTCGTTTTCAGGTAGACGAAATGAACGACATCGAGAAAAATTACTTAGCAAAAAGACTTAAAATTTATGCTGCCGAAATTTCTCTAAGCCCTATATTTTCTATTTCCTTGTTTCTCGTAGCGTTAAGTTTTATTTTATTGGCCTACAGACAAATTAGCCGTGACTTTGAACGTCTCAAAATCTACAATAAAAAACTATTGATTTCGAGCGGACTGATGGCCGAATCTGAAAGTATTGGAAAATTCAGCACCTGGCAATGGGACTTAGATTCGAATAAAATCGATTATTCTGACAACCAATATCGTTTATTGGGCTTTGAACCCAATGCCTTTGTTCCTGAAAAAGCCACTTTTCTTGAATTTGTACATCCTGATGACAGGGCAACCGTTGCAAAATCAATGGAAGGCATTGTCGAGAAAAAACAATTGCCGTTTGTCTATTACAAAATAACACGTCCGGATTATGAAATCAGGTATTTTAAATCGACCGGAAAACTGCTAACGGATCAGCACGGAAGCAAAATTTTACTGGGAATTAACTTTGATATTACCGATGAGCATTTGCTCAACATAGAACTTCAGGAACGTAACAGAGAACTGGAAAAAAGCAATAAAGAACTAGCCTCTTTTAACCATGTTGCGAGTCACGATTTACAAGAGCCATTACGAAAAATCCAGACCTTTATTTCAAGGGTTTCAGATGCTGACAAAGCTGTTATGTCTCAAAGTGCCAGGGATTACCTTTCTAAAATTGAAGTTTCGGCAAAAAGAATGCGTGTTTTAATTGACGATTTGCTTTTATTCTCGAGAACCAATACCACTAAAAAGGAGTTTATAAAACTAAGCTTAAACGATTTGCTTGAAAATGCAGAATCGGAACTGGCTGAAATAATCGAAGAAAAGAAAGCCATAATTACGACATCAAAATTGCCTAAACTTGCTGTTATACCGTATCAGATTGAACAACTTTTTATAAACCTGATTGGAAATTCTTTAAAATACAGTCAGCCAGACAGTATACCTGAAATTACAATCGAAAGCGAAAAAGTTAATTCAAGCGATTATCCGGATTTACTGGAACCGAATATTAAGAAATTCCATAAAATTACTTTCACGGATAACGGAATGGGGTTTGACCCTCAGTTTAAAGAAACTATTTTTGTTTTGTTTCAGCGTTTGCATTCTAAAACTGATTATCCGGGAACCGGAATTGGTTTAGCCATTTGCAAAAAAATCGTCGACAATCATAAAGGACATATTGTAGCCGACAGCACTCCTGGAAAAGGATCTGTTTTTACCGTTTTTCTTCCGGAATAGAAGTTTTGAGTTTTCAGTCTCAGTTTGCAACAACAACCAACCGAAAACCGAAACTAAAAACCAGGGACTATATTAATATGTAAGAAAATAAAAGTGTACTGCATTTTATCCCAACACAAAAAGAAATCATAGCAACTACTATGGTTTCTTTTTTTTTGCCTTAAACCCACCTTCAACAAACCCTTGAAAACCAAAGGATAATCTCGTAAATAAATCGATTATGGGAATTATATAAAGATTCTTTTTTATGCTGTAAAGTAAAATGTTTGTTTCGTTAGCATCTTTGTAATGTAATACTTTATGAAGTAAGAATGAAAGCAGCGCCCCGCATAAAAGCGACAATTTTTAGAGTACTTTTTTTATTGGCAATCACAGTTTGTATGGCTTCATGCAAAAAAATAAATCCGGTAGAAATCTCTTTAAAAAATGAAACTTTTACTAAAACGGAAAAAGAAGAAATCGAAGCCTTCTTTTTTATTGCAACGGCAAATGTGAGTAAATCCATTATTTCGAAAAGTCAAATTGCACAACAAAAAAGTTCAGATTTTACGATACTGGAGTTGAGTAAAAAAATAGAAATCAATCAGAACCAATTGTTGCAGGATATATCCGAAATGGCGAACAGAAAGCTCGTTATCATTACCGAAATAAATGCAACACATAAAATAGATTTATACGACCTGATTGACGCCAGTAGTACTGATTTTAATGCCACTTATCTGAATTCTGTTACAGAATCCTTACAAGAGCAAATTAAGTTGTTAGAATCGATTTCGAGAGAAACAAACGACAAAACAATATTAAAACTGGTATTACAATATTTACCTGAACAGTATCAGATTTTGCGCGAAATGCAAAAGATTAAAAACGAGATTAATTAAATGCCTATATATCTATTATTAACTAAATTATTTTTAACTATGAAAATGCAATCAAATTTTTTATGCGCCTTAACACTTTTTTTAACAGCTTCATTTGGAATGCTACACGCTCAGGACAATAATGTAAATACAGAGTTTGGTGTTAAAGGAGGATTTAACATGTCTAATCTATACGGTAGCGGAGATGACGTAAATGACAATAATGTATTATACGGATTTAACGCAGGGGTTTATGCCACATTACCTATTTCAGATTTCGTAGCCATACAGCCAGAGATTTTGTTTACTACAAAAGGAGCAAAATTAGAATATGACAATGCCTTTGCTTCAGGAGATGCAAAATTCAAATTAAACTATATCGAAGTTCCTTTATTAGTAAGGGTAAATATCACCAAAAATTTTAACGTTCATGCCGGTGGTTATGCATCATACCTGGTAAGTTCAAAAGTAACGGGTAGCGGAGATGTAAGTTTTGAACAAGAAATTGACAGAGATGATCTAAACAAGTTTGATGCCGGTATTGCTGCAGGTGTTGGAGTAGATTTTAACCCAATTAGTATAGGTTTACGTTACAACTACGGTCTAACAAATGTTGGTAAAGAAAGAACTGATGCAATAACAGGAACAACTTATACTTTCCCGGATGCAAAAAACAGCAATTTGACTTTATACCTTTCGTATAAGTTAAACTAGGAAAAAACACAATTATTAACCCCTTAATATAAAAACCATGTCAAATTTATTATATACAATCGCAGTAATCCTGGTGATTCTATGGGCCCTTGGGTTCTTTGTTTACAGCCTTGGAAGTATCATACACATATTACTGGTAATTGCCATTATCGCAATTCTGTTCCGACTTATTAAAGGTCGTGAAGTTTAAAAAAAAGAAATCAAACATTATTAAATAATTATATTAATCACTAAATCAAATATTATGAAAACGAGTAACACAATTTTAGGAATTTTAGGAGCTGCAGCTGCAGGAGCATTTTTAGGTGTATTATTTGCACCGGACAAAGGGTCAAACACAAGAAAAAAAATCTCAGATAAATCTAAAGATTACGGAGATAAAGCAAAAGCCAAATTTGATGATATTGTAAGCACAATTACTTCAAACGGTAAAGATATTATCGAAGAAGGAAAAGCAAAATTCAACCAGGCAAAAGAAGACTTCAACACTATTAAAGATGAAGCAAAAACTGTAAAAACGAACTACTAAAGAGTGAACTTTTTAAACCATAAATACCCTATATCATGGAATCAAATGCAACGACAAACGAGAACTTAAATCTTTATGAAAAAGCAGAGAATTATACCAAAACAAGTTTAGAATTACTAAAACTTAAAACGGTATCTGCAGTAGCTGATGTTTTATCAACACTTACATCTAGAATAGCAGTTGGAGCTGTTGTTGCATTTTTTACCCTGTTCCTGAATATAGGGATTAGTTTATGGCTTGGTAAACTCCTTGGAGAATATTATTACGGTTTTTTTATCGTAGCCCTTTTTTATCTGGTCGTTGCCGTGGTCATGCACAGCCTGCAACACAAGATTATTAAAACACCTATTGGAAACATGATTATTTCCAGTATTTTAAAAGAAACTAAAAAAGAAACTAATCCTGATTTAAATTAATCAATACCCTAAAAAAGACTGTTATGGAAACTATTTACACCTTTGATTCATTAGATCAGAAGATTCAGGAATTAGAAATTCGACAGGAAAGAGAATGGTGTTCTATTAAAGACGAAATCGATGAAATTAAGGACAATTTAAAGCCCCTGAACCTCATCAAAAACACAGTCGAGGAAATGAACGAAACTGTGGGATTTAAAAGCAACATGGCACAATCTGCCATAAGTATCGGAATTGGCTACCTCGCAAAACGATTTGTAGTAGGAAAAAGCACTTCGATGTTTAAAAGCATTTTGGGATCTGTATTACAACTTGCCGTGACTAATTTAGTTTCAAAAAAAACACATGAAGCCTCCCGTGAGGAATCATATCAACAAGAACCATCAAGAGAGTAATTGTCTAACATAAATTTATGTATTATGGAAAAGTTAAGCGAAATAGTATTAAAAAATGGTGTATACGTTTACTCGAACCTATATAAATGTTTCGAATTCTCGAGAGTATTTCTAGGTATCTAACTTGCTTTATACGTTTTTAAACAAACGGTTAAAGAGTTAATATCCTTCACTATATATTTTATTGAGGTTCAAAGACACTAAGTTACAAAGGCGCAAAGGTTTCTTTGCAAACTTAAAACAAGACTTAGTCTGAACTAAAAAAGAGACTGTTACACCATAGTGAAACAGTCTCTTTTTGTTTTAAGTGGCTAAGTTTGCTAAGTCTCTAAGCTGCTAAGAAAAAAAAGGTTTACCCAAGGAATATGATGTAATAACAATACATAATTACAATAAATGATCACTATCACACCCCAAGGTCGAAACCTTGATCCATGTTTATATTCAGTTTATTAATCCCTATACATCAAAAAAATATCCCGTTTCACGATTAGTGAAACGGGATATTTTTTTATAATCTAAGAAGTCCAACAATCTAAGAAGTCCAACAATCTAAAAATCTAAAAATCTAAGAAGTCTAAGAAGTCTAAGAAATTTAAAAAACTTCTGAAGCTTCCTTCAATTTCTCCATATTGTTTACCAATTGAAGCTCGGCAACAATTTTCTGAATGTCACCATTCATGATATTTCCTAAATCGTATAATGTCAAACCAACACGGTGATCGGTTACACGGCCTTGTGCGTAGTTGTAGGTACGAATTTTAGCCGAACGGTCACCTGAACTTACCTGTGATGTACGTTTTGTAGCATCTTCGGCCTCTTTCTTAGCCAATTCCTGTTCGTATAAACGAGAACGTAAAACGTTCAGTGCTTTATCTTTGTTTTTATGCTGTGATTTCTGATCCTGACATTGCGCCACCAATCCGGTTGGAATGTGCGTTAAACGTACTGCAGATTTCGTTGTATTTACAGATTGTCCTCCAGGTCCTGATGAACAGAAGAAATCAACACGAACGTCGTTCATATCAATTTGTACATCAAACTCTTCTGCTTCCGGTAAAACCATTACCGTAGCCGCAGAGGTATGCACACGACCCTGTGTTTCAGTCTGAGGCACACGTTGTACACGGTGTACTCCGGCTTCAAACTTCAAAGTTCCGTAAACATCCTCGCCCGAAACTTCAAAAATAACCTCTTTGAAACCTCCGGAAGTTCCTTCGTTCATATCTACTACAGAAGTTCTCCAACCCTGGTTCTCGCAATACTTCGTATACATTCTGAATAAATCTCCTGCAAAGATACTCGCTTCATCCCCACCCGTTCCGGCACGAATCTCGACCATTACGTTTTTAGCATCTTCAGGATCTTTAGGGATCAACATAAACTTGATTTCTTCTTCAAGTTCCGGCAATCTTTCTTTTGCTTCATCTAGCTGCATTTTGGCCATTTCGGTCATATCTGCATCACTTCCATCAGCAATAATTTCGTTTGCCTCATCTATATTAGCCATCAAAAGCACATATTCATCACGCTTTTCAGCCAATGCTTTCAGGTTTTTGTACTCCTGATTCAATTGCACATAACGTTTCTGATCAGAAATAACATCCGGCTGGATAATCAAGTCCGAAATCTCGTCGAAACGTTGTTTTACTATTTGAAGTCTATCTAACATTTTCTAATTCCTTTTATTGGAGTGCAAATTTACGAAATTTTTGTTTAAAATTCTAGTATTGATGGTTTGTGTTTTTTGAGCATGAAATTTAGTGGAATTAGGTTCGTTTTTTGGAGCTTCGTACTTCGTCAATCGCTATCTCCCCTGTCCTGCTATCCGCTTTATCTTTTTAGGCTTTTACAATCCGAATCAATGTTAATCACCACATAATGATTCACAAAATAAAATCTTCTTAATACGTCCATTTAACCGAATTTCGACTAGAAATACCCGATTATCGATTAATACTTTACTTACTAAACATCTATATTTGAATTTCTAATGAGAAAAAATAGGCCTGTCACAATCTAAAAAATCAGAAACAAAATAAATCTAAAGATGGAACTAAATAAAATCACAAAAATCTTAGAGGAGAATAATTACAAATACAAAGTAAAAAATCAGGTTATTGTTGTGTCCCTCGAATTTTCTCAAAATGTTGTATTTGATTTATCAAATTCCTCAAAAATTATAATCTCTGACCATCTTGCCAATTGGAATTTTCTAACGGGCTGTATCAAAATGAATTTAAAAAATGCCATTTTGTATAATTTTATTCTGCTTATATTTTTTGGTTTCTTTTGCCAATATGCCGCATTTATAGATTATAATTTCACAAGTCTACTTTTGACATTTATTGCCTGGGTGTTACTGTTTTCTATATTCTATCTAATTAAACTGGAAAGTTTTAAATTACAATTTAAAATATTGACAAAACAAACACAGTAACTAAACTCTTTAGTGCTGAAGTAAAAATGCGCAAAAAGTTTTTCTGACTTTTTGCGTATTTTTTATTGTTACTTCTATCAGAGCTAGTTTCTTTAAGGTTTTAAATTTGAACTGATTAGAAAGGTTTTTAGGAGCTGTTTCCTGCTATCCGCTATATCTTTTTAGGCAGATCTTTTAGAGACAAATGAGATGTTTTCGTTTACCTAAAAAGGATGCCGCTTCTATCAGGGCTAGGGTTGTCGGGTTTTAATTGGCTTTTATGGATTTCCGTAAAATATTTGAATTATAGGGATTTAATTTTATCGAAAATCATTAAATAAAATCAGGTGTTTTTACGTGGTGATTAATTTAAATTAAAGACGAAGTTTGTTTTTTGTAAAAATTATATGATTTACAAATTGGTAAAAATTTATAAAAACTAAATAATTCATATAGTAAATAAATTTTCACTTTAGATTGTGCGGATTTTTACTCTGTGCTCATAAATCAATTTTTTAGCAATGTAGAAACAACCAGATACAAATAAATTTATGAAAATACTTTTACTTCTTGATAAGGATTTACCAATTAATTTTGAATTACTAACTAAGTTTTTAAATCAAAAAACAGATTTTGTTAAATTTGAATTCAACTCAAATTTAATATCTTTTCCTAATGAATTAATGACAAAGTCTAAAACATTTGAAGATGTTGAAAATCAAATAAAAGTTGTTTCTAAAGAATATGATAAATTATTTTGTTTTACTGACAAACAATACATAGATAATTTTTTTATGCATGATGAAAATAATTTAGCCATTTTTTCATTTTATGATTGGGATTATTTAACAGATTTACCAATGTCAAATGGGACATTGCATTTTATAATATATTATTTGGCACTTTATATAAATCGCCCAGAATTTAGACATTATGAAAATACTGGGTGTATGTATGATTTTTTATATGACAAAAGTGGAATTGATTCAGGAATGAGACAAGCAGGCTTTTGTTCAAATTGTTTGGAAAGAATTTCAGAATCATTAATGTCGGAAGATGACTTTAAAATTTTTAAAGATTTAAAAGTCTTAATGAATGTTTTATCAGAATACTCAAGATGGAACAAGAATATTCTATCAGATATTAAAAAAAGTACAAGTAAAATACAAAAAAGAAAAGCAAAAAAATCTGATGCGATTCGGGTCGTTATTGCTTCTCCTGGTGATACTGCGTCTGAAAGAAAAATACTTCTTGATTCACTGGAAGTTAAATTCAGAAGAGATTTACACGAAAAGCATTGTGGATTTAGAATAATAGTTAATGGTTGGGAAGATTTGGCATCACAAAATGGTTATCCTCAAGATGTAATAAATGAAAAAATAATCACAGAATCTGATTTCGTGGTGACCATTTTCAAACATAAATTAGGAACACCAACAATTGATATAAATACTAATAGTGAAAGATTTGAATCAGGTACCGTAGAAGAGTTATTTCAAGCTCTAGATACATCAAAATCAAATCATCCAATTGGTATGGCTTATTTTTTTTCAACAGCACCTGTTATATCTTTAGATTCACCAGAAAAACTTAAAATAGAAACTGAATGGAATAGACTTACCAAGTTTAAAGAATCCATTAAGAATAAAATGATTTTTAAGCCATATATTGAAGGCAATGAACTTATTAACTTAATTTTAAAGGACTTAGAGAAGAATATTATTGATTTCATAATTAAGTAGTGTTTTAATTTAATAAAAAAAAATATGCCTACTTTCCCAAGCCCCCCCCCCCCCCCCGCTCTACGAAGTGTTTCCATTATCGCGATCGCTGTGCGAAGTCTCCCGACTTCGTACACACTTCAATAAGCCACAAAGAAATAAAATCATATTATTGCAAAATATAACAACGAGAAATATACATAATCAAGCATTGGAATATGGAAAAGAATATTGAAGAAGAAATAGAAAATCTAACAATAAGATTACTTGATCTGGTAAATCTAAATTGTTGGAATGCTATTTCAAGAAATTTAATGTTTATACTTTCAAATATTTCCGAAGCAGAAGGTGAAAACTTTTTTATTCAACGTAGTAATAGAAATAAGCTCAATAAGAAGAAAATACCAAAAAGCTTTAAAGAAGTAACAATTAGCCTAAAAGAAATTTACGATTTGATTTATGATGTAAATCTACATGTTTATAAATCAGAAAAGCATAGAACCATAATCGAAATAAGCTATTTTCTTAAAAGCGAACTGCCTCCTGATTATATAAAAACAATAGTTAACAATCCACCAATGTTGCATTGTAAAATAGCATTACCTCCATATCTAAATAACAAAAAAAATAAATTTGATGTTAATTGGGAATTGGGCGGAATTAGATATAATTGGAATATATTTTGGTGGAAAAAAAGATATATCTTTTCGCGAACACGAGCGCGACGCTCGCGCTAGCCGAAGAACACAAAACTGAAAACTCAATCATTACGCTAATCCTAAACAAGAATTCATACAAATGGATTTTATAGAAATAATTTCTGGTCGAATTTTATTGGAGTATTTAGGAGCATTAGTTAGATTCCTTTATTTAAACTTAAGATGTTTACTAAACGACGATGACTTTACGACATTCTCAAGTATATGGTCACCAAATGGCAGTAACAAAAAAAAGGAAGGAAACAGCTCTTTAAATCATATGGTTGGAGTCATATTCTTTGGAACACTTATATTTTTATTGGTCATTTTTAATACCTAACATTGATTGAAATAGAAATCTTATTTCGCATTAGACTTTAAACAAATCTTATGCAAATCATCCAATATTTCCATTTCCTGATCAGGTAAAAGCTGCAAGGCAATTTCAAGCAAAGTCACGACATTAATATCCGTATCTGATTCAAAAACAGCCAAACTTCGGGCTTCCTTATTCATTAAAACGATACTTGCTTTCAGAAGATCTGAAACCATTAGATTAAGTTCGTTATAACCGGAAACCTTTAGCGGTACACTAAACGAATTATCATTATTATCCTCTGATTTTAGCGTAGTGAATTTATTCATTCTACTCATTGATTCTAAAAAATCTCTGACTTGTTGTGTATGTTGTATTTCCATGATTGAAATTTAATTGAATTTTTGATTTTGATTTTCATCAAAACGAAACTACAAACAATAGATTATTTTTAGGTGATTGCATACAATCAGTTGTATTCAACCGATTGTATAAAAAAGAGTATTAAATTAGAATATTTAACTTTATATTCGTCATAATTTAAATCATTAAAACATTAAAAGTAAAACCAATATTAAATGCAGTTAAACAAAGAATTTGGGGTAGTTTTCGCTATTGCTTTTATTTTCTTCATGCTTTACAAACCCGTAATTTGTTTCTTAATGATGGGAACATTAGCATTATATTATGCCATTTACAGTTTTTCATTTTTGATTCGGATTAACAAAAACGGCATCGAGAAGCATGCGAAAATTGTATCGTACGAATTAGATGAGGAAGGTTATAAAACGCCTATCATTGAGTTTGAAATCTCTGAAGGAATCAATTTTACAGGAAAACCTTTTTTACATACATCATCAGATTTAGATAAATTTCAATCTTACCAGAGAAACCTAAATAAAACTATTAAAATAATCTACAATCCAAATGATCCTGAAAAATTTATTCTAAAAGATAATTTTAACTACTTTGGCTTAATAATCCTGATTGTTGTAGGCTTAGTTTTTAGCTGGATTTCGGTTGGAAATTTGCTCGGATATAATGATATATTTTAATAAACTAAAAACCTTTCCGAAAATACAGATCACACAATATCTTAAAATTTAAGTCGATGAAACTACTACTAACCACTTTACTTTTAATTTTCAACCTACAATATTCGCACAATCAAACAATTTCGTTGGCAATTATACACGTTCACTTGGTGAAGAAGGGAAACATATCATAGAATATAAACTAACCTTAAATCAGGGCGGAACTGCACCGGAAACCAATAACTATGGAAAAGGAAAATGGACCGCAAAAGACAATATGATTACTTTTTCCTATAACAAAAATGAAGATTTTGACGAGAAATATACTTTAAATTTTAATAATTCGACAGCAAGATTTATTTAGTTTTTGACCCAATCCAAAATATATACATCATAGACGATTTAGTTGTAAGTGATAATGGAGACAGGAATGAAGTTTTGGCTACAGTTGCCAAATCAGCTTATACATTTTCAGAAATATATCCAGAGAGAAATATTTTCATTAAAGGCAGTACTAAAGCATGAACTAGATTATACAGAAGAGCTATATCACTTAATCTTGAAGAGTTGTCAGAAACATTTCATATCTTTCGTGCAATGGAAGATAAAAATGGAGATGTTTTTGACGTTCCTTTTGATCCAAATGGTGATTTTTACGGATTTATTATTAAAAGAAAATAACATGAAAACACTAATTAAAAATACTGAGATTACTAAACAGGCAAAAGTAAATTCTACAGTAAAAGTAGATGTAAAATTAGATAACATAAAAAACATAAAATTTACCTCTAATAAGCCTGAAGAAATAAAAAAAGTTGAATTTAAACTAAGTTTCAAATAAATTGTTCTGCCTTAAAAAGCTATATATATTATATTAATTAAACCGTTACAAGAACTTTCTTGTAACGGTTTTGTTTTTTATTTCTTAATTTTATTTAAGTTCCTATCGAAAAGCCAATAACATGACCAAACCTCAAACCGAAACTTTAAAATCCAAACAACATTTTGAAATCCTTGACGGATTAAGAGAAGTAGCCGCTCTGGCGATTGCACAAAACTTACAACTATCACAATATTCCTTGCACTAAAATGAAAATTATTCTGGAAAGAAATTTAGATTTCAAACAATTTCAAAATCTAGTTGCTTTGACTTTTGTTACAGCAATGATGTTTCTTGGAATGATTTGCTCAGTTGATTTTCATTCTTATTATCATATTGAGATTGTTTTATTTTTTTTGACTATAATCTTCATTTCCATCTTATTTACGAAGAAAGGGTTATTGATAGAAAATCAAAAACTTTATAATGCTGTTTTTTTGTTTGGCTTCAATCTTCGAAAAAACCTGATTGAAATCTCAGATTTTCAACACCTTTTTGTGACTCAAGGAAAGCTTTCAACTAATTATGCTTATAGTTACGACATTAAAGAATTGCATAATTGGGAACCTGATTTAAATTATTCGGTACGTTGTTTTAACCTATTAGTGGCTGACGAAAACAAAACTCATACAAAAAAGATTTTGACTTTGACTAAATCAGAAAAAGCAAAATTGGCAATTGATTTTATTACTAAAAACACAAATCTAAATTATTAATAAATCAAGATCGCACGAAATTACCCGCAATCCTAAAACAAAAAAATCCTCCTCGTGACTTCACAAAAGTCAGCACTACTACATACAAAAACTTAGCAGCTTAGCATCTTAGAAACTTAGCTGCTCTTTTAATACACATTTTTATTGGCTTTATACCTAAATATGAAGGCCTTATGACATTTTTTCAGAAATCGCTTTCTTAATTATTTACTTTCAGGTCTTCAAAAACAGATAACTACAAAAATTAACTAAAGCCCCGTATTATGAAAACTACAAAAATGGTATTGCTTTTTATCACGCTAATCTCATTGTGTGCCTGTAAAAAGGACCCAAAAGGAGAAAAAGATAATTATACGACTCTAAAAAATAGCGCTGCTGATTCTGAGTGTTTAGCTCCTGCCAGTTGGTTTGCAATCGTAAACAACACCCGCCAGACTCCTCCGCCAAATGAAGGACCAACAAGCGTATTTGCCAACAATGCAACGGTAACCAATTGTGACTTTCATCAATGGTCGTGGCAAAAATTTCTTTGGCTCACCAATGAAGTCAACGGAAAGCCCTTTTTTATGACGAATCTGATTCAGGTCAATGCAGCAGGTCAGAAACTAGACCCAACTAATGGAATTGTTTTGACAGATACTGCTCAGGCAAGTGGTACGACTGATATTTTAAAAACGCCTAATTATCCGTCGGGTGTTCCTAAATCTACTACGGTATATTATTCTATATTTATGGACAACCTTCTTTATGGAACAATGCTCAAATATGGTCCAATAGCAAAAAATGATCCTTCAAAAGTAAAAGGTATCACTTTTCCTGTAGGCGCATTAGAACTTAAAACCTCCTGGATTGATGCGAGCGTTCTTAAAGATCCTTCTACTTATTTTATTACTCAGGGAGTAATCAATGGAGTAAAAACAAAAGTAGCACTTTTGGGAATGCATGTAGTGGGAGTTGTACAAAATCACCCTGAATTTGTATGGGCTACTTTTGAACATGAAAATCTTGCACCTGCTTACGACTGGTCAAAAGCTACGCCAACAACTGATGCGCCGGTGACGAGTACTGTTGATTATCCTTTTTTTAATAAAAGCACCACGGCAACGGTTAACAATATAACTTCTGGAAACGGAATTTACACCGATGTTTTTTCTGTTTACAAATATGGCGTTCCTGTCGAAAAAGCAATGAAAGGATCTCATAATGTTCAGCTTTATATGCAAACAAGCCAAAATGGTTCGCAAAACTTCAATAATATTCGTACTATTAATCAAAGTGTTAAAAATCAACTAAAAGGTATCTGGAACAATTATTTCTACAATGGTTCACTATGGATTAATACTGCAGGGTACAATACTAATCAGGCTCAGGCTGCTTTATTAGACTCGTTAAGTTATACTCTTTCCAATTCTGCACCCGGAAAATTAACCAGAGGCTCCGTTGCAGCCTACAATATTACTATGGAAACCTATGTTCAGGTAGGTTTTAGTCCAACATCAATACACGGGAATTCAGTAGGCAACCTTGTTAATTGCTTCTCTTGCCATAATACATCTAGTGGCGGAACTGTTTCTCCGCTCTATATAAGCCACGTTTTTACAGGATATGTAGAAAATCTGCAGGGCTTAAACAGAAAACAAATCAAACAGGCACATGTTAATGAAATTAAGAAACAATTCAATTTGCGTCTAAAATTAAGACAATCAAAATAACAAGTCACTTTACCTTTTTAAGCAAAGCTAAAATTGATAAGTACCAAAAACCACAAGCTTCTGTTTGTGGTTTTTATGTTTTATAAATGGGCCATCAGATTAAAAGGAAATCCGGTAATTGTTTTAGAAGCTAATTTTATTTCATAAATCTTTATTCAGCGTTTACGGCTTCACGTAAGGAATTTGATTTTAAACTAATTAGTTTTGGTAAAAGCTTTTTAATCTGTTTTTAGAACAATAAAAAACTAAAGCCATGAAACCAAAACCTTTTTATTTTTATAGTGCATTCGCTATCATTTTCATCTCGGCGTGTTTGTTATGGATACTAAGCAACAGAACATTCTCACAAAGAGCTACTACTATTTTTTATCGCGATAAAGAGGTTGAAAAAACGCTGGGATATACTTTAGAAGAATATCTTAAAACAAAATCTATCGTTTCATTAAAACTTATCGGAAACGAAAAATATGATGATCGTATTTTAAACCTTTTTCAACTGGAAATAAAAAAAATAATCAAAGCCCAAGATCCTCACAAAGGCATTCATTTAAAATTTAATAAAAAAACTTCGTACGAGGAGTTGATTCGTTCCTTTCAAATTTGCAAAATAGAAGATTGCAGCACATACGTGCCCGATGGATATGATCTTTGGGTCTTTCCGTTTTACAAAAAGAAAAATAAAAACTTAAAACTAAACCAATGAAACTAGTAATTACCTCCTTTTTTTTAATTTTTAGCCTGACAGTATTTGCACAATCAAATCAATTTGTTGGCGATTATACACGTTCCCTTAGTGAAGAAGGAAAACATATTATTGAATATAAACTAACTCTAAATGCAGACGGAACATTTGTGTTTCACTCCTATTCGAAAATACAGGGCGCCACGCCACCAGAAGTCAATACATACGGAAAAGGAAAATGGACTGCAAAAAACAATATAATTACTTTTTCTTCTAACAACAAAGAAGATTTTAACGAAAAATACACCCTCGATTTTAATAATTCTCAAGCGAGATTTGTAACTAAAAACCCCAGAGACAAAACAGATCAGGTCGTTAAAACAAGACTTACTTTTGTAGCATCAGAAATTCGATGGATGCAAAGGCTTGATGTTTTTAAAGTGTAAAAACAATAAAAATACTACTATTTGTAAAAAACAATACTCAGCTTATGATGAAAAACAACTTCAAATTTGGGATCATATTACTTATAACAACTATTATCACAAGCTGTAAAACAGAGAATCCGGATTTTAAACTTTATTCGTGCGGGTTTGATCAGCTTCAGTACAACGACCCGGTCAATTACAGCAAATGGGTTGAAAATAAACAACAAGCCCTTAAAACAAAACTTACCTTCGATTCAAGCCTGGACAAAAGAAATTTAGATAGTTTATATCAGGAAACCGCACAATTTTTATTTATAGTTGGCGGTGGCGGAACCTACGTTCCTATAGAAAAATGCTCCGCAGAAATTAAAAATAATAGCGTACTCATTAAATATACCGGAAATTCAATTAAAGGCCCTGTTGGTGAAGCTGCTTCTACTTTGATTTGCCTGGAAATCAACAAGAAAAAATATCCCAATTATAAAAACATGAGGATTAAGTATATAAACGAGAATTGGTAAAATGAATAAAACCGGATCAAATGACTCTGTACCCAAAATGATCCAGCTTTGAAAAGACATTATTTCCAATGCTGCCTGCCATCCTGATTAGTTTAACTTAGTTTTAATGCTGCAAAAAGACATCTTCAATTTGCTTAAAATCATTGTCTTTTTCAAAATTTACATTACTTAATTCTTTACTGTAAAATTTTTCAATAAACAATTTAATGACGTGCATGACCTCTGAACTATTGCCACTATTTGACAAAAGTTCTTTAAATAAAAAGCCTGATAATTTCAATTTTTTATGAGAATACTGATTTAACATTAAAGCAGAATCTGTAGTCTTATGAATTTCGATCATTTGATCTACTTTGTTTATTTCTTCAATAAGATCCAAAATAGTATATAATTTATTGTCTTTCATACTAATTAAATAAAAATTTCTAAAAATCCTTTTGCTAATTTATTTCCCCTAATTCTTCTTGTTCTTGTAAATATCTCGTACCAATGTGCATAGTCTGCTCTATACTTGAAATAGTCTTTATGGTCTTGGGGATATACTTCAATAATATAAGCATCAACTCCGTAAATTGATTCAGAGGCCGGAAATATAAATTTATTTACTGTATCTCCTAATCGTTTTATTACATCATAGTCTATAAAAGTAACCAAATCTATATCTCCCGGATTTCTTTTCTGCGTAACATATGAACCGTTAATCCATTGTTGAAGTTCTTTTAAATTAAATACCTCTTTTAAATCATTACTATATTTAACATAATTGTCAAATAACTCTTTTCGCTTTTCAGTTTGAATCTTGTCTACAAATTCATTCTCTAATTCATGAAGTGTTGATTTGATTAAAGCATCAGGAACAAGTAAGCCAGAATGATTAAAATTTAGCATATCTAAAAAAAAATTATATTCAAAGATAATAAATAAAACTTCAGACAGTTACATATCCCATCAGCCAAAAACCTGCATCATAATAAAAAGAGGCATAAATTATTTAAATTTTTCTCGATGCTTCTAAATCAAAAAAAGAGTCAGGTTTGGAACACTATTTTTATAAGTCTTTCAATGTTAAGTTATATATTTGAAAAACAATAAATATGTTAAAAACAGCATAGGCTGAGCAAATTTAAGAATGGTAAACCGGACTGGCTTTATACGTATTATTTACCTACCCTAAACCAAGAATTCAATAATATTGTTTAGAATACATGAAAGATCACGAAATAGTAATAAATGAATTATCTGAATTATTTAGAACATTGTCATGGTATGCAGGTAATAAAACAGAAGAATTTGCAGATCAGTTAATTGCAAAAGTCAGAAAATTTCAAACTCCTGAAATTACAGAATTATTTAAAGAAATAAACGGGAAATGCAAAAAAGAAAACAACTCTTAACTCAGCCAGCATAAGTATCCTATACTTAACTTTAACCATTTATAAGCCAAAATATCAAAATAAAAAACATGACCGCACCAAATACCGAAACTCTAAAACCCAAACAACATTTTGAAATCCTTGACGGTTTAAGAGGAGTAGCCGCTCTGGCGATTGTCTTTTTTCATTTTATGGAAATCGTCTATCCTCCAAACGAAAATTTTATTGCGCATGGTTTTTTAGCGGTTGATTTTTTCTTTTGTCTTTCCGGATTTGTTATTGCTTATGCCTATCACGACCGAATTGGCAAAATGAAACTTAGTGATTTTTTTAAATTAAGACTGATCAGGTTGCATCCTTTGGTTGTCTTTGGTTCTGTATTAGGTGTATTGGCTTTTCTTTTTGACCCGTTTGGCGGGCATCCTGAAACCTATGACACCGGTAAACTGATTCTGATTGTTCTGGCTTCGGTTTTTCTGATTCCGTTTCCGGTAATGGCAGATCGTTATTTTAATTTGTTTGGTTTAAACGCCCCTGGTTGGTCGTTGTTTTGGGAATATGTTGCCAATATTTTGTATGCGCTTTTTCTTTATAAACTAAGCCGTCGTTCGCTCTTTTTATTAACCGTTTTGGCTGCAGCAGGAATTTGTTTTGTCAGCCAGCGTGCAGGAGGTTCTTTAATGGGCGGATGGAGCGGAGAAACCTTTTGGGATGGCTGCGCGCGTATCTCGTATTCTTTTTTAGCCGGTATGTTTATTTACCGTTCTAATTGGATTATCAAATCAAAACTGGGTTTTGTTGGTCTTTCCGTATTGCTCCTTTTAACCTTCTTCATGCCTTTTTCTAACTGGAACTGGCTCACAGAACCTTTTGTAGTGCTGATTTATTTTCCGTTATTGATTGTAATGGGAGCCGGAGCAACACTAAAACAAGGTTTAAAAAGACTTTGTATCTTCCTCGGAAAAATATCGTATCCGTTATACATGACGCATTATGCCGTAATGTGGATGTTTGCCCACTATTACACCAAATACAAACCTGCAGCGGGTCAACTGGCTTTGATTATGATTACGGGAACAATTCTGTTATTGGGAATCGCTTATTTAACGATGGTTTTATATGACACTCCTATTCGTAAGTATTTAACTGAAAGAAGCAAGAAGGCTTAATTATTTAAAAGAACAAACAGTATTTTTATATTCTAAAGATACAATTCTTTCAATATTTATGGAAAAAATAAAGCTAATCATTTCAATTATAGTTTCCCTTTTAAGCTTTTTAACGTACTCACAGCAAAAGAATTCAAATACAATTTTAGGATTTGCTTGTGGCGGAACCGGAAATGCGACAAAAGCTGTTCATCATGTTTACCAGACTATGGTTGAAAAGAAATTTCAGGAAGTCACCAAATTATTATATTCCAAAAGTCCTGCTGAAAAATTTTTAGCAGTTATAATTTGTGAGAAACTTGCTGAAAAAAGAAAAATAGAACTCACACAAAAAGATTTGGATAAAATTAAAAATTTGTATCATTCTGATGAGCTTGTTCATGTATGTGGCGGCTGCACTTTTGAAGGTAGCTTGAAAATGTCAGTATTATTAAATGCCAAAGAAGATTTGGAACATGTGAGAGAAGAAGCAGTACTATATTTTAATGATGTTTTATAATAAAAATAAGATGTCGACTCACCTAGTACAAAATAAAAAATAAAAATTCATTAACTAAAAGTAATAATGGAAGACAGCAATTCTAAATTTTTAAAAAATACCGAAGCAATTTTCAATTGGACCTATCCTGGTGCTACTTTATATTACAGAGATTGCAACCTCGAAAATAAGGTACTTGAATTATACAAGGAAGGCCAGATTTTAAGAAACGGTTATTTTCTTGACGTAAGCTATAAAGGCGGAGGAACAGACAAAAATACCCGATTTATTATTGCATCCTCTAAAGCAGCAAAATTATACGAAATCAATCCTGATGTCGAAAAATACGGACATTGCTGTATTAATGCCAATAGCTATTTTAAAATATTGAACATCTATAAACTTAAGGACAAAACCCAAATTTTTCTTCTGCACATTCCTGCCAATGGAATCGAATATTTTTCTAATGTATCTTCTAATATTGACGAGCAATTTATTGCCAGAGCTAAAAAAAGTTTTGATGAGAAAGCCGAAATAAATCCTATTCCTGAATTACTCGAAAAGAATTGGGTTGAAAGAACCAATTTTCCCGTAGGAATGGACGGCTATAATAAATTCTACTCTCTTGAATCTACCACACCTATTCCGGTGCAAGGAGAGCATTTGTACAATGGAATCCGCAATTTAACAAAAGACAATTCGGATCTCAATATTTCCCCAATTAAAACTGAAGACAGACCCAAAGGATTTTAAAACTCCTTGTCTGGATAGTAAAACCACCCAAAAACAGATTTATTTTTTATTTGACACAGATTCTGCTGATTTGACAGATTTCATTAAATTCTCTGCTTAAATCTTTTAAAACCTTCGTAAAAAAAAACTTAATAAAGAAAAACGTGGCGGCTCTGTGACTTTGCGCGATTAAAAAACACACAGAAAAAACCTTTGTCCCTTTGTTCCTAAGAACCTTTGCTCCTTTCTTATAAAAAATCCTTAATTTCGCATTCAAATTAGAAGGAGAAAAATGAAGGTATGTATTGCTGAAAAACCAAGTGTAGCACGAGAAATCGCATCCGTTTTGGGCGCTAATACCAAACACGATGGATATTTTGAAGGAAACGGTTATGCCGTGACCTACACTTTTGGACATTTATGTACCTTAAAAGAACCTAACGACTACAAACCGCACTGGAAAAGCTGGGATTTGAACAACCTGCCTATGCTTCCGGAGAAATTCGAAACCAAAGTCGTTGAGAATTCAGGAATCCAAAAGCAGTTTAAAATTGTAAAAAGTCTATTCGACAAAGCCGAGTTGGTCATCAACTGCGGGGATGCCGGGCAGGAAGGAGAACTGATTCAGCGTTGGGTCATGAACGAAGCCCACTACAAAGGCGAAGTACAGCGTTTATGGATTTCATCCCTGACAACCGAAGCGATAAAAGAAGGTTTCGAAAACTTAAAACCCTCTGCCAACTACGATAATTTATTCTACGCCGGATTTTCCAGAGCCATTGGCGATTGGTTATTGGGTATGAATGCCACACGTTTGTACACCGTAAAACATGGCGGCTACAAACAAGTATTGTCTATTGGGCGCGTACAAACGCCGACATTGGCCATGGTTGTCGACCGCTGGAAAGAAATCGAGAATTTTAAACCTCAGCCCTACTGGGAATTACAGACTTTATACAGAGAAACCCTTTTTAGTTATGAAGAAGGACGTTTTCTGAAAAAAGAAGATGGTGAGCTTTTAGCCAACAAAGTCAAAGAAAGTGAGTTCGAAATTGTTTCGGTTGAGAAAAAGAACGGAAACGAATACGCTCCAAAGTTATTCGACTTAACGGGTTTACAGGTATATTGCAATACCAAGTTTGGATTTTCGGCAGATGAAACGCTTAAAATTGTACAGACTTTGTACGAACAAAAAGTAGTAACCTATCCCAGAGTCGATACGACTTTTTTACCAAACGATATCTATCCAAAAGTACCGGGAATTCTGCAAAAATTATCCAAATACGCCGAATTAACGCAACCGCTTTTAGGAAAAAAAATAAAAAAATCACCTAAGGTTTTCAACGATAAAAAAGTTACGGATCACCACGCGATTATTCCAACGGGAATAGAATCTAATTTGCAATACAATCAGCAACAGGTTTACGATATTATTACAAGACGTTTTATTGCGGTATTTTATGATGATTGTCTCGTTGCCAATACCACGGTAATTGGAAAAGCTGCCGAAGTCATGTTTAAAACCACCGGAAAAGAAATCCTGAAAAAAGGTTTCCGTGTTGTGTTTGAAGACCCAAACGCCAAAGAAAAAGAAGCCGATTTATTACCGAGTTTTGTTGTGGGAGAAAAAGGCCCGCACGAACCGTCGTTTTTAGAAAAAGAAACCAAACCGCCCAATCAGTTTACAGAGGCAACTTTATTGCGTGCCATGGAAACGGCCGGTAAACAAGTCGATGATGAGGATTTACGCGAATTGATGAAAGAAAATGGTATTGGTCGCCCGTCAACACGAGCAAACATCATTGAAACCCTTTTTAAGCGTCAATACATTGTTCGAAATAAAAAGCAGGTTTTACCAACACCAACCGGAATCCAGCTGATTGATACGATTCAGAATGAACTGATCAAATCGGCCGAGCTTACGGGTTCGTGGGAAAAACAGTTAAAAGATATCGAAAAAGGCACTTTTACCGCCGGAGCGTTTATCAAAAACATGAAACGAATGGTCGAAGCTTTGGTTACTGAAGTAAGAAGTGAAACCAGACATGCCAATATATCACATGCGGCAACCATTGAAAAACCGGTCGTAAAAGCAGAGAAAAAGAAAGCTGCAGGAATTTTGGCAGAAACCTGTCCGAAATGCCAGAAAGCAACCTTAATAAAAGGAAAATCGGCTTTTGGATGTGGCAATTATAAAGGAGGTTGTGATTTTGTTTTACCTTATACTTTTGCAGAGAAAAAAATATCCGAGAACCAATATTTACGATTAGTCCAAAAAGGATCAACAGTAAATATCAAAGGCTTTAAAACCGAAGAAGGAACTGTAGAAGGTTTAATTCGTTTTGAAGAAAACTATAAACTAAAATTAGAAGTCAAAAAAACAGCACCAAAAGCAAAACCAACTACAACAGCTGATTCGGATGCCTTAACATGCCCAAAATGTAAAAAAGGAACCATCATGAAAGGAAAAACTGCTTATGGCTGTGGCGATTATAAACTGGGTTGCGATTTTAAAGTGACTTTTGATGATGTAAGAGCTAAATTAAAAGATCAAAAACCAACAAAAGAATTAGTTTACGCTATTTTGGGCGAAAGCGTTTAACGTATCTTTCCTGCCACGGATCAAAAGGATTAAAATGCTTTTTTTGTTGTGTCTTTTTGCCCCTGATTTTACTATTTTTTATCACGCAGATTGTGCAGGTTAAGGCAGATTTAATTTTGATTTAAATTATAGAAATCTGCGTGAAATAGGATTATCCTGATCCTTTAATCTGTGGCACGTTTTCTATTTATAATTGGAATAATAATTCGTGCTACTTTATGAAATTGCTTCACCTGTTCATGTCGCTCGGGTTGTGGCAACCTTTTTTTTAATATCTTAGCCTTTCAATTTAACATCAAAAAACCATAAATATGTTTCATAAAATTACTCTTTTAATACTTCTATTAGCCGTTGTTTCTTGCCAGAAAAAGGAATCTGTTGAAAAAGATAAAATCAAAATTGCCGATTGGCTTATCGGAAACTGGGAAAACAAATCTCCAGATGGTGTTCTGACTGAAAACTGGATCAAATTAAATGATAGTACTTTTAGTGCCGCTTCTTATTTCATTAAAGGAAAAGATACTTTGCACTTCGAAAATATTGTTTTGGCACAAAAAGGTGAGACATTAACTTATCTGGCCACGGTAAAAGGTCAGAACGATGATAAACCGGTAGCATTTCCATCAACTGCAGAATCCGACAAACAGTTGGTTTTCGAAAACCCAAAACACGATTATCCTCAAAAAATTACTTACACAAAAGGTGCTGATCATACTTTGACCGCTGAAATTTCCGGGAATTTAAATGGAAAGGTGAGTTCTGAAAAGTTTGTTATGACGAAAAAATAATAAAAAATGAAATACAGCATTTCTGAAGAAAACAGATTAAAAGCCTTAAATAAAAACAGAATTTTCATGTCTCTAAATTATGGTGGCGGTATTTTGATCGCTACTTATATTTTGACTCAAAAATTCAATTATTTAACCACAGACAGAATAATATTTTTTATTGGAATTATAGCTTTAGCACCAATCGGATGGTTCTATTTTGATAAAAAATTTAAAAACAGAATTAGCACTGAATATGAAATTGAAGATGAGAAGCTAACGATAACTGAAAATGGAAAATTACCACAAGTCATTTTATTAAATTCTATTTTTTCAATCGTAAAATTTTCTCAAGGCTATAGGGTTATATCTAAATCTGGAAAATTTTACATCTTAGAAATAGTTGAAAATAGTGAAGAATTTGTAAGAGAGCTGAATAAATACATTCAATGATTCTTAAATTTTGTAAAATTCTAAATGAAAAATAATTTACTCCATACTATAACTGGAAATGCTACAGTAATAGGATTTCATTCCTTCCAAGATTTAAAAAATCAAAAAAAGAACCAGAGGTTCTGCCAATATTGTAGGGCTGGACTAAAATTTATATCGAAAACAAGCACAAAATAATGAGATGAGAATATATTCATCATTACAAATTGGCGATTATCATCAAAATAATTGTGAAGATCATTTATTCATCGGTAAATACGGAAAAAACAACATTGTTTGCGCTGTAATGGATGGTTGTACAACAGCATTAGAGAGTCAGTTTGCTTCTTTGCTAGTGGGAAAAATTCTAAAAAAAATCTGCTTAGAAAAAGGATATAAAGAATTTGTCGAGAAAAACAACGCGCCTCTTTCTCCCGAACAAAACTTAAAGCTAGTTTTACAAGATTTATTAAACGAGCTTAAAATCATAAAAAATCAATTGATGATTGATGAAAAAGAATTATTAACAACCCTGATAATTCTTTTATTTGATGAAAAACAGCAAAAAGGCATTGTATTAGCAATTGGAGATGGTTTTGTCAATATAAACGGAAAAGTAACCGAATTTGAGCAAGACAATAAGCCTGATTATTTAGGTTTTCATCTTTCTGAAGATTTTCAAACTTTTTATAGTTCACAGAAACAAAAAATTGAGTTCAACTCACTTGAAGATATCAGTATTGCAACGGATGGAATTTTTACTTTCGAAAAATTACTTGCTGCTAAATCAAAAGAAAAATTTGATGTAATTCAGTTTTTAACAATTGACAAAACAAATTCTGAAAAAGATAATATGTTTTCTTTTAAACTAAAAAAATTAGAAAATGAATTTGGATTAAAACCAACAGATGATTTTTCTATCATTAGAATCATACAATAACCATTCGATTATCAACTAAAATCCAAAAATAAAAATCTTAGCAACTCAAAATCTCAGAATCTTCAAAAAAACTATTCGTTCTCCCCGATCTTATTCACCATAAAAATCATCAGTATACCTAAAAGCGCCATTACCAAAAACGCCCATTTCATACTTAAGTACTCAGAGATAAAGCCAACCATTGGCGGCACCAATAAAAATCCAAGATAACCAATGGTAGATATAGAAGTTAGCGCTGAACCGCTGCTTAGTTTTGATGATCGTCCGGCAATACTAAACACTAACGGAACTACGCAGGAAACCCCAAATCCGATTAAAACATAACCAAAAATTGTGGGATAAGCATACGGCACAACAAAACAAATTGCAAACCCTAAAGTGATTAAAATACCGCTGTAAAGCAGAATCCGTTTAGTACCAAATTTCATTACGCCATAATCCCCAAACAAACGCCCTAAGGTTACGGCTGTTGCAAAAAACACAAAGGCAGCACTGGTAAGTTTTGGCGAAGCCTTTAATATATTTTCAAAATAAATTCCGCTCCAATCGTACATTGTATTTTCGCAAGCCATAGAGACAAAACAAATCAGGGCAAACTTGACCAGGTTTTTTTCCGGCATTGAGAAAAATTTCTTTTTAACCGGTACAGGCTGATTATGAATGCTCAGCGGATAAAAACAAGCCGTAAGGGCAAGCATAAAAACACTTACTCCCAATAAATGGTGCGAGGGAGCAATATGCTGTGTTACCATTACATACCCCAAACCTGCTCCTGCAAAAACCGCTATACTCCAAACGGCATGAAAACGGGTTATAATAGAATGCGGATATAATTTTTGAACCTCCAGCGATTGTGCATTAATAGACAAATTGAAAATATTACGAGAAGCCCCAAAGATTAAAAGTACAATCACCAACTGCCATACAAACGCCACCAAACCCGGCAAAGACAAGACAATATTAAACATGATAGCACCAAGCAGCATGATATAACGGCTGCTGTATTTATTTAATAGTTTTCCTGTAAAAGGCATTGTCAGCATCAGACCAATCGGAAAAGCAAATAAAACGGCTCCAAACTGAGCTTCGGATAAATGCAATTGTGCCTGTATATGCGGAATACGCGATACCCATGAAGAATATCCAAATCCGGAAAGAAAGAAAAATACCGTATTGGCTATTCGGAACCCTCTGGGTGTATTCTGAATTTTTTTAAAAAAAGGTAAAATCATGAAGTCATTTTTCAGACTGCAAAATTAAGTCTTTTGAAGTGTAACTTCTACCCTTTTTATGATTTTTAATAAAAGTCAGAAATTTAATTCATTTACCTCTTTTTTAGCAAATTTTAGAAAAAAGTTGACTAAAATATAACAAAAAGTACCTTAAATCAAGGCAAATAATATTTGTTAAGGAAATATTAATTTTTACATTTGCATTGTTTTTATTTATTCTAAATAAAAACAATAACGTAAACCAATTTAAAATAAAATGAAATATCTTACTATGAGAACTACCCGTTTTCTATTTACTTTCAGTTTTCTGTTTTCTGTTTTTTGTTCTTTTGCCCAACAAAATTTCGGAAAAATAAAAGGAACTATCACCACATCTGAAGGTGATCCGGCAGCCAGTGTTAACATTATTCTTAAATCTTCAAAATACGGTACTACAACAAATGACGATGGTACTTTTGAGTTAAACAGAGTAAGACCCAACACCTATACTTTACAAATATCCTTAACAGGTTATGAAACTACGGAACAGGAAGTTGTAGTAACCGAAAGTGAAACGACTGCCATTGATGTACAATTAAAAGTTTCAAACAAGGAACTACATGAAGTTGTGGTAAATGGTAAAAAAAGCATATTATCTAAAAAAACAGATTATGTTGCCAGAATGCCATTGAAGAATCTGGAGAACCCACAGGTTTATAATGTGATTCAAAAAGAACTTTTACAGGAACAAGTTGTTGTAGATATTAGGAGCGCGGTTCAAAATGCGCCTGGCGTAACTTCTAAAATTTATCCTTCAGGAGGACTTGAAATTTCTTTCAGAGGATTCAGCACCGGGGTTAATGCCCGAAACGGAATGGAAAATATGACCGGAAGAAGTTCTATTTCTATTGATAATGCAGAACGTATTGAGGTTCTTAAAGGTCCTTCGGGAACTTTATTCGGGTCTTCTGTATCCTCTTTTGGAGGTGTTGTAAACCTGGTAACCAAAAAACCTTTTGAGGCTAAAAAAACAGAAGTATCCTATACAGGAGGAAGTTTTGGATTAAACCGAATTGCACTTGATATCAATACGCCATTAACGCAAGACAATAAAGTTTTGTTTCGATTGAACACTTCGGTAAATACTGAAAAGAGTTTCTTAAATTATGGTTTTAATAAAACATTCCTGATTGCTCCGAGCCTTATTTATAAAGCAACAGATAAACTAACCCTGAGTATTGATACTGAACTTTACAATACAAACAATACACGCCCTACCTACGGGCGCTCGTATGCAGCCGGAATTACAAACCCAACAGATCTTAAAGTAGATTATAAAAAGAGTTTGTTTCATGACGACTTAGATGCTAAAACCTCATCGGCAAAAGCTTTTGTTCAGGCAGAATATCAATTAGCCGAGAACTGGAAATCTACCACACTTTTCTCTTTTATTGACGAAAATGTAGATCATAGTTACCAATATTACACGGTTTGGAATTCGCCAACAGAAGTACAAAGAATGGTATCGCGTTTTGGACCAATAAGCAATCAGTTTACCAATATACAAGAGAATATTAATGGCGCGTTTTCTACCGGAAGTATTAAACACAAATTATTAACAGGTGTTAATTACAGATTTACAAAAGGCACTTTTAATTATGCCGCTACTAAACCTCTTGATACTATTGATGTAACCAAACCTTTTGGTCCCATTCGAAAAAAACAGGTTGATGCGGCATTATCTGACCAGTCATTTGGCGTTCCGGATGAACAAACCTTTAGTGTTTATGCCTCAGATGTAATTAGTTTTACAGATCGTTTATCCGCCATGTTAAGTCTTCGTTTTGATAATTTTGTTCAGAAAAAAATTGAAGATACAGAAGGTTATAATCAAAATGCTTTATCTCCTAAATTAGGTTTGGTTTATGAAGTGGTGAAAGATCAGGTTTCTTTATTTGGAAATTATATGAACGGTTTTCAGAATTCAGGACCCGTAAATCAGCCTGATGGAACACTGTTAATTTTAAAACCAATTTATGCCAACCAATACGAAGGAGGTGTAAAAGTAGAAGCATTCAATAAAAAATTAAGCACTACAGTAAGTTATTACAACATTACTATTGATAATGCCACCAGAACAACTCCCGATGGTTTTAGCCTGCAGGATGGTAAACAGGTAAGCAAAGGTTTCGATTTTGAATTTATTGCAAATCCTGTAGAAGGCCTTAATGCTATGGCAGGTTATGCTTATAATGACAATCGTATCGTGAAATCATCAGATGCAACTATTGAAGGCAATAAAGCGAGTGCTGCACCGGAAAACGTCGTTAATTTTTGGGTTTCTTATAAATTTCAAAACAAATTAAAAGATTTAGGTGTTGGTTTTGGAGGCAATTATGTAGACAAACAATATAAATTTGAAGATGAAAGTTTTTACGCTCCCTCCTATTCTATTTACAATGCCACAGTATTTTATGACCAGCCTTCATGGAGGATTGGTGTTAAGTTTAACAACTTAAACAACAAAAAATACTGGGATTCTTATGGAATGGCTCAGACTCCATCGAATATTCTGGTAAACTTAACTTTAAAGTTTTAAGGTATTCTTATAAAAAATAACTTTATTACAAGGCTGTTTTTTAATCAACAGCCTTTCAAAAATTCTAAACTTAAGTCTTTTTTTATGTTTTATTTTTAATTATTCTAAATAAGGCTTAAGTTTGTAGAAATAATCACATTTAATAAATTTAAACTTCGTCTTATGAAATCTAAAACTTTAAAATCGATAGCATTTTTACTTTTAATGTTAGTGGCAAGTCCGCAATTATTTGCTCATGCACTTTGGATTGAAACCAAAGCAACAGGTACAAAAGGAAAAGCACAGGAAATTTCAGTTTTCTTTGGAGAATTTTCAGATAATGACATTACGCCTGCTGCCAAATGGTTTTCTGATTTAAAAGATTTTTCATTAGTACTAATTAGTCCGTCAAAAAAAGAAACTAAACTTACTGCAACTGCCTTAGAAAATAAATACCAGGCATTTTTCACCCCTGATGAAGACGGTGTATATACAGTAGTAATGCACCATACTGTAAAAGATGTTTACGGAACCATGAAATTAGATTATAATTCAAGTGCAACTGTTACAGTTGGTAATGCTGCAAAAGGAAATGAAGCTGCTGTAAACACTAATATCATCAGTTTATTTTCTAAAGATGCTACAACTGCAAAACAAAAAACAAAAGTGAATGTAAATGCATTATATGAAGCTAAGATCGCAAAAGAGCAAAAAATCAAAGTTATCGCTCCTAATGGCTGGGAAAAAGAATTATGGAGTGACAAAAACGGAGAAATCTCATTTACACCAATCTGGCCGGGAAATTATATGGTAGAATTTGCCTATACTGAAAAAGCCCCAGGCGAGCACAATGGTAAAAAATACGATGAAGTTTGGAAAATGGCAACATACCAGATTACAGTTAAATAATACATTCATTTTTTTCTAATTACATCATAAGCCTTGTTCTGTTGAGCAAGGTTTTTTTATGTCCATCATAACGTATTGTAGCATTCTTGATAAACTTTTAAATCGGATTGACCAAAACCCTAAGACAATCTTAAGCTAAAAATAAGCAAATATTAAACAAGAAAACACAGCAATAAATTTTGTTAAAACATTTCTATGGCCTTATATTTGCAAAACTTATTTTTATTGAATCTAAATAAAGAACATGAAATATAATTTACTACTCGCCTTATCTTTTATAAGCTTTGCATCGTATAGCCAGCAATATGCTACTACAGAAAACAACTCAGCAGCAACTGATACTGTAAAAAACAAAAAGGGAGAAATCCTGAATGAAGTTTTAATTACATCCAATAAACCTAAAAAACCAATTGAAGCAGCCCGCTCAGGAATTAAAGTAATGGACTTGCCTCAAAGTGTTCAGATTATTGGCAGCGAAATAATCGAAGAGCAACAAGCAATTCGTTTAAGCGAAGTGGTAAAAAACCTAAATGGTGTTTATGTTGGATCTGCCCGTGGCGGGGCTCAGGAATCATTCTTCTCAAGAGGGTATGATATGAGTGCCAACAATATGTTTAAAAACGGATTTCGCTATAACGCCGGTTCGATACCTGAAGTTTCATCTTTAGAAAAAGTAGAGTTCTTAAAAGGGGGTTCAGCTTTATTATATGGAAATGTTGCACCAGGCGGAATAATGAATCTGGTTACCAAAACTCCCAAATTTACTCAGGGTGGTGAATTATCGATGCAAGCGGGAAGCTATTCTTTTTATAAACCGTCTTTAGATATCTATGGACCGTTAAACAAATCTATAGCTTACCGGTTTACCGCTTCTTATGAAAACTCAGAGAGTTTCAGGGATTTTGTAAAAAACGAACGTATCTATATCAATCCTTCGTTTTTATTTAAATTAAGCGATAAAACGCAAATTACAGTACAAGGAGATTATTTAAGTGCTGACTGGACTCCTGATTTTGGTACCGGAATTGTTGGAAAAACAATTTTGGACTTGCCCCGAAATGAATTTTTCGGAGCACTCTGGTCAACGGCAAATACAAAATCTTCCAGTGCTTCGCTATTGTTTAATCATGATTTCAATGGCAATTGGAAGTTAAATTTTAATTCGTCTTATCAATCTTACCGCAGAACCCAGACCTCTACAGCTCAGTTAAGCACGGTTGAAGCTAATGGAAACTGGAAACGTGGCTTAACAAAATCTGACGGTTCTGAACAAATATTTGGCGATCAACTGAGTTTACAGGGCACTTTTAATACCGGTAGCATCAAACACCAAATTTTTACGGGAGTGGACTATGAAAATTCTATTGCACCTAGTTATACTTTTGGTTTTTATGCAACGCCAACTTCTACCGATGCTATTACTACCGAAGCTACTGCAATAAATCTTTTTAATTATGATTATAGCACACAAAGCCTTAATGTACCTTACCCAACCAGAGCAACACAATTAGCAACTACAAATACGCAGCGTTTTGGGGCTTATGCTCAGGATTTAATATCTATTACAAAGTACATCAAAGTTTTAGGGGGAATACGTTGGTCATGGCAGGAAAGTGATGTTACTACCTCTAAGGAAGTAGTAGAAAAGAAAGTTATCACAACTACTCTTGAAAATTCAATACCGGTTACAAGTGCTAAAACATTAAACAGGGCTTATTCACCTAAAGCAGGACTGGTAATACAACCTACAAAAGATATGTCTTTGTTTGCGAGCTACTCCAACTCTTTTACTCCTAATACAGGAACTACTGTAGATTTAAAACCTTTAGATCCGTCTATTATAGATCAATATGAAGTAGGGATCAAAAAAGATTTCTGGAGAGGTCTTTTAAGTACAAACATAACCCTATATCAGATTTCTAATAACAATTTAGCACAAACAGCGCCATTTTTAGCTGATGGTGTTACCCAAAACGCTTCTACTACCTTAAAAGAGTTAGTGGGAGCCACAAAAGGAAAAGGTGTTGAAATTGACATTACTGCACAACCGGTACTGGGATTAAATATAATGGCTGGTTATAGTTTTAACGAAACTAAAGTTTCTAAATCATCCGGAACAAACGGAAGCCTTGTTGTTGGTGATATCCTGGCAAGAACGCCAAAACACACTGCCAATTTAAGTTTTTTCTACAAGTTACCTAATGGTGTATTAAAAGGATTAACTTTTGGAGCTATTGGCAACTATGTTGGTGACCGTACAGGTGGCTGGAATGATGATTACTTATGGACAGCTGTTACACCGGCTACTACACCTCCAACTTATACTGTAACTATCAGAGATCGTGATATCCCATTAAAAGGTTATACCACTATTGATGCTTCTTTAGGATATGAGTGGAGAAAAATATCGATCTTATGCCGATTATCAAATATTACAAATGAATTAAATTATACTGTTCACGAAAATTATAGTGTAAATCCGATAGCACCACGTCAGGTAATGACGAGCTTAAGATACAAGTTTTAAAAATTGAACTGGATTTTAATGCTGCAAAGCTTTTTCTGCCTTTTCATTTAAAAAAACAGAAGAAGTTTTGGCTTTTAAAGAACAAAAAACCTCATTTAGTACTAAATGAGGTTTTTTGTTTTCATAATAGAAAACACTCTAATTGTATTACTTTTGTCGCTCAGATACCAAACCTCATCTAAAATTCCAAATATGTCAGATTCCAGGAAAAACCAATTACAAAAAAGTTTAGGTTTAAGTTTTAATATTGCCGTATTAATTGGAGGGACTATTGGAGTTGGAATTCTGAGAACACCGGGTTCTATTGCTGCATTATTAAATAATCAATGGCTTGTAATTGCTTCGTGGCTTTTTGGCGGATTATTTGTTTTAATTGGTGCCAATTCGTATGCCGAATTAGCGACTATGCTTCCTAAAGCCGGGGGATCGTATAATTACATAAAAAGGGCCTTTGGCGAATATGCCGGTTTTCTTTCGGGCTGGTTTGATTATATTACCAATGCCATTCCGCCTGCTTTTTTCTGTATCGTAATCAGCGAGTACATTATTATTTTATTTCCGGATTTAAAAAGTTATGCTACTGTCATGGCTATTTCGCTGTTGATCGCCTTTGTTTTATTACACCTAAGCGGTGTTAAGAACGGAAGTGCCATTCAGCAAATAACCAGTTTTATTAAAGTTATTTGTTTTGTGGCTTTGGTGGTCGCTTGTTTCCTGTATTCGGGGGTAAAAATTGATCCGGTTGCAAAAGATAATTCTTTCTTTCAGATTGGGTTATGGTTTGGATTTTTTAAATCACTTCAGCTTATTATCGGGACTTACAATGGCTGGAATAGTGTTTGTTTTTTTGCTGAAGAAAATAATGACCCCGGTAAAAATATTCCGAAATCATTGTTTAGCGGCGTACTGCTTGTAATGGCAATCTATGTTTTGTTAAACATCGCTTTTTTTCATGTTTTACCTATTGAAACCATAGCAAAATCAAATCTGGCAGCAGCTGATGTTGCTAATATTATATTTGGGAAAAACGGAGCTATTATTGTTACCGTTATTTCGATTTTTTCTTTGATTAGTATTCTGAATGCTTTTATGATGATTCCACCCAGAATTTTGTACGGATTAAGCCGTGATGGCTTTTTTACCGAAAAAGGCACAAAAGTCAACAAAGGCGGAACTCCTATTGTGGCACTTTTAGTTTCTTCTTTCTTTAGTTTGTTTTTGATTTGTATTGGCTCATTTGAAGTTTTATTTTCATTTGCAGCCTTTACCTCTATTATCGTTTGGGGATTAGCCTATTGCTCTTTATTAAAATTAAGAACCAAAGAACCTGATTTGCCAAGATCATATCGCTCTGTATGGTACCCCTGGACAACTATTATTGCTATTATTGCTTCGTTGGCGTTATTAATTGGTTTTGTTTACAGCGATCCGAAAAGTTTTATCATTATTGTTTTAATTACATTGATTTCTTATCCTTTATTTTTGTTTTTGAGAAAAATAAAAAAAGGGTAATTACCACAAAATAAAAACCCGACAGGTTTAAAAAAACGTGTCGGGTTTGTCTCTAAAAAGTAAACCTGATTTTTATTTCAAGCCAGCAATACTTTGCTCGATTGTAGCAATTTTTGCCAGTGCATCAGCTTCTTTTTGTTTTTCGTTAGCCAAAACTTTTTCAGGCGCTCCGGCAACAAATTTTTCGTTTGATAATTTGGCCTGAACCGATTTTAAGAAACCTTGTGTGTAAACCAGCTCTGCCGTTAATTTTGCAATTTCTTCTTCAACGTTGATATTTCCTGAAATCGGAATGAAATATTCATTTGATTTTACACGGAAAGATAACGCTCCGTCAACCTTAGCAGAAACATACCCGAAAGCAGAAACATTTCCTAATTTCGTTACTATTGAATCAAAATAAGTTGTTAGGTTCTCGCTGTTGATTGCTTTTAATTCGATTACATCTTTAAACGGGATATTTTTGTCTTTTCTGATGGTTCTGATTCCTGAGATTACGTCAATTGTGCTTTCAAAATCAGTTATCAAATTGGCGTTAAATGGTTTTAATTCCGGCCATGTTGAAACAATTAAAGCTTCTTCCTGCGTTCTCTCAGCAATTAAATGCCAGATTTCTTCTGTTAGGAAAGGCATGAAAGGATGTAACAACTTCAGGTTGCTTTCTAACATTTCGATTGCTTTATCAAACGTTACTTTGTCAATTGGCTGTTGATATGCCGGTTTGATCATTTCTAAAAACCAGGAACAGAAATCATCCCAAACCAATTTATAAATCGCCATTAATGAGTCTGAAATTCTGTATTTCTCAAAATTATCCTCAATATCCACTAAAGTTTGCTGCAATTTGGCTTCATACCATTCGATCGCTACTTTTGATGATTCCGGTTGTGGAATAGTTTCAGAAACTTCCCAGCCTTTGATCAATTTAAAGGCATTCCAGATTTTATTAGAAAAAGCTTTTCCCTGATTGCATAACTCTTCATCAAACATGATATCGTTTCCGGCAGAAGCACTCAAAAGCAATCCCACACGAACACCATCTGCACTGAATTTTTCGATTAAATCTAAAGGATCAGGAGAATTCCCTAATGATTTAGACATTTTACGACGTTGTTTATCACGTACTAACCCCGTTAAATATACATTTGTAAATGGTTTTTCTCCTGCATATTCGTATCCTGCAATAATCATTCTGGCAACCCAGAAAAATAAAATATCCGGACCTGTTACCAAGTCATTTGTTGGATAGTAATATTTAAAATCTTCACTTTCCGGATCCATGATTCCGCCAAAAACGGACATTGGCCAAAGCCACGATGAAAACCAGGTATCTAACGCATCAACATCTTGTCTTAAATCTTTTGTTTCAAGTTTCAGGTTTGACGTTTTCTCTCTCGCAATCGCTAAGGCATCTTCGATGTTTTCAGCTACTACGAAATCTTCTTTTCCGTCTCCGTAATAATAAGCCGGAATTTGTTGTCCCCACCATAACTGTCGGGAGATATTCCAGTCGCGAATGTTGTTTAACCAATGTGCATACGTATTTTCAAAACGTTTTGGGTGTAATTTAATATCACCATCCAACAAAACAGATTGAATTGCAGGTTTAACCAAATCTTCCATTTTCAGAAACCATTGATCTGATAGTCTTGGTTCGATTACCGCTTTGGTTCTTTCGGATGTTCCTACTTTATTTAAGTGGATTTCGGTCTTCGCCAAAGCTCCAATTTCTTCTAATTCTTTTGCAATTTCAGTACGAACCACAAAACGGTCTTTCCCCTGATAATGCAATCCGAAACTATTTAATGTAGCATCTTCATTAAAAATATCAACGATTTCAAGATTGTGCTTCTCTCCTAATGTTTTGTCATTCATGTCGTGTGCCGGAGTTACTTTTAAGCATCCGGTTCCGAATTCAACATCTACATATTCATCTTCAATAATCGGAATTACTCTCCCACAAATAGGAACGATGGCTTTTTTACCTTTTAAATGTGTAAAACGCTCATCATTTGGATTGATACAAATAGCTGTATCACCAAAAATTGTTTCAGGACGTGTTGTGGCAATGGTCAAAAATTCCTCAGTTCCTTCAATTTTATAGTTTAAGAAAAATAATTTTCCTTGTTGTTCTTCATAAATAACTTCTTCGTCAGACAAAGTTGTTTTTGCTTCCGGGTCCCAGTTTACCATTCGGTAACCTCTGTAAATTAAACCTTTGTTATACAAATCAACAAACGATCTAATTACTGATGCTGACATATCCGGATCCATCGTAAATTTGGTTCTTTCCCAATCGCAGGAAGCACCTAATTTTTTAAGCTGCTCCAAAATTGTCCCTCCGTATTTATCAGTCCATTCCCAGGCATGAGCCAGGAATTCTTCACGGGTTAAATCATTTTTATTGATTCCCTCTGCTTTTAATTTTGCCACCACTTTTGCTTCAGTAGCAATAGAAGCATGATCTGTTCCCGGAACCCAACAAGCGTTGAAGCCTTTTAGACGTGCTCTACGAATTAAAACATCCTGAATGGTATTGTTTAACATATGCCCCATGTGCAAGACTCCAGTGACGTTTGGTGGCGGAATTACAATTGTATAAGGTGTTCTATGATCTGGTTCTGAATGAAAATAGTTGTTTTTCATCCAGTAATCATACCATTTATTCTCGATCGTCTTAGCGTCAAATTGTGCTGGAATACTCATTTTAGGTTGTTTAATCGTTGATTTGTTTAACTGTTTAATTGTTTTTTGATTGGTCGATCACGTATTTGTTTAATTCTTTTCTGCTTTAATAATATCTTCACAGATCAGTAAATCGATTAAACAAAATAACGATTAAACAATTAAACATAAAAATTGGTTCAATTTTTGCATTTATACTGACAGCAAAAGTAAATAATTAAGTACACTATAAAAAGCGAATTAATAATTTGTGTGTTAATTAAAAGAATGTATATTTACTTACAACTTAAAAATAATTTCAAAATGAAAAATGTTGCCTCTTTTATTGCAGTCCTATTGTTTAGCATGATAAGTTATGCACAAAACGGCCCAAAAATTGAATTTGCAGCCCAAGACAATACGATTGATTATGGAAAAATTTCAAAAGGTGATAACGGAGTTCGTTCTTTTGAATTTACAAACACCGGAGATGCCCCTCTTTTAATTACAGGTGCAGAATCGACTGTAAGTTCTATAATTGTCACAAAACCCACAGCAGCAGTTATGCCAGGCAAAAAAGGCAAAATTGATGTAAAATACAATATGGTTTCCGGACCAATTCGTAAAACAATTACGGTTGAAACCAATGCTGTAAACTATCCTGATGGCAGAGTTGCCTTAAAAATTAAAGGTGAAGTTTTATAAAAAAACAAACATAAAAATAGTAAAAGCCGTTTCTTGTCTGAGAAACGGCTTTTTTTATTCCTTCTATTTTGAAATAAACCGGATTTTTAAACCTTCCGAATTGGATATTTTTATTTGTGATCGCAGTCAACACTATCAAATTTATATTTTACACGATCAAAATCAATAGGTTTATCTTTTACTAAATAAGTTACCCCCATAGTCGTTTGCATCGTTCCGTTGCCTAAAATAAGCTGTTTGTCTTTTTTTAGGAATGCCATTGGGTTTTTGAATGTTTTATTTTTATCTGTTATTTCTTTAAAGGTATAATCTACAAATAAGGTATCACCGTGAAATTCTCCTGCTATCTCTCCATTCTTTTCGGGCGTATTCTCAACCTTCATTATCATATTTCCTCCCAGTTTTCCGTTTTTCAAAGTATTCAGGGTTAAATTAATCGTATCCTTTTCATATATTGCTTTGTAGCACTGAACGTTTACCACTTTTTCAGCCTCGGCTTTTGCGGCTTCAGCTTGTTTTTGTTTTTCATCATTTTTACAGCTTTGGAGTCCAATGCAAGACAAAAGCACACAAGACATGACTAGATTTCTCATAATTATTGTTTTTTAAAGGTCATTGTTATCTTATAAAGTTAAATAAAAAAGAAGCTAAAAAAAAGCTTCTCAAATTAAAATTATATTTTTTTATATCAGACCCGACAAGCTTTAAAAACCTGCCGGGTTACTGAATGTATAAACTAAATCTATAAAGTCTTAATTACAAATTCAGATCTTCTGTTCAATTCGTGTTCTTCTTCTGAGCAGGCATCATCAGTCTTGCACTTTATAATAGGTACCGATTCTCCGTACCCTTTTGCCAGTACTCTTTTAGAATTAATACCAGATTCTATTATAAACTCTCTGGTTGAGTTCGCTCTTTTTTGGGATAAATTTTCGTTAAACTTTTCATTTCCGCGAGAATCAGTATGCGATCCAATTTCAATTACCATTTCAGGATATTTCTTCATTAATTCAACCACACGACCCAGAACCACTTTAGACTCTTTTCGGATGTACCATAAATTGTAATCAAAATAAATAGGATCTGTTTTAATAATCAATCTGTCCTTATTATCTTTTACGACATCTTTTTCCTTCGCTAAAATCTCTTTTACCTTTTCTTTCTTTTTGACTTCTGCAGCAACAATAGCTACTTCTTTGGCTTTTTCCTGTTTTTGTTTTAATTCAATTGCTGCGAGCGCCTCTTTTTTCTTGTTTTCTTCTTCTATAATAATCTCCTGTTTTCGCTTTTTCTCTGCAATTTCTTTTTCTTCAAGTTTAATGACATCTAAAGATTTTAGTGCCAAAGATGCATCGTTTACCACATCTCTTGTTTTATTTAAAGTCAGTATTTTCGATTCATTTGTATATTTTTCCTTAAAAGCAGAAACTTTATAAGAAGCTTCACAGGCGACTGTAAAACTAAATTTCCCGTCTATAGAAGTTGTAATGGTATTCAGGGTTTTATGATCTGAATCCTGCAAAATTACCGTTGCATTTTCTAAAGCCAATTGGGTATCAATATCCGTAATAATTCCGGTAATAAATTGTTTGCAGTCTTCTACAATTAGCTCTTTAATTTCCCTGAATTGATAAATATCGTCACTCCCTTTTCCGCCTTCTCTATTCGAAGCAAAAAAGCCTACTTTGGTATCTGAATTAATGTTAAATGCAAAATCATCTAAGTTAGAATTTAACGGTAAGCCCACATTTACAGGTTTTGAATAGTCATTTCCATTAATTTCTGAAACAAAAACATCCAGCGATCCATATCCTAAATGGCCATCTGAAGAAAAATAAAGCTTGCCATCAGCCGAAGCAAAAGGAAATTGTTCTTTTTTATCGGTATTAACAATTGGCCCCAGATTTTTGGGTGTATCAAATGCCCCTTTATTGATGTTTACTGAATAAATATCGAAAGAACCCAGTGTTCCCGGCATATCTGAAGCAAAATACAATACTTTTTCATCGGCACTTAACGCAGGATGTTCTGTGGAATAATCTGCACTATTAAACGGAAGTGATATTATATTCGTCCATTTTCCGTCAATTAATTCCGCTTTAAAGATTTGAAGGCTGGAAATTTTCTGATCGTTTGTTTTCTTACTTCCTTTTTTAGAATTGTTACGGGTAAAATAGATCGTCTTGCCATCTTTTGTAAAAACAGCATTTGATTCATGCATTCCGGTTTTTAATTCTTTGGCAAAATAATGTACAATAGAATCCGCTGAATTACTATTCTTTAACGGAATGGAAACCAGGTTTAAATAGGTTTCATTATCCCATTTGAATTTTTTATCGAACAATCCGGGTTTTAGTTTTACTCCTGCAAAAACCAGTTCATCATTGTATTTGACCGCTCCAAACTCAGAATTGTGTGTATTGATAGCCAGATTTTTAATCTCAAATCGTTTTCCAATTGCCGAAACGTTTTCTAATGTTTTAAGTGCCTTTTCAAAATTGATACTATCTTCATTATTCCCGGATTTCGCATAATACTCTTTTAAGGCAGCATTGGCATCATCATAACTATTGGTTGCTTTTAAGGTTTGAGCATATCTGAAATAATAATTCCGATCTAAACCTTCGTTATAATTTTTAATTAAAAGTCTGTAATAGCGCTGTGCTTTTATTAAGTCGTTGGTAAAGAAATAAGAATCGGCAAGATTTTTAATTACTTCCTGTGAAGGTTTTTCCTGAACTAATCTTTCGTATAAAACAATTGATTCACTATAATAGGTCTTGTCAAAAAATCGTTTGGCTCTTGCCAATTCGAGATCCTGAGCCTTTATAAACTGTATTGAAAATACGAATATAATAACGAGTAGTTTTTTCATATTTTTCATTTTAGAAGAATCTTGGTGATTTATCATATCCTTTTCCTAATAAATCCAAATTAAACAACAGCATAATTTCGTGCGTTCCGGAATTAAACTGCCCCATATTCGAAAGAGTATGGTCGTAAGCATATCCCACCCTAAGCGTAGGCGTAACATTGATATTGACCAAAGCACTGACAGCATCATCTATTCTGTAAGCTGCTCCCAGCTCAAACTTATTATTATACAACACATTTGCCGTAAGATCTACTGAAATGGGTGCTCCGGTTACAAATTTTGACATAAATGCCGGTTTCAGTTTCACCATATCATTGATCTGAAAAACATATCCTGCAGTTAAAAAAGTATGAATAGCTTCTGATCCGTAAGCATTAATGCCTGACTTTTCTTGGATGTGTTTAGAACTCAATAAATTTGGGGCTGATAAACCTACATAAAAGTTATCTCTAAAATAATACGCTCCTACTCCAATATTAGGTTTGGTCACATTTATATTTTCGGCGAAAGCCAAATCGGTACTCGTATTTCCGCTTTGAAAAACAAATCCGTTAAAATTGGTTTGCAAGGAAGTAAATCCTGCTTTTAATCCTAACGAAAGTTTATTTTTTCCTCCTAAATTTAAGACATAAGCAAAATCAGCATAAAAGTTATTCTCTTTTTTAGCACCATCTCCAATATCATCTGAGACTAATGACAATCCAACTTCGACTTTATCGGTCACGGCAGTATGCCCGAAGAAACTAAATGTTTTTGGTGCTCCAACAGCCCCAACCCATTGTGTTCTGTATAATCCTCCAAGATTTAACATGGCCGGAACTCCTGTAGCATAGGCCGGATTTACCACACTCATATTGTACATATAATGCGTGTATTCCGGGTCTTGCTGCGCTGAAGCCGATGTTATATAAAACAGAAAAGATATAAAAAGTATTATTTTTTTCATTTGAAAATTTTATTAAATAATAAAGGAATTATCTATTGAGATAAAGTCTTCCTTGTTGCGCTTTTCTATTGTCTTTATTAAAATTGACAATATAAAAATAGACTCCGTTTGGCGCTACACCATCACCAAAACCGGCTGATTCAGAATTTTTCCCATCCCAATTGGCTTTATTTCTATTTCCTTTAAACATTACATTTCCATATCTGTTGAATATTTCGAGCGTATAATCCGGGTACAAAAATTCAATATCCGGAATCGTAAAAGTATCGTTTACACCATCTCCGTTTGGTGAAAATCCGTCAGGAATAAAAAAAGTATATTCTTCAGGATTACAATCAAATAACGAAACTGTCACTTCTAAATCATTTTCTGAGATACAATTTGTTGCGGTGGAAAGATCAAATCCGTAATACGTCGCTTTATCTGCGAGCAAAGTTGCAGAAGTCAGTAAGTTTCCATTGTTTGGAGCATCATACCAGGCAACAGTTGAAGGTACATTGGTTGCATTTGACAAGTCTGAAATCTTTGGGTTTTTAAGACCGCAAAAATCTGCCCCACCCGCATTTAAAACCGGAGCAGGAGTATCGTTTATTAAAACCGAAATCATAGCAGGAACTGATGTACAATTGGCAGGAGAAGTTTCTCTTACATACAGATTTTCTGATTTTAAAAGATAAGTATCCGCAAGAGACGTTGTTGCTGTAGGCGAATTATACCATTTGTATTGTGATCCGTGTGGCACTAAATTGGCAATTGTTGCTCCATCAACTTTACAAAACTCCTGATTTCCCGCTACCGGTGCTAACGGAATTGGGTTGATTAAAAAACTATCCGTAACATTGACTAAATTCGTATCACAAGTAGTTGTGTTATTTTTCAAATTTGAAGCTGAAATTGTCACAGAACCGGTATTTAAAAGTAAACCTGGTGGAATTATAAAACTTGCATTTCCATTGGTAACAGATAAAACAACAGTTTGTAATGCTGAAGGATTTGCTCCTGATAGTGTATACGAAAGTGTGACATCTGTCTGGTTTACTAAACCTGAAACGCTAACCGTAACGGGGTCATTAAAACAAAAATCATTTGCCTGAATTTGTACAGTTGCTGCATTTGGCAAAGGATTAATAATTAAATTTCCCTGAGTATTGGCTACATTGGTACAGCCCGTAACAAGATTGGTAATTTTAGTAATTGTGATTACTGAAACGCCACTTTTTATATTAAGTCCTGCAGGAATTACAAAACTAAAATTGCCTCCTAAGGCAGTTATACTGGCTGTTTCTCCTGTTGCGAAATTATCTCCTGTTATATTATAAACAATAGTATAGTTTCCGTCAGCCAGTTGAGATGCATTTGAAATTTGAACCGTTGCACTTTTATTCTGGCATACGGGACCTGCGGTCAATACAGCTCCGTCTAAATGAGGTAACGCATAAATGTTTAAATCATCAGTTAAATTATTAATGACATTTACACAAGCTTCTTTACTTGCTGTAGCAACGATGTTTATAATGTTAATAGTAAATTTACCTACCTGACTAAAATAAGAAGATTTAACCGGAAAAGTAATGACACCGTTTATAAAGTTTGCCTTTATTGTTTCGACTCCGCCATTTGGACCGGAAACACTAAAAGTAACTTTATATTCTCCATTAGGAATAGCCTCGGGGCCCTGCGTTATTTTTGCTGAATAAGTTGCTGTAGGAATTTCATTTTCGCAAATATCAGAATCGATTACCAATTGTGCTCCGGTAAAATCAAGTCTTTTTTCTAATGTAATTGTTACACTTACTGTCTGGTCCGGACAAGGACCATCATCTGATGACGCTGTATAATTATAAATATAATCTCCCGGTCCGTAGCTATCAAATACTTCCTGAAGGTTAACATTATGATCTTCAGGAGTTGTAATTCCGAAACCATGCCATACACCTCCGGGATCCGCTCCAGTAAGCCGGGTATTTAAATCTAAATTAGTATATGGAGCTAAATCAGTAGTTCCGCACAAAGTCAGATCATCTGGAATTCCGGGCTCAGGTGTTCTAAAAACGGATAAAATTATGGTTGATGACTTTGGCAATGACGAACAAGCCAATACCGGTGGCACTGTGTAAGTATATTGAAAGTTTCCTACTAACCCACTAATATCAATTGTAGAAGATACGACTTTGCCAGTTGCAGTATTTGTCCAAGTTCCATTTAAATGAGGCCCCATAACGGTACTATTAAATGCCGAAAAAAGATTGAATGTCTTGTCGCCTGTACATTTGGTAGCGTAAGGAGCGGGATTCCCCGAAAATGCACCAATTGTAATATAAACTTTTGCAGTTTTTACCGTACAACCTGCAACTGCAGGAGCGGTATACGTATATTGAAAAGTACCCCCGCTACGGATTAAATGTCCGTTTAAAATTCCTGTTGCTTTATCCAATCCTTTTGAGCCGCTATCGTCTGACCAGGTTCCTCCGGGAGTTGGACTTCCGCCCAATAAAGGAAAAAGTGAAATCGACTCATAACCCAGATTTTCAATATCACAAATTACTCTACTTCCATCAGTTCCTGCACATTGTGCATGAATTTGTGAAGGTAAAACTGATAAAAAAACACAAAACAATACAAATTGTAAGAAATTGGCGTAATTTTTAATCATGAACTCTTATTTTTTTATAAACATAATAAAATAATAACGTTCATTAAACAAAAAACACGTTTTTAATAGTTAAATTTTCACAAAAATTAATACCGCTTAAAAAAAAGGCAATAATTGGTAATTCTGTTTAAAGTTTTATCTAATTGCAGATCAAATATTTACAATTCATCTTCAAGCTTGAATCTGAACTTTAAAATCAAACTTTTTCGTTCGACTTCTAAATTTATCCAGATATCTTCTTCTGATTTTAAAAGTGTATTTATTTGTTGCAACGAATATTTATAAGGAACAGCATTATTGATGCTTACAATAATATCCCCTTTCAATAATCCGCATTTTTCTGCTGCTGAATTTTTACGGATATTGACAATTTCATAGACGGGTTTTAAAGAAAACTTATACCTGAAATTACCGTCTTTCTTATCATTGTAACCCGACTCTTCTATTGAGGTCGCTACTTTTACAGTTTCTAAATGAACTGTTTCCTGAACCCATTGCAGGCCATTGTGCTGAATCGTGATACCGCTTTTATTATAAGTAAAAGGTTCTGAAAATTTACTGTTTTTTTTAAGGTATAATTTTTCATCTGCATAATCTAAAACCACTGTAAATCGTTTTAAAACTTCTCCTCCAATAGAACCTATACGCCCCGGGACCATCTTTACATTTCGTATCGAATTCGAATCCGGAAAAGAGACGATTGGTTTTTTGAAATTGAACTCATCTATCGAAAATTTATCAATTTTGGCACGATGCCCTTCGATATCCCCACTAAAACCTTTTCCTAAAAAATCAGGAAAATTCTTTTTAGGGAGTTTTATTTTATCATTTTCAAAAATCCAAAAAGCATCACTATTGCCAATATCTATCAGTAATTTTGCGGGGACAGCAACCGTATCAACAACAGCTGTCGCATAAATATAAGGCTTGGATCTTTCGATTGTAATAGGGATCGACTTGAATTTTCGGCTCAGTTTAGCCCTTACCCCTTCATTATTTTGATGAACAACAATTTTCTTTTTTTGATAATTGATTTCAACCAGATTGTTTTTAAAAAATTTATAGCCAATAATTCCATTTACCGGAATTCCAATATGTGATGACAAATTAAAATTCTGATCTAAAATAATATAGAGCAAATGATTACTCGATTTTAAACCATGCGTTTCCAGGGTATTGTTTGTCGATTTTAGTCCTTCTATTTCTTCTTCACTTCCTAATCCTCTCAGTTTTATCTTCTGGACATTATTAAAACTAACTTCCTGCTTTTCTTCCATACTAAATAAAATCGTTTCTTCTACACCGGAATCTAACAGGAAATTTAATTCTATTCCGTTTACTTTAATGGGAATAAAAACGAGATTATTAATCAATTTAAAAGGAATAGTGACCTTAGAAGCATGGCGTTCGATCAGGAAATCACCTTGTGCGTGAAGTGAAAAAGCTGTCAAAAGCCCAAAAAACAACATAAAATATTTTTTCATTGATAATATTTTATGATAAAATTACTAAAAATATTGATAATTGTTACATTTTAATAAGTACCTGTAATGTTTACGTTAAATTCGAAAAAAAAATGCAAATTTGCACTTCAATAATAAAACTCATGCCAACAATTTCTCACAAAGGCAGAAACATGCCCGAATCACCGATACGTAAACTTGCTCCTTTTGCAGATGCTGCAAAACAAAAAGGGAAAAAAGTGTATCACTTAAACATTGGTCAACCGGATATCAAGACACCCGAAGTGGCCATCGAGGCGGTAAAAAATATTGATTTAACTCTTATAGAATACAGTCCGTCAGCCGGATATGAAAGTTATAGAAAAAAATTAGCGAAATTTTACCAACGTCAAAATGTAAATGTTAACTCAGAAGACATCATTATTACTACTGGTGGCTCTGAAGCCTTGTTGTTTGCATTAGCCACAATTACAGATCCGGGAGATGAAATTATTATTCCGGAACCTTTTTATGCTAATTATCATGCCTTTGCATCATCTACAAGTGCAGCTGTAATCCCTGTAATATCAACAATCGAAACTGGATTTGCATTGCCAAGTATTGAAGATGTTGAAAAATTAATTACACCAAAAACCAAAGCGATATTAATTTGTAATCCTGGTAATCCAACGGGTTATTTATATTCAGAAGCTGAGATAAAACAACTGGCCGGCTTAATCAAAAAACATGATTTGTATTTAATCGCTGACGAGGTTTATCGTGAGTTTTTATATGATGGAGATGATGTTCATTATTCTGTTATGAATCTTGAAGACGTACAGCAAAATGTAATCATGGTTGATTCTGTTTCAAAACGTTACAGTATGTGTGGCGCCAGAATTGGCTGTCTGGTTACCAAAAATAAAGAGGTCCTGGCAACAGTTATGAAGTTTGCACAAGCACGTTTGAGCCCGCCAACAATCGAGCAAATTGCCTGTGAAGCTGCTATTGACACTCCGCAAAGTTATTTCGACGAAGTAATTTCAGAATATAAAGAACGCAGAGATACTTTAATTACGGAACTAAATAAAATAGAAGGCGTCATTGTTACCAAACCAAAAGGTGCTTTTTACTGTATAGCACAATTGCCTATTGAGAATGCAGATGATTTTGCTCAATGGCTTTTAGAAAGCTATGACCTTAATAACGAAACTGTCATGGTCGCTCCTGCTGCCGGATTTTATTCTACTCCGGGAATGGGCTTAAATCAGGTTCGGATTGCGTATGTATTAAACAAAAAAGATTTGATTACCGCTGTAAACATTTTAAAAGAAGCCCTTTTAGTTTACAACAAAAAATAATAAAACAACAAAATTCCAAACTTCAAAAGACAATAACGTGCTATGTTATTGTCTTTTGTATTTTAAAAAAATAGCCATTTGGTTTTAATTTAAATTATATCCAAAAACAGACAATTAAATAGTAAAAACGATAGAAAAGGTTTGCTTTTTATTAATTATCTTTACCGCCTTAAAAAGATATACCCATTATAATAGTAGTTTTTAATGATAAACAACGAAGATTTTTTAGACGAAATAGGAGACAATCATTTTAGCAGCAACGCACAAAACCCTGTAAGACAGGATGCTTTTGATTTAAGTGATGACGAAAAAATAGAAAAAATAAAAAAAGATGTCGAAAACATTCTTCAAACTCTTGGAATGGATTTGACTGACGACAGCATAAAAGGCACTCCAAACCGGGTAGCAAAAATGTTTGTAAAGGAGATTTTTGGTGGCCTAAATCCTTCAAAACAGCCAAAAGCTTCAACTTTCGACAATAATTACAAATACGGAGAAATGCTGGTAGAGAAAAACATTACGGTTTATTCTACCTGTGAGCACCATTTATTACCAATCATCGGACGCGCTCATGTTGCTTATATTTCAAGCGGTAGAGTTATTGGTTTATCTAAAATGAACCGAATTGTAGAATATTACGCCAAAAGACCCCAGGTTCAGGAGCGTTTAACCATGCAAATAGTTCAGGAATTACAAAAAGCTTTAGGTACCCAAGATGTTGCCTGTGTTATCGATGCGAAACACCTTTGCGTAAATTCAAGAGGAATTAAAGATATCGAAAGCAGTACTGTAACATCTGAATTTGGTGGAAAGTTCAAAGATCCTCAAACTAAAAGAGAATTTTTAGACTATATTAAATTAGACACTCAATTTTAGTTTAATCGGTAAATCGTTAATTTGTTTAATCGTTTATAGTAATTCTTAATTTCGATTAAACGATTAAACAAATCAAACAGTTAAACCAAAACACATGTATACATTTTCGTTTGAAAAGTTAGAAGTCTGGCAAAATTCCAGAATTTTTATTTTGGATATTTACAAATTAACTAGTAATTTTCCATCAAATGAATTATTCGGAATAACTTCTCAAATTAAAAGAAGTTCTGCTTCGATTGCTACAAATATTGCAGAAGGAACTTCGAGAAAAACAAACAAAGATAAAGCTCATTTTTTAACAATCTCCTATTCGTCTGCAATGGAAACTTTAAATCATTTAATTATTTCAAAAGATTTAAACTATATATCCGATATTGATTACATAGAATCTCGTGAGAAAATTGAAAAAATTTGCAATCAGATCAATAATCTAAAAAAGTATTATCTTTCAAAAGAATAAGCACATAAGACAAACCGATTAAACGATTAAACAAAATCACGATTAAACAACAAATTAAATATGCCTTTATATAAAAGTCAATCTTTAAAAGTACATAACACACTTTCCGGCGAGAAAGAGAATTTCAATCCTATACATGAAGGAAATATCGGAATGTATGTTTGCGGACCTACAGTTTACAGTAATGTACACTTGGGAAATGTTAGAACTTTTATGTCTTTTGACGTCATATTCAGGTATCTTTTACACCTTAATTATAAAGTTCGTTATGTTCGAAATATTACTGATGCAGGACATTTAACTGATGACGGGGATATTGATAACGATCGTTTCGTAAAGCAATCCCGCTTAGAAAAATTAGAACCAATGGAGATCGTACAGAAATACACTGTTGATTTTCATAAAGTGCTGGATACATTTAATTTTCTACCACCTACTATTGAACCAACGGCTACAGGTCACATTTTAGAGCAAATAGAATTGACTCAAAAGCTAATTGAATTAGGCTTCGCATATGAAAGCAACGGATCTGTTTATTTTGATGTATTTGCTTATAACGAAAAAGGAATGAAATATGGCGAACTAAGCAATCGAAATATTGATGAGCTTTTTGCAAATACCAGAGATTTAGACGGACAAAATGAAAAGAAAAATCCACAAGATTTCGCGCTCTGGAAAAATGCATCTCCCGCACATATCATGCGTTGGAATTCACCTTGGGGTGAAGGTTTTCCTGGCTGGCATTTAGAATGTACCGCCATGAGCACCAAATATTTAGGCGATAAATTTGATATTCATGGAGGCGGGATGGATTTAAAATTCCCTCATCATGAATGTGAGGTTGCACAAGGAAAAGCATGTAATGGCGAGTCTCCGGTAAATTACTGGATGCACACCAATATGCTTACGATGAACGGATTGCGAATGAGCAAATCTACCGGAAACTATATTCTGCCAATGGAATTAGTTAAAGGTGACAATACCTTTTTCGAAAAGCCATTTGAACCTAATATTGTTCGTTTTTGTTTCCTTCAGGCGCATTACCGCAGTGTGTTGGACATTTCTAACGATGCAATGATGGCAAGTGAAAAAGGATATCACCGCTTAATGGAATCTTATAAGTTAGCTTCATCCTTAAAACCAGGTAATTCTTCATCTTTGAATATTGCTTCCTGGAGACAAAATTGCTACGATGCAATGAATGATGATTTTAATACCCCTATTCTAATTGCTCAGCTGTTTGAAGGGGCACGATATATCAACTTAGTAAACGATGGAGCTGAAACATTAACTCTGGAAGACATTAACTTGCTAGCCAAAACATTTTCTGATTTTTTATTTGATGTTTTAGGAATTAACAATAAAATTTCTCAAAACGACGCAGGAACAACAGAAAAATTAAATGGCGCAATTGAGCTCTTAATTCAAATGAGAAATCAGGCGAGAGCTGACAAAAACTTTGCTCTTTCAGATCAAATCCGTGATCAGTTGATTGCTTTAGGCATTCAGTTAAAAGACGGAAAAGAAGGTACCAGCTTTTCAATTTAATCAATTCATTTCCTAATAAATCATGAAAGTAATTACTCCATTTGTTTTATTAGTTCGCTTTTATCAAACCGCTATTTCGCCATTTACACCGGCAAGTTGCAGATTTGAGCCCACCTGCTCGACTTATATGATTCAGGCGCTGCAAACTCATGGATTATTTTATGGCGGCTACCTTGGAATGAAACGAATTTTGAGTTGCCATCCATGGGGAAGAACCGGTTATGACCCTGTTCCCGAAAAGAAATGTTCACATAAACATTAACTTTTTATAAAGAGGATCTCTGCTTTTAATATTTATTTTTACCAAACAAAAAAACAATTTAATATATGTCACACTCCGTAAATGTCATTTGGAATCCGTCAGAAGGAATCGATTTAGGATTTTTTATGATTCGTTATTACAGCTTAATGTTCGTAATTGCTTTTGGATTAGGCTGGTTTATAATGAAGAAGATCTTCGAACGCGAAAACGAATCACTTGACAAATTAGATTCTTTATTTGTCTGGACTGTTTTAGCTACTTTAATAGGAGCCCGCTTAGGACATGTCTTTTTTTACGATTGGGAATATTTTAGAAATCACTTGCTTGAAATCTTTTTACCTGTTCGTTTTGAACCTAAATTCGAATTTACCGGTTTTCAGGGACTAGCTAGCCATGGTGCAGCAATTGCAATTATCGTTGCCATGTATTATTACAGTAAAAAGATCTTAAAACGTCCGTTATTATGGATTTTAGACCGTGTCGTAATTCCGGTTGCCAGTGGCGCCATTTTTGTCCGTCTCGGAAATTTTTTCAATTCTGAAATCATCGGAAAAGAAACTGACTCTGCTTTTGGAATTCGTTTTTTACACGATCAATTCAGCAAGGCTGAAGCTGTACAAAAAACAGGGATTGCAAATCCTAAAGACGCTTATAATGCGATTGCCACAGAACCAATATTTGCTAATTTTTTAGCAGAAGTCCCTGCAAGACATCCAACACAATTATATGAAGGTATTGCTTATATTTTTGTCTTTGCTATTTTATTCTTCTTATACTGGAAAACGAATGCAAGACTAAAATCAGGTTTATTATTCGGATCGTTCCTTGTTCTTTTATTCGTAGTACGTTTTATCGTAGAATTTGTAAAAGAAAGCCAGGGCGGTTTTGAGAATGAATTAGGCATCTTCTCGACAGGACAATGGTTAAGCATACCCTTTATAATTATTGGACTTTTCTTTATTATCAGAGCACAAAGAAATCCTTTAGCAACTTCTTAAAATCTTATTCCAAATAAAGAAAGCCCAATATCGCAACGATATTGGGCTTTTCTTTTTATAAACAGTATCGAATACCCGATTCGATATTTTTAGCGCCATAACCTGTATTTTCGCTATTCAGCCTGTATTAGAAACATGATGGAAACCTGAACGAATATCAAACCTGAATTGGTTAATTTTAGCTGTAGAGCCATGTGCCAAAACATCAGTAAAAGCAAAACCAACAAACACTGACTCTGTTTCAGATGTACTCTTCATCATTATTGAATCAACTACTAAATCCAAAGTTACAATATAGTAAAGCCATCCTTTTTATCTTGTCGCGCAACACAAACATGCCTTACAAAAAACTAAAAACAGTAGTAATTTTTTCTTCTTAAATATTTTTTACGGATTTAAATATAGCACAAAAAAAAGACCCAACTTTCGTTGGATCTTTTTTATTATATAAGCTTGTAATTATACTTTATTATGTTTGTCTTCAATTGTATGTTTTTCATCACTTGAAATCGAATCAACCAATACCGGTGTTGCGATAAATAATGAAGAGTAAGTACCTACAACAATACCAATTAACATAGCAAAGATGAATCCTCTAATTGACTCTCCACCAAAGATAAACATCGTTAATAACACAATGATCATCATTAATGAAGTATTCAGCGTTCTTGATAATGTAGTATTAATAGAAGCATTTACGATATCTTCAAAACTTCCTTTACGGTTTCCAATGATAAACTCTCTGATTCTGTCAAATACAATTACAGTATCATTCATCGAGTATCCAATAACGGTAAGAATTGCAGCAATAAAGTGCTGATCCATTTCCATGTGGAAAGGCATGAATTTATAACATAAAGAGTAGATTCCTAATACAAAGATAACGTCATGCGCTACAGCTGCGATTGCTCCTAATGAATATTGCCATTTACGGAAAGAAACCATTAAGTATAAGAAAATAGCTGCCATTGCACCAAGGACTGCCCAGTATGAGTTTGTCTTAATATCTTCAGAGATAGAAGCTCCAACTTTAGAAGATTGTAAAACTCCTACTTTTTTACCGTCAAAAGTATTCGTGAATTTATCATAAGTAACGTTAGGGAAATATTTCTCTAATGCTTTGTATAATTTTTGATTCACTTCTTCATCAACAGCTACTCCATCTTCTTTGATTTTGTATTTTGTTGTAATTTTTAACTGATCATCATCACCTAAAATTTTAGCTTCAACCGGAGTTCCAAAAGCAGCAGATAATTCATCTGAAATCACAGTAGCATCTACTGCTTTTTCAAATTTAACCTGGAATGTTCTTCCTCCAACAAAATCAACACCTTCATCTAATCCGTTAACAAAGAAGATAGAAGTTAAACTTACAATAACTACAATCGAAGAGAAGATGTAAGTGATTTTTTTGATTTTAATAAAGTCAAAGTGGAAATTAGTAAACCAGTTTTTAGTAATGTTTGTAGAGAACGTTAAGTCTGCTTTTCCTGCAATGTTTTTATCAATAAAGATTCTTGCAATAAAGATTGAAGTAAACAATGAAGTTACGATACCAATAAGCAATGTTAAAGCAAAACCTTTAATTGGCCCTGTTCCAAAAATAAATAAGATCGCACCGGTTAAAACGTGAGTTACGTTTGCATCAATAATAGAACGCATTGCTCCGTGCCATCCGTAAGATGCTAAAACAGCTTCTGACAATGATTTACCTTCACGTAATTCTTCTTTTGCTCTTTCATATATAATAATATTAGCATCTACCGCTGTACCTAATGTTAAAACGATACCTGCAATACCCGGCAATGTTAATACAAAACCAAAACTTGCCATAATTCCGAATAAGAATAGTAAGTTTAACAATAAGGCAAGGTTAGCATACCAACCTGCTTTACCATAATAGAATACCATCCATAAACAAACTAATAAAAATCCTAATACAGATGAAATAGTTCCTGCATCAATTGCAGCCTGACCTAAAGATGGCCCTACAACAGTTGATTGAATAATGTCAGCAGAAGCCGGTAATTTACCCGCATTTAATATGTTCGCTAAATCTTTAGTTTCAGCTACATCAAAAGATCCTGTAATTTCAGATCTTCCTCCTGCAATTGGCCCGCTGGTAACCCCAGGAGCAGAATACACGATATTATCAAGAACAATAGCAATATAGCTTTTTTGAGAAAAAGCTCTTCCTGTTAATTCTTCCCAAACTTTAGCACCCTGACTGTTCATTTGCATAGAAACAGCTGGTTTACCTAATTGGTCAAAAGTATCTTTTGCATCAGTAACAACACCTCCGCTCATCGCAGGTACATTATCTCTGTTTCCTTTTAAAGCATATAATTCTACTGCTTCAATTTCTTTTCCTTTTGCATCTTTTATAGTAGTTGGTTTACTCCACACAAATTTTGCATTGTGTTGGTCAGCAGCCAATAAAATTCTGATTTCCGGTCTTTTAAAATACCCGTTTACAACAGCAGTATCTTTTGGAGCAAAATAACCTAAAACCGGTCCACCACCCTGACCTAACATTTTGTCAAATAATGGGTTGTTCCCTTTTTTAGTATCAACTGAATCTTTAGTAGTATCGGTTAATAATGCATTCAATGAATCTTTAGCAACAGTTTTAGTTTCTGTTTTTTTGATTTCAGTCTTTTTCAATGCTTCGTTAGTCGCTACTAAAAAGTTACCAACTTCTTCAATTTTAAAAGTTTCCCAAAACTCTAATTGCGCTTTTCCTCCTAATAATTTTTTAATCCTGTCAACATCTTTAGCACCAGGAAGCTCTACTAAAATTCTTCCTGTTTCTCCTAATTTTTGAATGTTTGGTTGTGTAACACCAAATTTATCGATACGCTCTCTTAATACTTTATAAGCACTTTCAACAGACTCATCAACTTTTCTTTTAATTACTTTTTGAACTTGTGCATCAGACATTTGAAAATCGATACCACCTTCTCCTTGTAAACTTCTGTTTGCAAAGATATCAGGCGAAGCCAATTTTACAGTTCCGTTTGAATTCGCTTCAAAAGCATCAAAAAACTTATTTAAATAGGTTTTATTTCCTTCTAAATTTGCACTCGCATCAGCTAATGATTTATTAAATACCGGGTTTTTAGAATTGTTTGCTAATCCTTTCAACACGTCTTTAATAGAAATCTGAAGAATCACGTTGATTCCTCCCTCTAAGTCAAGACCTTTGTTAAGTTGTTTGTTTTTTACTTCATTATAAGTAAAATCCGTAAACCCAAGATTATACACTTTTTCTTTACCAATAGAATCTAAGTATTTTAATTCCTTGTCAGGATTATCTCCTGCAAAAGCTTTAGCCTCACTTTTGACATTATTTGCCACAAAAGTGAAAGAGAGTTGGTAAATACTTACCAATGCAAATAGAATTGCGAAAAATTTAATAAGTCCTTTATTCTGCATTATTACTAAAAATTAATTATGTTTTAAAGTTTGTTTTTGTTTTAAAGTCCCATAAAATAAGCCCTGATATGAGTTTTTAAAACTAAAAAATCGAGATCACGAATTACAACATTTTTTTTAAACCGAGCAAATATATAATTAACGAAAAGATTAACCAATTTATTTATTAATTAATCTCAAAAAAAAGACTGCAAAAGTGCAGCCTTTTCCTTTTTTTACGAAATTCGTTATACTAAAATCGATTTTAGAGCATCATTCATGCCTCTGACTGCATCTGCACTTTTAGCAAACAAAGCTTTCTCCTGGTCGTTTAATTTGATGGCCAGAATTTCCTCTACTCCATTTTTACCAATTATGCATGGCACTCCTATACAGATATCATTTTGTCCGTATTCTCCTTCAACCAAAACAGAACATGCAATCATTTTCTTCTGATCATTCAAAATACTATCTACTAAAAAAGCAACAGAAGCCCCTGGCGCATACCATGCTGATGTCCCTAAAAGACCTGTAAGGGTTGCTCCTCCTACCATAGTATCAGCAGCTACTTTTTGCAATACTTCTTCTGAAAGAAATTCGGTTACCGGAATTCCATTATAAGATGCCAGACGCGTTAAAGGAATCATTGTTGTATCACCATGACCTCCAATAACCATTGCTGAAATATCATTTGCAGGTTTATCTAAAGCTAAAGACAAATAAGTCCTGAAACGGGAACTATCTAAAGCCCCTCCCATACCAATAATTCTGTTTTTTGGCAATCCTGTAGATTTTAAAGCCAAATACGTCATCGTATCCATTGGATTTGAAACTACAACTATTATAGTGTCGGGAGAAAATTTCAATACATTTTCAGCAACTGTCTTTACAATTCCTGCATTTATACCAATCAATTCTTCGCGTGTCATTCCTGGTTTTCTTGGAATCCCTGATGTAATAACCACTACATCACTTCCGGCAGTTTTAGAATAATCGTTGGTAACGCCAGATACTTTAGTATTAAAACCTGTATTTGTCGCACATTGCATAATATCCAATGCTTTCCCTTCGGCAAAACCTTCTTTAATATCCAACAATACTACTTCGCTTGCAATTCCTCTATAAGAAATAACATCTGCACATGTAGCTCCAACATTTCCTGCTCCTACAATGGTAACTTTCATATTTTATACTTTATCGGTTATTAATTAATTTGTTTATTTTATAAATCGACAATTCGTTTAATCGTTTAAGTAAATTTAAACAATTAAACGAATTGATGATCAAATATTATTATGCATCGATATTAGCGTACACTGCATTTTTCTCGATAAATTCTCTACGTGGCGGAACTTCATCTCCCATTAACATGGAGAAAACCCTGTCGGCTTCTGCCAGACTATCAATAGTTACCTGACGTAAAGTTCTGAAGTTTGGATCCATTGTTGTTTCCCACAACTGTTCAGCATTCATCTCTCCAAGACCTTTATAACGTTGAATACCGGCACTTCCTCCCATTCTTTCGTTGGCCTGATCACGTTGAACATCATTCCAGGCATATTCTTTTTTATTTCCTTTTTTCACCAGGTATAATGGCGGAGCTGCGATATAAACGTGCCCTTCTTCGATAAGTTCTTTCATGAAACGGAAGAAGAATGTTAATATTAAGGTAGAAATGTGGCTACCATCGACATCGGCATCACACATGATGATTACTTTATGATATCTTAGTTTTTCAAGATTTAATGCTTTACTGTCTTCTGCAGTACCCACGGTAACTCCTAAAGCGGTAAAGATGTTACGAATCTCTTCGTTTTCGAATACTTTATGATGCATCGCTTTCTCGACATTCAGGATCTTACCACGTAATGGTAAAATCGCCTGAAAATTACGGTCACGACCTTGTTTTGCTGTTCCACCAGCCGAATCTCCCTCGACAAGGTAAACCTCACATCTTGCCGGATCCTGTTCAGAACAATCTGAAAGTTTTCCCGGTAATCCACCGCCACCCATAACGGTTTTACGCTGTACCATTTCACGGGCTTTTTTAGCCGCATGACGGGCCTGGGCAGCCAAAATTACTTTTTGAATAATGATACGGGCATCATTTGGATTTTCTTCCAAATAATTCTCTAACATTTCTCCAACGGCCTGAGAAACCGGAGAAACTACTTCTCTGTTTCCAAGCTTTGTTTTGGTTTGTCCTTCGAATTGTGGCTCAGCGACTTTTACCGAAATAATAGCCGTTAACCCTTCACGGAAGTCATCTCCCGAAATTTCAAATTTCAATTTATCCAACATCCCGGAAGCATCAGCGTATTTTTTAAGGGTCCTTGTCAAACCACTTCTAAAACCTTGTAAATGTGTTCCTCCTTCGTGTGTATTAATATTGTTTACATAAGAAAAAATATTCTCTGTGTAACTTGTATTATAAATTAAGGCAACCTCTACCGGAATTTCACCTTTTTCGTGATCCATGCTGATTACGTGAGAGATAATTGGCTCACGGTTACCGTCTAAATAACGAATGTATTCTTTAAGACCTTCGTCAGAATGAAAAACTTCGCTTTTGAACTCTCCTTTTTCATCTACTTCTCTTTTATCCGTAAATGTGATTGTAATTCCTTTATTTAGGAAAGAAAGCTCACGCATACGAGCTGACAAAGTATCATAAGAGAATTCTATAGTCTGAGTAAAGATGGTATCATCCGGGTAAAAAGTCTGACGTGTACCTCTTTTATCTGTTTCTCCAATTTGTTTAACCGGATACATTGATTTTCCTCTTTCATATTCCTGCTCGTAGATTTTACCGTCTCTAAAAACAGTCGATTTCATATGAACCGAAAGAGCATTTACAACTGAAACCCCAACACCGTGCAAACCTCCGGAAACTTTATAAGAATCTTTATCAAATTTACCTCCGGCACCAATTTTGGTCATTACTACCTCCAGTGCAGAAACTCCTTCTTTTTTATGTAAATCAACTGGAATACCACGACCGTTATCTTCAACTGTTACTGAACCATCTTCGTTTATTGCAACACCAATAGTATCACAATGTCCTCCCATCGCCTCATCAATAGAGTTATCAACAACCTCATAAACCAAATGATGTAGCCCTCGAACTCCCACATCTCCAATATACATCGATGGACGCATTCTTACGTGCTCCATTCCTTCTAATGCCTGAATACTATCTGCTGAATAATTGTTCTTCTTGATTTCTTCGCTCATATAATTTATTCTAAAAAATGTAATTATTGTCTAACACGCAAATATATAAAAACGCAAATTATATATCCGTTAAAATCCAACTTAAAGCACTTAAGTTATTAACACAATTGTCTGAAAAATCAAAAAATAAACTTAAAAGACAACTTTAAATTCTAATTTTCTTAGATTCCAAATTCTAAAAATAGGAATAATATAAAAAAAACCGAAAAGAACATTTAAAAAATATCTTTTCGGATTCTATATAATTTAGTACAAATTTGAAATTTAGATTTTCTATTTTGAAATTTTTCCAATCATTAAACTGCCATACGGGACTTTGTATCCTCAAAATTACCTTCTAAGTGAGCAGCATTAGCTCTTCCGCTTGGATCCTGATTCTCCTGCCATTTCGGTATCCATTTTCTAACCGTTTGGGCTGCGCTTATTTGTGGATAGAATTTATGAAAAATGGATCTGTATAAATACGCTTCTTTTGTTGTTGGTGAATTATACGGAAACTCCGCATTTGCTCCTGCCAATTGTTCATCTGAAACCTGTGTCGCACAATACTCAATTAATTCATCGATCCAATTATATCCCACCCCATCAGAAAACTGCTCTTTTTGCCTCCATAAAACTTCTGTTGGCAAATAAGGATTTTCAGGTGTATCAAAAGCTTTTCTTAAAATATATTTCTCGATACCGTCATAGGTTTTTGGCTGTTTTTCTTCTGGTTTAATTCGAATTGTAGCATCTAAGAATTGCTTATCTAAAAACGGAACCCTGGTTTCAATGCCATTTGCCATTGTTGATTTATCGGCACGTAACAAATCGGCAGTAAATAATTTCTGAACCCTCTCAATCGTTTCTTTTTGAAATTCTTCTGTCGACGGGGCATTTCTAAAATACAAATGACCACCAAAAACTTCATCAGCACCTTCTCCTGAAAGAATTACTTTTACACCTTGCTCAAGTATTGCCTGTGACAACAAATACATAGGCACACTGGCTCTTACCGAAATGATATCATAAGTCTCAATATGATAAATTATTTTTTCTAAAACAGCAACACCCTGTGCTACGGTAAAATGTACTTCATGATGTTCTGTACCCAAAAATTCAGCTGCTTTTCTTGCTGCAATATTATCCGGTGAATCAGTATCTAAACCGATAGAGAATGAGTGTAGTTTTTTACCACTTTCTTTTAATAGCCGAGCTGCAATTGCAGATGTCAATGACGAGTCTAATCCTCCTGAAAGGAGTACTCCTACAGGAACTTCACTCATTAAACGTTTACGGGTTGCGTTGATTAATGTTTGACGGATTAAATCTAAATCGAGTGCCTGATTCGCCTTTGAATAATCTTCATATTCCGGATTGTAATACTTTACAAAACCTGTTTTACCTGTATAATAGTGACCGGGAGGAAAAGTTGAAAATGATTTACACTGATCTGAAATTGATTTCATCTCTGAGGCAAAATAAATTCTTCCTCTTTCATCCAAACCATAATACAAAGGTTTAACACCAACTGCATCTCTGGCTGCAATATAATTATCACCGTCAATGATCACAAAAGCAAAGTCACCATCAAGCATATTACAAAACTTATATCCAAATTCTTCGTACAAATGCACGATTACTTCTGAATCTGATTTTGTCCTGAAGGTGTGATCTTTTAAAACCGTATCTTTTAATTCCTGATAATTGTAGATTTCTCCATCATGTACCATCCAGGCTTTATTCGTGCCCTGAATAGGTTGCTTTCCTGATTTCAAATCGATAATCGACAAACTTTCATGACAAATTATGCTGCCATTTTCCATAATATGCAAATCACTTTCATCAGGACCACGATGCGACATTCTTGTAGAAAGCTCTTTTACGAGTTGCGGGTCTTTTCCTTTACCAATAACGGCTAATAATCCAGACATACTATTCTAATTTTTTATTATTTTATTTTTGGGTACCAATTATCTAGATAACCATTTATGCGTTGCATTCTTATAAATTTCAGCTAAACTAAATATTATTTTTGGCTTTTCTGTAATAATTGAATTACAATATTAAAAATTTAACTTTATTTCAACGAATGCCAAATATAAAAAATGAAAGTCAAATAATTACCAAAAAAATATTTTAAGTAGCTGAAATAATATAATTTAACATTATTAGACAAGAAAAACGTTCTCAGGAATGAGAACGTCTTTCGGAAAAATAATATATACTAATTCTAAAAATTCCTATTTATGCTTTTGCATAAGCGTCATCATGCACGCTTGCTACTGCTCTTCCTGAAGGATCGTTCATGTTTTTGAAAGCTTCATCCCACTCTAAAGCGATTTTTGTACTACAAGCCACACTTGCCTCCTGAGGCACACATAAAGCAGCTGCATCACTTGGGAAATGTTCAGCAAAGATAGAACGATAGTAATATTCTTCTTTAGAAGTTGGCGTTTGCAACGGAAATTTATATTTCGCATTTGCCAATTGCTCGTCTGAAACTTCTTTGGCTACCACTTCTTTCAAAGTATCAATCCAGCTGTATCCTACTCCATCAGAAAATTGCTCTTTTTGTCTCCAGGCAACACTTTCCGGTAACATATCTTCAAAAGCTTTACGAACTACCCATTTTTCCATTGGATGTTCTTTATTGATCATTTTATCTTGCGGGTTGATTCTCATCGCCACGTCCATAAATTCTTTATCCAAGAAAGGCACACGACCTTCGATCCCCCAAGCTGCTAAACTTTTGTTGGCACGTAAACAATCGTACATGTGTAGTTTACCTAATTTACGAACGTTTTCTTCGTGAAATTCTCTTGCGTTTGGCGCTTTATGAAAGTATAAATAACCTCCAAACAACTCATCTGCACCTTCACCCGACAATACCATCTTGATTCCCATTGACTTAATAACTCTTGCCATTAACCACATTGGAGTTGACGCTCTTACAGTCGTTACATCATACGTTTCTAAGTTGTAAATTACATCACGAACAGCATCTAATCCTTCCTGAATTGTAAATTTGATTTCGTGGTGAATGGTTCCGATATGCTTAGCCACAATTTGAGCTGCCGCTAAATCAGGAGAACCATCTAATCCTACTGAGAAAGAGTGCAATTGCGGATACCATGCATCTGTTGTATCATCAGACTCAATACGTTTTTGCGCAAATTTTTTGGCTACAGCCGAAGTAATAGACGAATCTAAGCCTCCTGAAAGTAAAACTCCGTAAGGAACATCACTCATCAATTGTCTGTGAACTGCTGCTTCAAGGGCTTCTTTAATAGCAGAAATACTTGTTTCGTTATCTTTTACAGCATCATACTCTGTCCAGTCTCTTTTGTACCATTGTACAAATTCACCGTCTTTGCTGGTCATATAATGTCCCGGAGGAAATAATTCAATTTTTGTGCAATATCCTTCTAAAGCTTTCAATTCAGAAGCTACGTAAAAAGTTCCGTGCTGATCCCAACCAATATATAATGGAATAATTCCCATATGATCACGAGCGATAAAATACTCATCTTTCTCTACATCATAAATCGCAAATCCGAAGATTCCATTCATTTCATCTACAAAATGAGGTCCTTTTTCTTTGTAAAGGGCTAAAATAACTTCACAGTCACTTTCAGTCTGAAAATTATATTTTCCTTCAAATTGTTTACGCAATTCTCTGTGGTTGTAAATTTCACCATTTGCAGCCAAAACCAATTTTTTATCTTCTGTAAATAAAGGTTGTTTTCCTGAAGCCGGATCCACAATTGCTAAACGCTCGTGTGACAGGATTGCTTTATCATTGCTGTAAATACCACTCCAGTCTGGTCCACGGTGACGAATGATTTTAGACATTTCTAATACTTGAGGTCTTAATGTTTCGGCTTTTTGTTTTAGATCAAAGGCACATACGATTCCACACATAACTATATTTTTATATTTTTATATTTATTTTGATAAGGCAAAGATGCATTAATGGTTACAATTGAAAAACATAAATCTTTATTTAAGTTATAATTTAAAACCATAAAACTGTTTTTACATATAAAATGTAAAATTTTAACCCTAAAAAAAGCCCTGAACTTGAAAATTTCAATTTTGAGCTTTACCAACAGACAAAATGCAAGATTTTAGAGAGATATTTGAATTAAATTTTATGATATTTAAGAATCATTGAAAGATTCATAAAGAGAATAAGAAAAGTGGTTTGGTAATTATTGTTTTCGTCAATCTTTCATTCCTCACGCAAATTTCATCTCCTTGTTTGTCATCCGGAGGAACGAGGGATCGCCACAAGAAACTCCTCATGCAAAATCGCAACCTTTGTCGAGCTACTTACAGAGATCCCTAGTTCCTCGGGATGACAAGATTGCGTGGAATTTCTTTATTTATAATCAGGTACAGTCCCTACGGGACAATTTTCTCACGTGATGCTTCTTTTTTCTACCAATATTTAACTCCTAAAGGAGTATGTCCTGTAGAGATTAAATGTTAGTAGAAAAAATAAATATCAATATTTAAAGCATAAACAAGTATATCTCACAGAGATTAAAATGTGGGTAGAAAAAATAAATATCAGTATTTAAAGCATAAGCAAGTATATCTCACAGAGATTAAATGTGGGTAGAAAAAATAAATATCAATATTTAAAGCATAAGCAAGTATATCTCACAGAGATTAAATGTTAGTAGAAAAAATAAGTATCAATATTTAAAGCATGAGCAAGTAAATCTCGTAGAGATTAAATGTGGGTAGAAAAAACAATCATGGAATGAAATGGTCCCGTAGGGACTACAAATAAAAAAAGAAGTTACACAACACTCTCAATAGTATAATGCGTTTTATTAATTTCAAAAGTAAACCCAACTTTGTTCCCTATTAAATGAGAACCAAGTGGAGATTGTGGAGAAAGCGCAATGACATTGATTCCGTCAATTGCAATTTTAGGAAGCGCTACACTCACATACAAATAAATTCCGTTAGCTTTTACCAAACTGCCCGAAATAATGTTTTCAGTTGTTTTTGAAGTATCAATTTTATCTAAAATCGCTTTTTGGGTTATGGCTTCTTTTAGTTTATTAGTGAGTTTCTCCTGCTCAATATGCATCATCGACAAAGCCGTTTCATGCTTATCGCCGGCAGAACCTTTCGCATCATTTTTAGAATCTTCAGTCAAAGCCGAAATCATGTCCCTGAAAACATCTATTCGGTCCTGAACCATTTGCAGGTAATGTGAATGTATTTTTTGTTTGAATTCCATATTGAAGTTTAACCGCAAAGGTCGCAATTTTTTTCGCCACGAATTACACAAATCTTTACTAATTATAAAAACAAAGTTCGCAAAGCCAGATATTGAATCAGCTTTGCGAACTTTGCGTTTTCTCAACGTATCGTGAGATAAAGTTCTTTGTGATCTTTGCGGTTAGGAAACCTTAAAAATCAAATTTATAATTTCCTCCTACTAATACCTGAAAACCTTGTACAGGATAATTCAGCCATTTTTCGTAAGCCTGATTTCCTATATTGTTTAATTTCAAAAAGAAAGTCAAACGTTCGTTGTATTTATATCCTAAATGTGCATTGGCATCAAAATAGCTTTTTAAGGTAACAATAACCGGATCAGTTCCTAAATCCAGATTTGACTGCATGTCTTTACGTTCTCCAACAAAGAAAACATTCAGTCCTGCATACCATTGTTTTGCGATATTTACATCAAGATTTGAACTTATTTTCATCGATGGTAAATTCCAGGCTTCCATACCATCATATTTGTAACTATTAAAAGTTCCGTTGATTCCGAAAGATACATTTCTTGAAAAATCAGCTTTTAATTCTCCGTAAAAACGAAATGTTCTCACGTCATCGTACACAACTCCAAAAGAGTTTCCGAAAGCATAATTCTGATTGGAGAAGTCTTCTGTATAATCATTGGCTTTATACAACGCTTTATCTTTTTCATTGAGATAAGAACCTGTCAAATTATAATTGATATTGTTCGCCAGTTTCCCCTTTAAACCCGCAAAAACAGTATATTGATTATTCGTAGGTTTCATATTTAATGTTGGCGATAAAAACGGATTATCTGTCACAAAATCAGCGTATGAATTTTGCTCCAAACCACCATTTACCCCTGTGTAGAAAATCATTAAATCACCCACTAATTTATAGGAAGCATTTACTTTTGGATAAATGTAAAATTTGTTTCCACTGTTTTCAGAATCCAAACCATAAAACAATCCGGCTCCTAGTTCTAATGTCCAGTCGTTTTCAAGAATTACAAAACTTGGTTCAATTCCAAAATTAGTCAAGCTATATTTTAAAGGTTCTGTATTATCTCTTGCATAATTATGTTCAAAAGATCCGCTAACATGATCTACAATAATATTGGTGTTGATCGATTGATCCATTACTTCTACTTTGAAAGAAGGTTTTACGTAAAACCGATTTTCTGAAGATGAAAAACTATCTGAAAAATGGGTAAACTTAGTTGAGATCTTACTAAAAATCCCTTCATTAAATTCGATATTTCCGCCTAACGAAATGGTATTATAAGAATGATTCGGGTTGATTCCTCGTATTAAGTCATCACGGGTTTGTCCTGCTAAAGCCGAACCAAATTCAACAGGTAAGCCGTACCAGTTGTACAATTGATTTTGATATCCTAAATCAACATTCCAGGACATATCACGATTGTTTACACCATAACCCACATTTAATGCTGTATCATAAAACTCATCATTAAGGTCTACCCCTTTAATTCCACCTTGAGATGAGTGGTGACGAAACATTCCTGCTACATAATCATTGTTTCCCAGATCCTGATTTACAAATAATTCAGCATTTAATGTCCCATAATTTCCAACTCCTAAAGTCGCATAATTATTAAATAATTTTTCTCTTTTTGATTTCTCAACTCCTTCGGCTTTTCCTTTTGACGGCGTAAACGTAGAAGCCACAGGAACTGACAAAATACTGTATTTAATAGTTTCTTTAGGCTGATTTCCTGGGTCATCAAGCGAAGGGGTTTCCTTAACTTTAAAAGCATCAGAAATTGTTGGCGAATAAGGTTTTACCACGTTTACCGTTTCTGTACCTATAGTTTCCTCTTTTTTCTTCTGAGCAAATGAAAGCTGGACAACAAACAATACTAGTAAAATGATGATTTTATTATGGCAATTAATTTTCATATTTCTTTTTTTTGAGAGCATAGAGAAAAGAATACAGAGAATAGACTATGCTAAATCCTCTTTATTCTGCTCAAACTCTTTGTTCTTTATTCTAAAATCTATATTCTATTCTCTTTATTCTATTCTCTTTATTCTTTATTCTATTCTCTTTCAACTAAGCTTCCCAATCTCCTTTTGCAACAAATTGAGCCTTTCCACCTATTTGAATATCAAAATCATTATCTTTTAAACGTCCTTTAAAATAAATTTGAGACGGACGACCTATGTAATCCCCCTGATAGTTAATCAATTCAAAATCAGGTTTATGATATTTTAATAAAAAAGCCTGCAAACATGTACTGGCGCTTCCTGTTGCTGCATCCTCTACCAATTGATTGTGTTCAATACACATCATTCTGCTAAACAATTTTGAGCCTTCTAAATAATAAAAGTATAAAGCTCTGTGACTTGTTTTACAATTCTTTTGCAACCAATCGTTCATTTTATCTTTGTCTAAGACTAAATCTTCCAGCGCTCTTTTACTGCTTAATCCAACCATTACAAAAGCACTTCCGGTTGTCACTTCCTGAATAGGAAACTGATTCTCAAAATCATGATTTTTCAGGTTACTAAATACTGTGATATCTTCTTTCGAAAAAATATCCCAAAATTTTGGCTGAGCCGCTTTTAACCAAATCAAACCTTCAGATTGATGAATTGAAATGGGTCCAATTGGAACATTTAATTTTATATGCTCCGGCGAATTATCAAATACTTTATTCATTAAAACCCACGAAGTCCCAATTATCGGATGTCCTGCAAACTGCATCTCCTGAGATGGTGTAAATATTTTCATCTCAGCTTTATTATTTTCTTTGTCCAGTCTGGTTATAAAAGTACTTTCTGCAAAATTAATTTCGCGGGCAATTTGCTGCATTTCTGCTGAACTTAATTTTCCTGCATCCAAAAAAACGGCCAATTGATTACCGGCATATTTTTTATCAGCAAAAACATCAACTATATAAAAAGGTAAACTCATTTTTTTTTCTTTATTTTTTTGAGAAGAAAGAGACAAGATGATAGAAGAAAGACTTCTCGCTTTGCTCTCTTCTCTATTATCTTTTCTCTACAATCTTTTCTCTTGCCTCTATTTTCTTGCTTCTTCTTAAATCTTACTTATTAATCGACGAATTCGTTTTAGCTTCTTCTACTTTTATAGCAGCTAACTCTTTTTTAGCTTCTTCAACAACATCGGGATAATCCGTGAAATTGTTGATTACATTATCTAAAATATAAGTTGCCTGATAACTGTCTTTTAATCCGTAGAAGTTTTTCGCCATTAAGACTAAACTCTTCGCTCCGTAATATTTATAAGCCGAATAGTTTTTAGCCAACTTTTGAACCGAAACATTCGAAGCATCAAACTTGCCTTCTTTTGTTTTAAAATAGGCATCATAATACAACGCTTCTGCTGCTAATTCTCCTTTAGATGTTGCAGATAATTTTGCGTAAGCGGCTTTAGCTTTGTCTTCGTTACCGGTTTGCATTGCGGCACGCGCTACAATAATTTGCGCATCGGCTTTTACGTTAACATCAGCTTTTGCATTTTGTAATACTTTGTCTGCATAGGTAACCGAGTTATCATAATCTTTCTTGTCGTAGTAACATTTCATCAGGTTAGCCTGTGCAAAACTTTTGTTTTGTGCAGCATCAGCTTCGTCATCTAAACGTTTCAAGACCGGAATTGATTTATCGCAATCTTTTGCTTTTAAATAAATCTGCGCTAATTTCATTAAAGATTGCTCTGTAAATTCACTTCCCGGCTGATCGATTACGTATTGATAATTGGTTACTGATTTCGTCTCGGAACCTTCTGCATAATACAATTGTGCCAAATAAAAATTAGCTTCTAATGAATGAAGTCCTGTTGAAAATTTACTGATATAACCAGTAAATCCTGTAATAGCCAGTTTACTGTTGTTTTGGCTGTATTGTTTAAAAGCGGCATCATAAGTATCATTATCCAGTTCTGCATCTGTAACAGCTACAAAGTCCAACGTACGAACCCAGGTTGCATATTCGTCTACTTTTCCTGAATCGACATAAATCAATCTGGCTGTAGAAACTGCCTCTAAAGCTTCAGGCGTTTTTGGGAATTCCGCGGCTACTTTTTTGAATTTCGTTAAAGCCTGATCATCACGATCTGAGTTGTAATAAATCAATCCTTGTTTTAAAATTGATTTTGAAGTAAAAACACCGTTTTTATATTCTAAAATTAACTGATCATAGGTTTTAAGTGCCTGATCGTTCTTCTTTTCTGCCACATAAGTATTTCCTAATTCATACAAAGCATCGTCACGATATTCTGATTTTTTATACATCTGAAGGAAATTATTCAGCTCATCAACTTTCTTATCGTTTTTAGACATAAATCCGTAAGAAATTGCTTTTTGAAACTGGGCGTAATCAGCATCTACTCCTTTTGCTTCAATGGCTTTTGCATAGGCTTCATTTGCTGCAGCGTATTTTGCATTTACAAAACGACAGTCTCCTAAACGTAAATACGAATCATTCAAACGAACTTTATCTTCTTTTGAATTGTCTATTTGTGCCTGAAATGAATTTCCTGCCTGATCGTATTCTTTTAGCTTAAAATACGTGTATCCAATATTATAATTAATGTTTTTATACTCGTCCGTTGTTTTGGCAGCCGCTTGTCCGGCAAACTGCTTATACGTTAATAATGCATTCTGAAAATCAGCGGTTACATATTCTGTTTCTGCTTTCCAGAAAGTAGCACGTGCCGTATACTCAGGAGTTTTTTGTTCGCTGATGGCGCTTTTAAACATTTTTCCTGCTTCCTGATAATTCGATTCATTATACAATTCCAAACCTCTGTAAAAAAGTACTTTTTGATACGCTGCCTTATTTTCTGCAGATCTGTTTTTCTCTAATAAAGTCAGGGCTTCTTTGTAGTTTTTAGTCGAAATATAGGAATCAACCAATAATTTTTCTATTTCAGAACGGCTTGAATTGTTTGGATATTTTTTCAAAAAATCAAGCAAAATTGCAGGAACAGTTTGGTATGCGTTTCCAATATCGTAACTCACTTTAGCATAATTTAAAGCCGCGTCTTCCTGAATTTGTGCATTAAAATCCATTTCAGAGGCATTTTTAAAAGCATTCAAAGCTTCTTGCTTTTTACCTGTATTCAGATAACTTAAACCTAAATGATAATATGCATTTTGCGCTACGAAATCTTTTCCTTCAATGATTTTATTGAACTGGGAAATCGCTTTTTCATAGTCTTTTTGCTCATAATATGCGTAACCCAATTGATAGAAATCAGTATTATTCCATTTTCCTTTTTTACCTGCGTATTTTTCCAAAAACGGAATCGCCTTATCGTATTGCTTTAGGTTGAAATAGCTTTCTCCGATAATTTTATTCAGCTCCGATTTTTCAAGCTCATTTGATTTCGCCATGGCTTTTTGCCCCAAATCGATTGCTTTCTGGAAATTTCCTAACTTGAAATTCATGTCGGCCTGATAATACGAAAGCTTTTCTTTGTATTTTTCTTCGCCTGAAACTTCATCAAAATATTTGGTTGCTTCTTTATAATCATCACCTTCATAAGCCATAAATCCTAAATAATATTTGGCCTGAGAACCAAATTCGGGTGAGTTTACCACTTTATTAAAGTAAGTTGTAGCTTCTTTTTTCTTTTTGGCATTGAAGTAGCTGTATCCTTTTTGGAAATTAAATTTATCCGAATCAGATTTGCTCATGTAGCTTTCATCTACTTTATCAAACCATTGCAAAGCTTTTGGATAATTCCCCTGTTCAAAGAAATATTGTGCAACCTCGATATAAGCCTGATTTTGTTTGGTACTGGTTGGATAATCAGTAACGAATTTTTCCATTAAGGTATCCGCATTTGCTTTGTTCGTTCTTATGGCGCAATTGGCAATATAATAAGCACAATCTGACTGAACTTCTTCCGTTGTGGCATTGTTTTTTACATGTTCAAAAATTAGTTGTGCCGACGCATATTGTTTGTCATTATATAAAGCCAGTGCTTTGTCAAATTCCTTTAAATCGTAAGTATAAATAGCTGATTTTTGTGCCGAAACTATGGTCGAAATAAGGATAATTGGTAATAAAAAGAACCAGGAAAGTTTACGCATTTTAATTATATTTAGTATTCAAATGTATCATTTTATACCGTTTATAACGAAACGTTTCAGGCTTTTATTATGAACAAAAATTTAACAACGAATATTTAGCAACTTATAAAAAAAGAAAACCCAGCCCTGTAAGTGATATAAGTAATTATAAGTTAGATGCTTTACCGTCATTTACTAAAATGAACTTAAATCCCTTATATAGTTTAAAATTTCATTTCTGTTTTTTATGTATTTTCTTCAGAAATCATTCAAATTTATTTTGAATCCAAGCGTTATCTTATTACTTTTACCAATCAAATCAATTTACTATGTCACAAATCGTACTGTCTCTTAAAGAAGTAACTATATATCAGGAAGGAAGAAAAATTTTATCTCATATTAATTTAGATGTTCAACACGGTGAATTTATCTATATCATTGGAAAAACAGGTTCCGGGAAAAGTAGTTTCATGAAAACGTTGTACGGTGATTTGCCTTTAACAGAAGGTGAAGGACATATAGTCGAGTTTGATTTGGCAGCCCTCAAAGAAAATGATATCCCTTATTTGCGACGTAAAATTGGAATTGTATTTCAGGATTTCAAATTGCTTCCTGACCGTTCTGTAAAAGACAACATGCTTTTTGTTTTAAAGGCAACAGGCTGGGTCGATAAAGAAGGAATGGAGCGTAAAATTGATGAAGTATTGGACAAAGTTGGTATGAAAGAATATATCAATAAAATGCCACATCAGCTTTCTGGTGGTGAACAACAACGTGTTGCCATAGCAAGAGCTTTACTAAATGACCCCGAATTTATCTTAGCTGATGAACCAACCGGAAATCTTGATCCTCAAACAAGTTCTGAGGTCCTGGAAGTATTGAAAAAAATTAATGCTAATGGTAAAACCATTATCATGGCCACTCACGATTATGCTTTGCTGATGAAATTCCCGTCTAAAACATTGAAATGTGAAGATGAAAGAATTTTTGAAGTAGTGCAACGAAACGTATAGTTTTTTATTTCGTTTTTTCAAAAACCAAAATATCCTGAAAATCAAATAAAGTGTCAGTTCCCCTATTGGCCCAGCTTCCGTATATTTTACTTTTTAATTTCAATTTGCTTCTTTCAATCATTTGACTGATATAAATTTCCTTAAAAGCAATATTGGCCGAAGGAACTTTTTCATTCATTAGTCTATAATTTTCTTTATCAAAAGGAAAACAAAATGATCTCTTTTCATTTGAAATTTCATTTTCAATCTGGTCATCATATAGAAAAAAAGTAGAAAGACATTTTCCGTTTGGTTTTAAAACCCGATAAATTTCATTTAAATAATTTTCCACTTCAAGTGGCTGCATGTGCGTAAAAACTGAAAATAAAAATACAGTATCAAAAGAGTTATCAGGATAAGGAAATGTAAAATTTTCAGCCTTTTTATCTGTTAAATGGTACAAATCATTATGTAGTGATACGTACTGAAATCTAAAATTCAGAAAATCTTTTGCAATATGTTTCTCACACCAGCTAATTCCTTTTTTAACAACATCAAAGCCTTCGTATCTTCCTGATTTTGTTAAATACTGTGTTAAGGGCACGGCTACTCTCCCAATACCACAACCTATATCCAATACAGCATGATCTGGTTTTATAAAAGCATATTCTTTTAAAAGTGAAAAAAGATGTTTTCCCTGTTCAGCAAAATCGCCACTACCAATAAAGATATCCCCCTTATTTGGGATAAGCTTATTTTTAGCTTTATTTCCAAAATTTAAAAAATCAGCCGGAAAATAATAAACTTTTCTAACCAGTAATCTTGATTTTGGAGAAATTGCATAATAAATAGATCTTAAATTCATTTGACTTTTGGTATATACTTTATTTTTTAGAAATTTGGAATCAATTACAAGAATATAAAATTTATGTAATAAAAAACATTTCCTTTACAAATATATCCTAAAAAAACGTGTAATGCTTTCTATTCTTATTCCGGTTTATAATTATAATGCTTTATTACTTGTAAACGAACTTGTAAAGCAATGTAGTTCTATTGGGATTACTTTTGAAATTCTTTGCCAGGATGATGCTTCAAATTCTTCAAAAAACATTATAAATCATAAAATTAACGTACTACCTAATGCTGCTTTTTTTATAAACGAAATCAATTTAGGAAGAGGAAAAAACATCAATTCATTAGCAGGAAAAGCAAAATATGACTGGTTATTAATTTTAGATTGCGATACTTTTCCTGCTCAAAATGATTTTATAAAAAAGTATGTGGCTATTATTTCTGAATCCGCGGAAAAAATCTTTTTTGGAGGAATTCTTTATGAAAATAAAAAACCTCAGAAAGAACAGTATTTAAGATGGATTTATGGACAAAAAAGGGAAACCAAATCAATCCTAACCTCAAATTTATTAATCAAAAAAGAAGTTTTTCTTCAATATCCTTTTGATGAAATTATTACAAAATACGGTTATGAAGATTTGTGTTTTTTCTCCGTTTTAAAATCAAATCAATTTGAAATTTTCCGCATAGAAAATCCCACGTATCATTTGAATTTAGAAACATCCCTTTTGTTTCTAAACAAAACCAAAACAGCTTTAGAAAATCTTATATTTCTTTATGATTCAAATAAAATCGCTTCTGAAGAAAGCAAAATAATTAAATCTTTTGAGTTTTTGAAAAAACTAAAAACAACTCGTTTTTCAGCCTTTCTTTTCAGAAAAAATCAAGCAAAAATGGAACGAAATTTACTTTCTCAAAAGCCATCGTTATTTTTATTTGACGTTTATAAATTGGGCTATTATTGTACTTTAAAAAAATAAGCGATTATGACATTCTTTTCTGTTGTTATTCCATTATACAATAAAGCTGATTATATTGAAAATACTATAAAAAGTATCCTCGATCAAACTTTTACAGATTATGAAATTATTGTAATAAACGATGGATCTACAGACAATAGTGTGGAAAAAGTCCAGGGATTTAATGACAGCCGCATACAACTTTACAATCAAAAAAATCAGGGTGCATCTATAGCAAGAAATCTTGGGATTGAAAAAGCAAAAAATAATTATATTGCTTTTTTGGACGCTGATGATTTGTGGATGCCTAATCATTTGGAAACATTAAAAATTTTAATCCAAAATTTTCCAAATGCTGGTATTTTTGCTTCGCGTTATGAATTAGTATTTAGTAATGGGAAAAATTACATCCCTAAATTTAAAGGAATCCCTATAGATTTTGAAGGCATTATTCCTGATTATTTTGAAAGCAGTTTAACCTATCCTGTTGCTACATCATCTTCAATTGCAATCCCTAAAGATATATTTAAAGAAACAGGCTACTTTAAACCTGAGATATCCAGCGGACAAGATGTTGATATGTGGATTCGGATTGCATCAAAATATCCCGTTGCATTAAGTAATAAAGTTACAGCATCTTACTTACATTACATCGAAAACAGTCTTTCAAAGACCCCAATACTTGAAAAAAGATTAAAAGATTTTAATGACTATAAACAACAAGAAGAAAGTAACCCAAGCTTAAAAAAATATCTTGACATTTACAGAATAGAATATGCCTTGCAATATAAAATTGCCGGGGACAATAATAAGTCAAAAGAGTTATTTAAGAACATTTTAAAAGAAAATATTTCTTTTAAAACCAAAATCCTGTACTTATTACCTAGATCCCTACTACTCTTTTTGCTAAAAATAAAAAAGCTTTTGAGAAAAAATGGTTTAAATTTTTCTATTTACCAGTAGTCTTTTTGGAGCACATAAATTCCTCAAAATCCCTAATGTAATCGTCTTCGATATAGACATCAGAAGCCACTACCAAACACACTGCTCCTGAAGAAAAATTCTTTAATTCCCTCCAAACACCCGTTGGTATTAGCAACCCAATATTAGGTTTGTTTAATATCACAGTACTTTCTGAAATTCCATCATGCAAGATAACATCAAAGCTTCCGCTTAGAGCCACTAAAAACTCTTGTAAATCTTTATGTGCATGACCGCCACGTTCAGATCCGCTTGGCACATCATATAAGTAATAAACCCTTTTCATTTCAAAGGGTATAATATCTTTTTCTATAACCGATAGATTCCCTCTTCGGTCTTCAATTTTAGGAAGTGAAATCAGATTTATTTTACTCTTGTTATTTTCCATAATTCATGACTTCAACTTTTTTTCGTCCTTTATTGACATTATCAATTGCCTTAAAAAAAGAACTCATTTTTAACTTTCTTTGCTTTATATCAAAGAACATCTTTTTCATTAACCAAAATACATAATTCGTTATTAAAACCCGCCTTAATATTGCGCCATAAATATAATACCGATGTAAACTATCTGTTTTATTAGAAGAAGTTAAACCTTCATGCTTTACAATTACCTGATTTTCAAAAGCTATCTGTTGTTTTTTATATTTTAAATCAAATAAAAAAACGGCTTCTTCTCCCATTTCAAGGCTGCTTCCTAAACCAAAATTTTCGTCAAATCGTACTCCTGTTGAATCTAATTTTTCTTTATTTATCGTCATTTCAATAGAACTGATATTTAAAATTTCAAAAGTACTTAATTGCGGTCGGGAAACAGCAGGGTATTTTTTTAGAACAACTTCTTTTTCTTTGATTGCACAGAAATTTACAATTGCCGCTTTATGGAATTTATGATGCGCTTCAATAATTTTTTCAATAAAATTATTTTGATAAATTACATCATCGTCCGCAATTAATAAAATTTTCCCAATTGCATTTTCTATTGCTAAATTCCGACTCTTTGATAAGCCAGCATCAAAGCTATTAATTACCCTAACCGAAGGAAATTCAGATGATAAAGTTGTCGTTTCAGACTGATTAATGATGAGGATATTGTAATTGGAAAAGTGTTTTAAAGGAAATATTTGAAATAAAAAATCAAGATTTGTCTGATTCATTGTAGAAATCAAAATCTCGATATCATTTTCCGTAAAAACTTTTACCATTTTTTATTTTATACCTGCAAATATAAGTGTTTTTTAAAATAAAAATCTAAGACCATAACAGGAAAGAAGCAGAAAGAATGATTCATGATTTCAAATTGCTTTTTAATTAATTATTCTTATTTACTGTTCCAAAAATCAACGTATTGTTGGGCCACTTGTATATAATTATGATGCCGCTCTACAAATCTTCTACTATTACTTGAAATTTCAGGTATATCCTTCTTATTTTGTATTAGCATTTCTAATTTACTATAAATATCTTCTTTCGAAGGAAATACATTAACAATTGGGCGATTATGATTTTCTCTTAACAATTCATACATTTCCGGTTCTCCTCCACCTACTAAAACCAAACCTTGTGCCATTGCAATTAAACCGTTCATTGCAGGAGTATAAGAATAGAGCTGATCTAATATTACATCTGATTCTGACATTATTTTCACATATTCCATCCAGGGTAAGGAAGTCGCTTTATTTACCAGAACCTCTTTAGGATAAGCTTCCTGAATTTTCATTATTTCCTCAAGAAATAAATCAGTGCCTTTCAATTTTGACTTCAGCTTTTGAATGCCAATAAAAAATTTGATTTTATCCTCTTGGATTCCTTTTTGTTTATAAGGGAGTAAATCAGTATTAATAGGCAAGGGAATATATCCTAATTTATCGTTATAGTAAGGTTCATACGCCTTATAATACTCGTACAAACAAGAAATTATACCATTACAAGTTTCCGCAATTTCAATATTGGCATCTTGAAATTGACTTCCTATCCAATCACATTTATAAATATCAAGAGGTTTTTCCCCAATAAATAAATCCGAATATTTAAGTGTTTTATTTTCTATGCACAATTTCTCCCAAAAGTAATCAGTACCAAAGGCACCTAAAAAAACTTTGGCATTATTTTTTAATAAAAATCGATAAAGGTTAAGATTTCTTTTAATGTTTAAATCTAAAAATGAAGGGTTTTTAATTTGTACAACATCATATCCTTTAAATTTTCTGAACGTATTATGTATTCTTCTTAGATATTGAATTGAGTTATAAAAATCATAACCGGAGCGAAACAAATCAACATCTCTATCGTTTTCCATCCATTTACATCCATCAGAAGCTACAGTAACATCATGTCCTAAAACCCTTAGTCCTTCTGCTAATGTAGAATGGAGAGCACTATATTCACCTAATAAAAGAATTTTCATGTTGCTAAAACTGTTTAATGTGATAAGTTCAAAAAATCAAAAATCAACATCTCTTAAAAATTATCAAAGTGGCTTAAGAATCTATGTCTTTGATTACAATATTTAAAGCTTTACCTTCCTAATGTTCTAACTTATTGATCATAATTTTTATACTTTCATCCAAATTTTCAATAGCTCTCTTTCCCCTTCCCAATCTCTTGAAATATTTTTTTTAATCAATTTAGCCGGTATTCCACCAATAAGAATATTTTCACCTAATAAACTATAATCTTTATTAATCAAGCTATTAGATGCTATTATGCAAAAACTTGGTGTAACTGTTTTTTGCATTATTGTTGATCTATTTCCTATCCAATTATAGTCTCCAATTTGAATAGGAGAAGTTAATGAGGCTACTTTACCTGTTTCTAAATCTAAAATGGTATGAAAATTAGTATCGATTAATTGCGTTTCATATCCAACTCTAACATATTTTCCAAAAATTATTTTTTCGTACGTAATTAGCTTTCCTCTGGAACCTAAAGCAAACATTTCTCCAATTTCACAATAAGAATTTGGCCCTATATAAACCAAGCAATCTTTACCAAAATGAGCATTCCCTTTAAAAAGAACTTTTCCCGACAAATTAAATTCAGCTATACCTTGTTCCTTTTTGAATAACTCAAAGGTTTGACCAAAACCAATCATTCCTGTTTTAATTGGTGAATCAATAATAATTTCTCCTTTTAAATCATGAAATTTTACTTTCCCATAAAAAAAAACAGGCATTTTTTTTGCTATACTAAAAGGAAATTTTTTTAAATTAAAATAAATCGTCTTAGCCCAATTAATGGTAAGATAGAATTTCAGTTTATGATAAACCGATCTTAAACCTGTATAAATTTTCTTAAAAATATTAATCATTTGATTTTTTTGAGTAGAGAATTGAACATTTCTTTTAAATCCATTTTTTTATTTATCTCAAAAAATACAAATCCTATAGAAATTATAGCCATAATCGACATTAAGCTATATTTAAAATTTTGATTAGGTATATATCTAAATAAAAAAGTAAGTGAACACATAACTATACAAATTAAATAAATTTGATAAAACTTTTTATCAAAATAAAATCCATATCGTTTTTTTGTAATCATTTTCACAATAAAGAAATGGATCAAATAATAAATCAAAAAACTAATACCCAGTCCTTCCAATTTGTAAAAATAATAACCTAGAACGTTCAAAAATAAAGATAAACAACTAAATCCAATAGCGGTTTTGATAAATATAGCAGACTCTCCTTTGGCAATTAAAATAAAACCCATAGACCATGAAACTGCTTTAAATAACATTGCTAATATTCCAAAACAAACCATTGGAATTATAGATACAAATTTAGAAGTATATAATATTCTTATTATCAGCGGGATAAAGATTAAAAACAGAATTATAATTGGTGTAATTATAAGCACTGAAACCAATGCTTGCTGCATTACACTTATGCGTATTTTATAATTGTCATTACAGATTGAAGATAATCTTGGAAAATAATCAGTACTCATTATAGTAAAAATAATCCCGACATAAGAATTTAGCAGAGTAAAGCCAGCACTAAAAAGCCCAACTTGCTCAATACTACCATATTTTCCAATATAAATCTGAATTAAATATGTTGAAAACAATGTTAGCAAACCACTAAAAGCCAACATTATCCCAAGTCGGATAATATCTTTTCCATCTACGATTAGTTGATTTCGTTTTACACTACTGATTTTAATTTTTACTTTTTTAGAATAATAATACGAAAATACTAAAGCACTGAAAGATGCGATTATAAACGTAGGTACGATTGCATCAATTTGGTAATAATAATACAACGGAATTGAAAAAATCAAACCCAATAAATTGCCATAAAAATTAGCTTTAGCCAAAAGTTTCATTTTTCTTAATCCTTGTAAAACAACTAAATGCCCTACAGATAGCTGTTTAAATAATAATGTTATCGATAAAAAAATAAACGAATACATATGGCTTGAATTTCCAAAAGCAATTATACTCAACCAATTCGAAAAAATAATTGTAAGTGACGTTCCTAAAACCCCTGTAAATAATACTAATTTTCTAACGATAGAAACTGTTTTGGAAACAGTATTTAAATCCTCATTTTTATAACTACTTGAAATGTGCTTAATTGAGCTTGTTTCAATTCCTAAACCACAAACTCCACTAATAATATTTATAGAAGAGCTTAATAAAGATGTGATTCCTATTCCAGCAGGTCCAATAAACACAGAAATTAATTTTATTCTAATTATAGAAATAATAATACTAAATAATTGTACCAGACCAAAGAGAGATGTAGTTTTTAAAATATGCAAATAAGAGGATTTACTTTCAGACACAACTAATATTTGTTTAAAACTTTAATAACAAAACTAACTTCCTCACTGGTCAAAACAGGACTAATAGGCAAACTCAAAACTTCATTATGAATCTTTTCAGTAATTGGAAATGATAAATTGTTCCATTCCGGAAGTGCTTTTTGTTTGTGTGGAGGAATTGGATAATGAATAACAGTGTGAATATCATTCTGAGTTAGATACTCCTGTAAATCTACACGATTTTCTGTTCGGATAACAAACAGATGAAAAACATGATGATTAGAAAAATCCCAAAGCGGAAGGATTATTTTTTTATTTTTTATCTCGGTTAAATAGCGTTTTGCAATAGCACGTCGTTTATCATTATCTGCATCTAGATTGGGTAATTTTATATTTAAAAAAGCGGCCTGAATTTCATCTAATCTTGAATTTACTCCGATATGCTCATTGTGGTATTTTTTTTCAGAGCCGTAATTACGAATCGAGTACACCACTTTTGCCAATTCTGAATCGTTAGTGGTAATTGCTCCCCCATCTCCTAAGGCACCAAGATTTTTTCCGGGATAAAAGCTATAGGCAGCACTGGATTTTAGATTGTGAGTTTTATATTTCAGATTGCTTTCCGCTCCATGCGATTGTGCTGCATCTTCAACTACTAATAAATTATTCTGAATTGCAATTTGATTAATTCTCTCCATTTCAGCCGATTGTCCATACAAATGAACTGCTAAAATTGCTTTTGTTTTTAGAGTGATTTTCTCTTCAATTAAATCCGGATTGATATTGTAGGTTTCTAATCTTGGTTCTACTAAAACCGGAACTAAATCTGCTTGCAAAACAGCTAAAATACTGGCAATATAAGTATTAGCCGGAACAATAACCTCATCACCTTTTTGAAGCTTTCCTAATGCTATATATCCTTTAAAAATCAGGATTAAGGCATCAAGACCATTCCCTACTCCAATACAATAATCGGTTTTGCAATATTTATTAAAAGCTGTTTCAAAGGTTTCCACTTCTTTTCCTAAAATATACCAGCCATTCTCTAAAACTTCTTTCAATTTTTGTTGAAAAGCGGCTTCATAGGGCTTGTTTATTTTTTTAAGATCCAGAAATGATATCATTTTATTTTTAATTATTAAACAAAAATACCATTTAACCTGATATAATTGGCAGTTTCCAATTCGTAGAAATCGTGAACTATAGTACCTGCTCCAAAACTTTCTTTCCAGTACGACAATCCTTCATTAAGATTTCTTCCCTGATTTTCATTCGAAATTCCAAAATCGAAAAATTTCTTTTTCGCAAATCGTTCCTGAATCAAATAATGATACAAGTAATCCAAACTTCCCAGGTTTTCCTGATTTTCATTTTTTGAAATATACTGGCAATGCGCTACTGTTTCAGTTTCAAAAACAGTGGTTCCGGCCACAATTTGATCTTCAGAATAAACATTAAACTGATGAATATTATCCGGAAAATGAGTTTTCAGATAATTCATTTCTTCTACCGAATGTACAGGATTTGCTTTATGCTTTTCATTTAAGTTCGGAATCAAAACTTCGGTCCAAAACGATTCAAAATGATCTTCTTCTTTAATGATCAACTGATTGAAAACTCCTTTTTGAAAGCCTCTTTTTCTGATTTTTGATGTGGTATTTTGTTTCGATAAATCAATTACAGAAAGAGAATCACGGCGCACCAGTTTTGCTTCGGCTAAAAATAGCGCATATAAAATCTCTTCAGCCGGTTTTAAAGCATAAATAGAAGGAAGTGCTTTAAAATTTAATTTTTGAATGTTGTTTTCTTTCAGAAAAAATAAAATAGCCTGAAAAATTTCTATAATCGCTGCTAATTTCGTTTGTTCCTTATACACCAAGCCTCCGTAAGTTAACCCTTGATGGGAATATACTATTTCCCGGTTTTTATTGGCTGGCAAAACACTTATTAACTTTTGATCTTCAAAAACCAAAAGCGAAAAATCTTCAAAACGAGTTTTATGATACTCCATAAAATCGCGATGAAATAAAAACGTAGCATTTTTGGCCTGACTTATAAAATGATTCCAAATTTTATAATCGCTTTGATGGTATTTTTTTACGGTATATGGGGTTGCTTTCATTTTACTTTATGCTCAAATGCCGGTAAATACCATTTAAATTTTACGGCCAGTAATCGTACTGTAATAATAACAATTGAAGTTACCAGATATAAAATATCATTTTCTAAATTCAGTCTTTTCAGCACAAAAAAGACTATTCCGCCAAAAATACAAATGGTAGCGTAAATTTCTCTTCTAAATATGGTTGGAATTTCTGTGCACAAAATATCTCTGGTAACTCCGCCAAAACAAGCCGTCATCGTTCCTAATGCAATACAAATTACAGGATGTAAACCAATCATAATTCCTTTTTCAAGACCTATTAAAGTAAAAACCCCTAATCCGATGGTGTCGAATAAAAACAGTGAGGTTCTCAACTTGTCGAACTTTTTTCTGAAAAGAATTGCCAGTACAAAACCTAAAATAATAACGTAAACGTACTGCAAATCCAGCATCCAGCCTACCGGAGTTCTGCCAATCAAAACATCACGAAGCGTTCCGCCTCCAACTGCTGTTACAAAAGCAATAATAAAAACACCAAACGGATCCAGTTTTTTATGCATCGCTGTTAAAGCCCCCGACATGGCAAACGCCATTGTACCAATAAGATCTAATAAATGGAACATTCTTTTTTTTTAAGGTTCAAAGGTACAGAGATGCAAAGGTTCAAAGAGAAAAAGGAGTGTTTAAATTTGTATTCTTTATTCTTTATTCTTTATTCTTTATTCTTTATTCTTTATTCTTTATTCTTTATTCTTTATTCTTTATTCTTTATTCTTTATTCTTTATTCTTTATTCTTTAATTTTATTTCTACCTGCGGATTTATTTTTTCAATAGCTTCAATAAACCTTTCTTTATCTTTTGGTGAAATTAATATCGTATCAAATTTATTATACAAAATTTCAAGCCTGTCAAAAGAAAGTGCAGGAGAGCTTATAATATTGTAGCTTTCGGATATTCTTTTAATATTCTTAATTTCGATTGAAAGATTAAAAAGCATTCCACATTTTATAAATACCTTTTGATCTTCAATTGTATAAAAAGTTGTTGAAAACATATAGCTAATAAATGCGACAACAAAAAATATAAAGCCAAAACCAATCCAGTTTTGATCATATGCCAATCTTGCCAATATCAATCCAAAAAGCAAAACCAAGAGCACTATAAACCAATAATCTACTTTAGATTTAAATTTCTCCATTTAGGTGTTCCCGTTTATTTTTTAACGTAAATAGGACTTCTTTTCAATAAATAGGATATAGAATCCATCCAGCTGTCTTTTACAGCCAGAAAAGGTTTTCGTGTTTGTGAATATATTTTTGATGCATTTTTATACATATCAAAATACACTGTATAGTAATAATAAACCTGTGTATTTGCTGTTGTAGTAGAAACATCATTGGTTTTAATCTTTTTGTTATTGTCGCTTACTTTTGCATTGCCACTATTGTAAGTAGTAGCAGTCGTGCCTGAATTCATCGTATAAGAGACTTTTGCAGCGACTATATTGTCAACTCCCAGAATTTTTTCAAGATCTTCTATTGGAGTTTCATCAATATTCTTATGATCAATTCCGGCTTTGTGCAACAAACTATTGGTCACTCTTAAATCCTGAACAGTTAGCGGAAAAATATTACTGGATTTATCCAGTAATTTATTATAAAGATCATTTTGAGCAAATTTCGCCATATCTTCAGAACCTTCCTGATTATCCGAATTAACATATGGAACGGGCAGCACGGCAATCGTATTGGGTTTTATTTCTAAGGAAGCTGTAACGGGATCAGAATTGCCGGAAGGAGCAGTATTCGCAGAGACATCAAAAGTTTGTGAACGCCCGCTTGCAAAATCAATTCTGGCAATTTGAGATACATCCAATGCGATTTGCAACGTTTCTCCCGGTAAAGAATATTCAACCGTTTTATCAGACATTTTAGCGATCGTACATTCAATAATCTGATAATCTCTTTTAATTATTTTATCCAGTTTTTTAGCACCCTGAGCAAAAGAAACAATGGAAACAAACAACATCAATACTACAGTAAAAGCTTTTTTAAAATTCATAGCTATTAAATTAGATTTTCCTACTCATTGGCTTTTCGGATTCGCCTTTTATAAAAAATATACTGCTAAATTTATAAAATTAAAGCATAAACAAAGTTACAAAATACTAAATTTAATACCTTTTAAGAATGAATTTAATTACATATTCTGGGTATAAAAATTGTAATCTTTTAGAATCACCCGTAAAAAATCGTTATTATTACCCGATTGATTTTTGATTCCGGTAACAGTTTCAATTTTCGAAACCAGTTTATAAATCACCTCATGATCGTTTTTTGCAACGGCATTTTGAAAAGTTTCTTTGATAATTCGCATATCGTTGTCAGATAATTTAATCACCAAAGGATAAGTAGGAACATATGCATCACCTATTTCTTCCAGAATGGTATGGCTTATATTAATTTTGTTTTTCAGGGTAATTACCGCTGTTCCGGCAACCATATCGCCCAATCGCTGTCCTTTTTCACTAGAAATCACTGATATTAAAGCTACAATTCCGCCAAGAATAGTAACATCAACCAATCTAAAAAACCAACGCATTAAATAATCTCCAAAACCAGCCTGATATCCATCTATTTTTACGACTTTTATTTTGAGTATTTTTTTGCCAATAGTCTGGCCTTCAAAAATGCTTTCTAAAGTGAGGGTATAAATAAAAAAGGGAAAAAACAAGATTAGTGAAATCGCTCCTGAAGACCATCCATCCAGGTTAGCCAATAATTTATCAAAATGAAGCCAATAAAAAAAGAGGAGCCAAATCACCACTATATAGGCAATTTTAATGATCAAATCGATAAAATAAGAACCTATTCTCTCGCCTACAGAAGCAGCGATAAAATTTATTTTAACATTTTGGGTTGTATTAATAGATAATTCTGACATATTTTATACTTTAGCCTACAATGAGAGAAGTTGCCTTCATAAAACAAAATAAAGAAAAATGGCTGGAATTTGAGCTAGCTATTTTTGGTAAAGCTAAAAAAAATCCTGATGAGTTAGCTAATTTGTACATTCAAATGATGAATGACTTGTCGTATGCGCAAACGTATTATCCAAAAAGTAAAACGGTAATTTACTTAAATCATCTGGCTTCTCAGATTTATCAAAAGATCTATAAGACGAAAAGAACTGAAAAGAACAAATTGGTCGAATTTTTTATTACCGAAGTCCCTCTTCTGATGTACGAATACAAACGCTACCTCATCTATGCCTTTATTCTATTCTTTATAACGGTTGGAATTGGCGTAGTTTCGGCTCGTTACGATCAGGGTTTTATACGGTTGATTCTTGGAGACAGTTATGTTAATATGACTCTGGAAAATATAAAAAAAGGCAACGCAGTAGCCGTTTACGGCTCCGGAAGCAACTGGGGAAGTTTTATTGGCATCAGCATGAACAATCTTTATGTAGGGGCAAGATGCTACGTTTACGGTGTTTTTGGCGGACTTGGAACTTTTTACATTTTTCTTCAAAACTGTATTATGCTGGGATCGTTTCAGTACTTTTTTTATGAGCAGGGCGTCTTCTGGAAAAGTGTTCGCGGAATCTGGATTCATGGTGCTATGGAGATTTTTGCCATCGTAATTGAAACAACCGCCGGATTTATTCTGGGTGCTTCTATACTTTTTCCAAAAACTTTTTCGAGAATAAATTCCTTTAAAATTGGTTTCAAAAATAGCTTCAAAATCTTCCTGAGCACATTTCCTTTTACGATCAGTGCAGGATTTCTGGAAGGTTTTATAACACGTTATTCGATCGATATGCCCAATTGGTTAAGCAGCTTTATCATTTTATTTACGTTAGGAATTATTTCTTTTTATTATTTGGTTTATCCTTTTATTGTTCACAAAAAAACAACTTCAATATAATGTTCGAACTTTACAAAAAACGGGAATTAGGTGACTGCATAACAGACACTTTTAGATTTTTCAAAAGATTTGGAAAACATTTTTTTAAGATTTTTTTCGTCATAAACGGAGCTTTCTTACTTATTACAGGTGCATTTGTATACTGGTTTTTAAAAATTAATTTTCAATTTGTATCACAGAATAATGCTGCAAACCCTGATCCAAATTATGTTTTAAATTACTTCGAGGACAGCTACCCAATGTTTATTGGTTTTGTTGCAATTTTTGTGATTGTAGTGCTTGTTTTATCACTATTCAATTCTGCTTATCCAATTCTATATTTAAAACTGGTCGAGAAAAAGAACACCAATGATTTCACTATCGAGGATATCATGAAAAGCTTTAAACAAAACCTTGGCAAAATTATAAAGTTCTGTATCGGAATCATCTTTATCGTTGTTCCTGTTTTATTTATTGCTATTATTCTAATGTTTCTCTTGTGCTTTGTTCTAGTGGGTATTCCGCTGCTATTGGTTTCAATACCCGCTTTTTTCACTTTTATAAATCTTAGTTTTTATGTTTATTTAACAGAAGAAAAAGGATTTTTTCAGTCTTTAAATCATGCCTATGTTTTATTGAGACAGAATTTCTGGACCACCATTGGAACGACCTTTCTAGTAATGATTATGATTCAGATGATTCAGGCTTCTATAACCATGGTTTTCTATTTCATCGGAATATTTATATTTTTTATAACCACAATAGCCAATTCTGATTTTGGTACAAAACCATTTGAGGCCTCACCAGTATTACTCCTTTTCATTTCTTTACTATTTGTTGCCATATTTGCTCTGAGTTATATTTTCAATAATGTTCTCATGGTTAATCAGGGAATTATTTATTATAGTCTAGTATCAGATGATAAAATTTCAAATCGTGACATTGAATTAATCGGAAGTAATAATGAATAGAATTCTCCTCATTTTATCTTTTATTTTCTTCTTTGGTATTGTTCATGCCCTGGATTCTTTGGCCACAGCCGAACCTCCAAAAATCAAAACTGTAAAATATACGGAGAAGGATCTGCAAATTGATTCCAGTACAGTTGAACCAGCAACTTTTGATAAAAATTTCAAAAAAAAATATACCGGTTCAGAATTTGTTTACGAATACAAAGCTCCTGAAAAAGGCCTTTGGCAGCGCTTTTTAGAATGGCTGGCCAGCATTTTTAAAAGCTGGTTTAGTTTCGAAAGTACGGCAACCTCTATCAATTTTGTTTCAATCTTGCTAAAGACATTGGCAGTCATCATCATTGTTTTTGTTATTTACTTAATCGCAAAAGCGGTAATTGATAAAGAGGGACAATGGATTTTTGGAAAAAACGCAAAGAAAAGAAACATTTACTATTCTGATATCGAGAAAAACATTCATCTTCTCGATTTTGACAAATTGATTAAAGAAAGTATTCAGTCCGGAGAAAAAAGAGTGGCGATTCGTTACTATTATTTGTGGCTCTTAAAAGTTATGGCACAAAATCATTATATCGAATGGGATATCGAGAAAACCAATTCAGATTATTTATACGAACTTCAGAGACCTGTACATAAAGAAGAGTTCACTTATTTATCTTATTTGTACAATTATATTTGGTACGGAGAATTTGAAATTGATGAAACTACTTTCAAAAAGGCCGAAAACAGATTTAAGAATGCCATAAAAACCTTTAGCAATGAGTAAAACACTTAAAATTTATATTGCTGTTCTGGTTTTTATGTTTGCCATCATATTACTGGCAGATCGCGACCGGCAAAAACCTATCGATTGGCGCCCAACTTATTCTGTCAATGACAAAATCCCGTATGGATTATATGTTTTTGACAAGGAAATCAATGGCTTTTTTAAAGATCATAAAGTAGAAAGAATTTCTCTCGTTACACCGTATGAGTACCTCGATTCTCAATACGACGAAGATACGCTGATAGAAAATTATAAAATTAAAGGCAATTTTATAAACATATCCGAAGAAAACACAATTGATGATCAGTCAATTAAAGAAATATTCTATTTTGTATCACATGGAAATAATGCTTTTTTAAGCATGAAAACATTTCCCAGGTACTTATTAGACTCTTTAAAAATCGAAGTCAATTCTAATTTTCAAAATAGTGGTAATACGATTGTTTGGCTGGCAAACAAAAAATTTAAAGACAAAAAATATAATTTGCCACAACCCATAGATGATTATTTTTCTAAAATTGATACTGCAAGTACAACTGTATTAGGTTATCAGGATACAAAATCAAACAAGAATGTCAATTATATCAAAGTGGCTTACAGACAAGGCTACTTTTATCTGCATACAGATCCGCTTGCTTTTACTAATTTTCATTTATTAAAAGGAAAAAATTATCAATATGCCGAAGGCGTTCTCTCCTGTTTGCCAAAGGGCGATATTTTTTGGTATACCAAAGGACAAAACAATGAAAGGATTTCTACATCGCCTTTACGCTATATTTTAAGTCAGCCTGCATTAAAATCGGCCTTGTACCTCTCTTTACTTGGAATCGTTATTTTTATTATTTTTAATGCCAAACGAAAACAACGTATTGTTCCGATATTAAAGCCTTTATCTAATTTAACAGTTGATTTTACCAAAACAATAGGAAACCTGTATTATCAGGCAGGGGATCACGACAATATTATTGATAAAAAAATCATTTACTTTTTAGAAAAAATAAGAACCGATTATTTAATTGATACCACAAAACTCGATGATCATTTCATTAAAAAATTGCATCACAAAACAGGAAAAGATATAAGCGATATTCAGGAACTTGTATTTTTAATTAATGAACATCGAAAAAGTTATCACGGCAGCCTTGAAGAAGACCTCATTAGAATTAATAATGCCATAGAAAAGATTTTACATTAGATAAAGATATTAGCCATAGATTAGAAGATTAAAATAATTATAAATCAGCGATAATGAATTTAATCTGTGGCAGAAAAAAATAATTTCATTCAAAAAGAAAACAGACCAATATGGACGATATCAATACACCAGAAACAGAAATCACAAATGAGAATGTGAATTTTGAAACACGAATAAATTTAGCACCACTTTTAGAACACGTAAATAGTATTAAAAAAGAGCTTGAAACCGTAATTGTAGGCCAACATAAAATGGTCGACCAGCTTTTGGTCGCAATTTTATCAAACGGACATGTTTTGCTTGAAGGTGTACCCGGAGTTGCCAAAACTATTACAGCCAAATTGTTGTCTAAAACTTTAAATATTGGCTTTAGCCGAATTCAGTTTACGCCGGACTTAATGCCATCAGACATTTTAGGAACTTCTATTTTTAATCTAAAAAATTCTGAATTTGAGTTTAAAAAAGGCCCTATTTTCTCTAATCTAATTTTAATTGATGAAATAAACCGTGCTCCGGCGAAAACACAGGCGGCACTTTTTGAAGTCATGGAAGAGCGTCAAATTACAATTGACGGATCAGCCTATCAGCTTGAAACACCATTTTTGGTTATTGCAACCCAAAACCCAATCGAGCAGGAAGGAACATATCGTTTGCCTGAGGCACAATTAGACCGATTTTTATTCAAAATCACTATTGATTATCCCAAACTAAACGAAGAAATCTTAATTATCCAAAGAGAACATTTGTTGCAGGACCACGGAAAACTCGAAGCGATTAAAACCATACTTTCTGCAGCCGAAATACAAGAGTATCAATCTTTGATAAAACAAATTAGAGTAGAACAAAATTTACTCGAATATATTGCCCGAATTGTAGTAAACACGCGCGAAAATGCCTTTTTATATTTAGGGGCTTCTCCGCGCGCCTCGATTGCAATATTAAATGCCTCCAAAGGTTTCGCCGCTATTCGAGGAAGAGATTTTGTAACGCCTGAAGATATCAAAGAAGCCGCAATTCCGGTTCTTCAGCATCGTGTAATTGTAGCGCCGGAACGTGAAATGGAAGGTCTTACAAGCACTGAAATTATCAAACAAATTATAGAAACCGTAGAAATTCCAAGATAGTTTTCTGTTTTTAGTCACGATTGCAGTTTTCAAATTTGAATCCCAAAACATTAAAACCTTTTTTAAATGAAACCTTATAAACTTTTTTTATTATCCTTCATCTGGATTTTATCTGCCAGTTTTACACCGGTAAATACCGATTTAACAACAACAAAAAAAACTTTTTACTTTTCCACTGACAAACAACAATTGGAGACCTTAATAAGAAAAATGTATGAATGGATCGAAACAAAAAATTTAGTTAGTGATTTTGACGCTGTCGAAAACAAAAAAGGAACTAAATACATCGGATTAAATTTAGCCGCCCACAATAAAAAACTGGATCAACTAAAAAAGTCTAGTTTTTTTTCGAAGCAATTTTTAGACAATTATTCAAAAATTGCCTCAACGATCGATGCCAATTTAAAGAATAAAAAAATGGAATGGCTTGTTGGAGATCTGCCTCCATTTGGGGAAGATACAAATCCATGGTGCAGCTGTCAGGATTATCCGGATGCCTATTGGAAAACCATGGTTATAAACAATCTTAAAATAGACAAAAACAATGCTGGTTTTAACTGGAGCTGGTCTGCAAAAGATAACTTTACATACAAAGTTAAAGCTGTCAAAGAAAACGGAATCTGGAAAATTGCCTACTTAGAAGGATTTGATTTTGAATCGTACACCCGATTTTGAATCGAAAATAAATTATAAACCTGAAATGATAAAATCGTGAAATTCATAAAGAGCCTTTACCTCAATAACTTCTTTTTCTATGTGCTTTTGGGCATTATCGGACTGTTTGGTTTTGCTTTTATTTTTCCGGTTCTGTACAATGCCGTCTGGCTTCTGGTTTTAATTTTAATCACTTTTCTGGGGCTTGACATTTTGCTTTTGTATTTGACCAACACAGGAATTGAAGCCGAAAGACATACACCCGAAAAACTTTCGAATGGTGATTTAAATCCTGTAACTATTCAGATCAAAAATGGCTATACTTTTAAAATTTCAGTTAAAATAATTGATGAAATTCCATTTCAGTTTCAGGTGCGCGATTTCAAAATTGTAAGAACCATTAAAGCAGCTGAACAAAAAGAAATTGGGTATGACTTACGTCCTACAGAACGTGGCGAGTACTTTTTTGGCTACCTCAATATCTATGTTTCTTCGCCGCTAAGATTAATCTCAAGAAGGTTCATTTTTGCAAAAGATCAAATGGTGCCCACCTATCCTTCATACATACAATTAAGGAAATATGACTTGTTGGCTTTTTCGAATAATTTACACCAACACGGAATCAAAAAAATACGCCGGATTGGTCATACGATGGAATTTGAGCAAATTAAAGAATACGTTCAGGGCGATGATCTCAGAACCTTAAACTGGAAAGCTACCGCCAAGAGAAATTCATTAATGGTCAATCAGTTTCAGGACGAAAAATCGCAATCCGTATATATGGCGATTGATAAAGGCCGTGTCATGCAAATGCCTTTTGAAGGATTGAGTTTACTGGATTATGCTATTAATTCGACTTTGGTCCTGGCAAATGTAATCCTTAAAAAGCAAGACAAAGCCGGAATTTTTGCTTTTTCTAAAAAAGTAGAAAACAGAGTCTTTGCCGAGAAAAGAGCTTCTCAGATGCAAAAAATTCTGGAAACCTTATACAACATCAAAACTGATTTTTTTGAAAGTGATTACAGCAGATTATATGTCGACATCAAAAAAAATATCAATCAGAGAAGTTTAATTATTTTGTATACCAACTTTGAGACTATGGATGGCCTAAACAGACAATTACCTTATCTAAAAGCAATTGCCAAAAGTCATTTATTAGTGGTCGTTTTCTTTAGTAATACCGAATTGAATGCCATTATCAATAAAAAAACAGATACCATTCAGGAAGTTTACGATAAGGTAATTGCCGAAAAATTCATGTTCGAAAAACGACTTATCGCAAACGAACTAAAGAAATATGGTATACATTCCGTTTTGACCCAACCTGAAAATCTGACTTTGGATGCGATCAATAAATATTTAGAGATTAAGGCGAGAGGGATTTTATAGTGAAAATTCAACTAAAACACGAAATAGTATTTACTATTCAAGAAGTAATCTTAAGCGCAACATTATCAAATTCAAATGAAATTGTGATGCTGAAAGATTCAGGAGAAGTACTAAAATATAACATTCCTGAACAAAGTACTCATTTTTTATTCTCGGTAAAAAGTAACCTGGGATATCCTGATGGCGGATTTGATATAAATGCAAAATCAACTTTATATACCCTTGATAATATTGTAATTATTGTAAACGATTTTAAAAGGCATGGTTTTATTTACTATCCTGAAAAATATGATGTTTTACATGTATGGAGGGAAGATTATCATGCCGATATTTCAAGTTATCCTGTCGCTTTATTTAAAAACAAGCAAAATATACCTCATATAATCTATAGTGTAGCGTGGAATCATCTTCAAATAATGAACCTTGATACCAGACAGGTTCTTACTGCCGCTAAATCATTAATTGAAGAAAATGCAGAAGAAAGACATATCGAATTTTATAAGAATTATAAAGAGGATAATAAACTTCCATGGCCAAGCAGTTATGATTATTTTTTTGGTAAGTTATTTCTATCTCCGGATAATAAGAAGTTTTTAAGTTCGGGATGGTGTTGGGGTTCTAGTGATGCTTATAAAGTATATGACATCGAAGATTTCATAAATAGTAATAGAATTTCTGATATAAATATTGGATTTTGGGAACATGAAAACAGAGCCGTTTGCTGGATTGATAACCAAACAATTGCAGTTACTTATAATCCAATTACAGAAGATGATGAAAATTCAACAACCGATTCTGATGTCGAAATTCATTTCTATAAATTAGATAAAGAAAAAGCAGCAATGGTTAAAAAAATTAAAATTGCTGAAAATATCGTTAATTCTAAATTGTGTTTTAATAAAACCATAAATTCTTTTATCGCCTTTTCTAAGGAAATTGGCTTGGTGATCCTATCATTAGAAGGCAATATTATTTTTAAGGATAAAAACCTCAAGATAGATGAATATAATGACAAAGCCAGCTTATTACTTGCAATTGATAACAATAAGATCATGATTTATGAAATGAAAGCTTAAGGCTTTTTTATAAATTGCCATCCAAAATACAAACTAATATTGATCTTTAAAAAAATGAAAAAACTAATTATAATCTTATTTGTTTTCACCAGCTTTTTGTCTCATGCACAAAAAACAGAAAACATTATCATTATCACCACCGACGGTTTTAGATGGCAGGAAGTCTTTAAAGGAATGGATCCGGCAATTGCCAATGATAAAAAATTCAATCAGGGCGACAGTACCTACATTTATAAAAAATATGCCAGTGCTGATTTTAAGGAATCCCGAAAAAAAATTATGCCTTTCTTATGGTCAGAAATGGTTTCAAAAGGTCAGATTTATGGAAATCGTGATTTGGGCAATAAAGTTGATGTTTCGAACCCGTATTGGTTTAGTTATCCCGGATATAGCGAAATCATGACCGGAAATGTTGATGTTGCGGTTAATTCTAATAGTTATAAAGCAAATCCAAATGTGAATGTTTTGGAGTTTTTAAACCAACAGTCTAAACTAAAAGGCAAAGTTGCCGCTTTTGGCGCCTGGGATGCTTTTGATAGAATTTTAAACGAACAAAGAAGTGGTTTTCCTGTAATTTCGGCCTTTGATCCTGTGGGAGGCACTAAACCAACTGCGGCTCAAAAGTTAATAAACGAAATGCGTGATAATTCGTTTAAACCTTTTCATGAAGATGAGTGCCTGGACGTCTTTACGCATTATCAGGCTTTGGACGAACTAAAAACAAAGAAACCAAAAGTACTTTATATCGCCTACGGAGAAACAGACGAATGGGCACATTCCGGACATTACAGATCATATCTCGATGCGGCCAATCAGGTAGACAAATGGATTAAAGAAATCTGGGATTTTGTACAAAATGATCCGCAATACAAAAACAAAACTACTTTACTAATTACGGTAGATCACGGACGCGGAGACAAAACAAAAGCCCAATGGACAGATCACGGTGCTGATGTTCCCGGAGCATCACAAATTTGGTTTGCCGCAATAGGACCGGAAATTGCACCAAAAGGCGAAGTAAAAATGGAATCGCAATTGTATCAAAAACAGATCGCCCAAACCATTGCCAAAATTATGGGATATACTTTTACAACCTCACACCCTGTTGCGAGTGAGATTTCAGAAGTACTTCAAAAATAAATCAAAAAACCGCAAAACCCATCAATCTTAAATGAAGAAAATATTATTGTTTTTATTTCTCTTTTTTGAAATAATAGTGACAACCTATGCTCAAAATATCAATTTTGAAAAGCAAATTGATTCTCTTATTTCTATTAAAACAGAAAAACCGTTTAACGGAATAATTTTTATTTCTCAAAAAGGAAAAACAAAATATTTTAAAGCTTTGGGCTATTCTGACCTGAACAAAAAAAAAACTTTACAACTTAATGATGAATTTGTAATTGGCTCTATAAGCAAACAATTTACATCCGTTCTCTTACTTAGAGAATATGATAAAGGACGTGTTGAACTATTTGTTCCGATTCATAAATATTTACCTGAATTAAAACAGACCTGGGCGGATACAGTTACGGTTCATCAATTATTGACACACACGCATGGCATTGTTGAATTAGATAAACCAACCGCCTTTAAACCAGGAACTCAATATGCTTATTCACAAATTGGTTATGATTTATTAGCTAAAATTATTGAGAGAACTTCTGGCGAATCATTTGCAGAGCTCTCAAAAAAAATGTTTAAAAAATGCGGAATGAAATATACTTTTCACCCCGACATTAAGCAATATAAAAATTTAGTTAAAGGGTATACGGAAACTGAAAATGGTAAAATTGAATTCGAAAATAAAAGTTTTCAAAATTATGCTGCTGCGGGCTCTTTTATATCAAATTGTAGTGATTTAAATTTATGGAATGAGCAATTTTATGATGGAAAGCTATTAAAAAAAGCAACATTGAAAATGCTGGAAATGAAGCAAAAAAACGCAGTACGTAATCATCCTGTTTTTGGAAAAACTCCATACGGATACGGAATAACAATAGATACAATAAACGGTCTGTTACAATATGGTCAAACCGGATATTGTCCCGGATTTGTCACAATGAATTACTACTATCCTGAGACAAAGACAAGTGTTATTGTTCTCGAAAATGTTGATTATTATCCTAATGAAATAAAAAAGACTTTTTATTATCATACCGAAATCTTAAAAATAATAAGAGCAAAGCCTGAAAACCATAAATAGTAATTTTTCCCTTTTATAGCTTTAAAAACCTTATAGAAAAAAAACGCTGAACCTATGTACCTTTGAACCTTTGCAACTTTTAAAAAAAATCTAAGTACCTTAGCGCCTCAGAACCTTAGTACCTTTTAAAAAAAATGAAACAAATTACCTCAATACAAAATCCGTTTATAAAATCACTTGTTTTACTGCAGGAAAAGGCAAAAGCCCGAAAACAAACCGGAACATTTTTGATTGAAGGTCTACGTGAAATTTCATTAGCCATAAAAGGCGGTTACGAAATAGAAACTGTTTTATTTTTACCGGAATTGGTTACTGAAAATCAGATCAATAAATGGGTTAACCCTCCGGTTCAGTTAATCGAAATCAATAAAGAAGTCTACCAAAAACTAGCCTATCGCGATACAACCGAAGGTATTCTGGCTGTAGCCAAAACCAAATCGATGCTTTTATCGGATTTAAAATTATCAGACAATCCGTTGGTTATTGTAGCCGAAGCACCTGAAAAACCAGGAAATATCGGTGCACTTTTGCGTACGGCAGATGCTGCAAATTTAGACGCTGTTTTGATCGCAAACCCTAAAAGTGATTTATACAATCCAAACATAGTTCGCTCAAGCGTGGGATGTTTATTTACCAACCAAATCGCCACAGGAACAACAGCTGAAATTATTGCTTTTTTGAAAGCAAAAAAGATCGATTTTTACTGCGCTACTTTACAAAATTCTACCTCTTATCATACACAGGATTTCACGACTCCAACAGCTTTGGTTGTGGGTACAGAAGCAACAGGCTTAACGCAGGACTGGCGTGATGCTGCAACTCAGAATATTATAATTCCAATGCAGGGCGAAATAGACAGTATGAATGTCTCAGTTGCCGCGGCAATCTTAATTTTTGAAGCCAAACGCCAAAGAGGATTTAATTAATTTTAAATTAAAAATTATGAGTCATAAGTTATTTGCATTCTTATTCCTTTTAGGTTTCACCGCTTCTGCTCAAATTTCGAATCAGGAAGTAGATGAATTGGTAAATCGTACCATAAAAGCTTTTGATGTTCCCGGAATTGCAGTTGCGATTGTAAAAGACGGAAAAGTAGTCCTTGCAAAAGGATATGGTGTAAAATCACTAGTAACCCGGCAAAAAGTAGATGCCAATACCCTTTTTGGAATTGCCTCAAACAGTAAAGCTTTTACAACTGCTGCATTGGCCATTTTAGTTGACGAAGGAAAAATAAAGTGGGATGACAAAGTGGTTCAATATCTTCCGGATTTTAAAATGTCTGACGATTATGTAACCAAAGAATTCACGATTCGTGATTTATTAACACATAGAAGCGGGCTTGGACTTGGCGCCGGGGATTTGATGATCTGGCCTGACGGAAGTGACTTTACAGCACAGGATGTCATTCATAATTTACGATATTTAAAACCGGTTTCGAGTTTTAGAACCAAATACGATTATGACAATTTGATGTATATAATTGCAGGAGAAATTGTACATGTAGTTAGTGGTAAAACCTGGGCTGATTTTGTTGAAGAACGCATCATGAAACCTTTGGAAATGAATAATAGTGTAGCTTCTGTAAAACGTTTAAGAGATACCACAAACGTAATTACACCACATGTTCCGGTAGACGGAAAACTAAAAACCATAAAACGCTATGAAAATCAGCTTTTTGACGGAGCTGCCGGAATTTATTCAAGCGTAAATGATTTGAGTAAATGGGCAATTCTACAAATCAATAACGGAAAATACAGCGATAACAAAACGTTATTTTCAGAAAAAGAGCACGACGAAATGTGGCAATTGCAAACCATCATTCCGGTAAAAACCAGGGCTCCCTACAATACTCACTTTTCGGGATATGGTTTAGGATGGTTTTTAAGTGATGTAAAAGGATACAAACAGGTCTCGCATACTGGTGGTTTAGAAGGAAATGTGACACAAACTACTTTAATTCCGGAAATTGGTTTAGGAATTATTGTCCTGACCAATCAACAATCCGGAGCTGCATTTAGCGCTATTACCAATACCATAAAAGACAGCTATTTAGGGATCAAATCAGAAGATTATGTAACTACTTACAGCAACCGCGTGAAAGCCAGTGAAGCATCGGCGGATAAAGTTACGGATGAAGTTTGGGCAACCGTTGCAAAAAATAAAAAAGAAAAACTAAAAACCGACTTTAGTAAAATCACCGGAACTTACAAAGACAATTGGTTTGGAGAAGTTACGATAACAGAGAAAAAAGGAAAAACCTATTTCGCTTCAAAACGTTCTCCGCAATTAGTCGGTGAAGTTTTCTTCTATAAAAACGGAAATTATGTCGTAAAATGGAACAATGCTTTTTTCCATGCTGATGCACATTTGCTTTTCAAATACGATGAAACAGGAAAAGTCATTAACCTAAAAATGCTTCCAATTTCTGAATTAACTGATTTTAGTTATGATTTTCAGGATCTGGATTTTTCGAAAGAATAATTTATTGTTTCAAGTTTCAGGTTTCAGGTTTCAGGTTTCAGGTTTTGTGAGCAGTTCTCAGTCTCAGTTTTCAACCTGAAACAAAATAATTAAGCAATCTTTATGAAATCTTGAACTTTGAAAGTTCCTGCAAACAATAATTTATGTAGTCCCTACGGGACATTTTTGCGGAGGCGCTTATTTTTTTCTACCAATATGCAGCTCCTAGCGAAGCACTATTTGTATAAATTACAAATGTTATATTTACAATTTACCTTCAAAGAAATATCCTGTCAGGGATTAAATCCTGGTGACCGTACCATTATGATCATTCTTTTTTTGTCCCGTTAGGGACTACACTTTTTTATTCAAAACTAAAAAAAATCTCATTTTTTATTTTTTGTTCCCAGTATCATACTGAGCGAAGTCAAAGTCCTTTTTAACACAAAAAAATCTTTCCCGAAATTTCGGCACGCTCGATGTGACATAACAAAATCTACTCTCCAAAATCTTAAATCAGAAATCAACAATCAACAATCTAAAACCTTGCGTATGTTCAAACTTATTGCTATTTTTAGTACTTGAACCATGCCGTTATGATAGAAATAGATATTGAAAAAGAAAACAAAGCGATTGCGCAGGAATACAAGGAATTACTTCGAATCAGTTATCAGACTTTAAGCCCAACTGACAAAAAACTGATCCGTAAAGCATTTGATGTTGCCGTTGACGCTCATAAAGAACAAAGACGTAAATCTGGAGAAGCGTATATCTTTCATCCTATTGCAGTTGCAAAAATTGTAGCTTCTGAAATAGGTTTGGGAGCGACCTCTATTGCTGCAGCTTTATTGCACGATGTCGTAGAAGATACTCCAATAACGGTTGAAGATATTGAGCGATTGTTCAATCCAAAAGTAGCGCAGCTGGTCGAAGGTTTAACCAAAATTTCATTAGTTCAAAAAGACCTGAATGCTTCCATGCAGGCAGAAAATTTCAGAAAAATGATCCTGACACTGAACGATGATGTTCGTGTAATTTTGATCAAACTCGCAGATCGTTTGCACAATATGCAAACCATGGATTCGATGGCAGAATACAAGCAAACCAAAATTGCCTCAGAAACCCTGTATATTTATGCCCCTCTCGCCCACCGTTTAGGGCTTTATAATATTAAAACCAAACTGGAAGATTTAGGTTTAAAATATACAGAACCCGCTGTTTACAATGACATTGTAAGCAAAATCAGAGAAACCAAAGAAGAACAAGATGCTTATATCAAAGACATTTCGGACGTTTTAAAAAAATCTTTAGATAATGAAGGCATTGATTATATTATAAAAGGCCGTCCGAAATCTATTTATTCAATTCGTCGAAAAATGCGTGCCCAAAATGTAAGTTTTGACGAAGTTTATGACAAATTCGCCTTAAGAATTGTGTACAAATCAGATCCTCATGATGAAAAATTTGTGGCCTGGAAAATCTATTCAATTGTAACCGATCATTACAGACCAAGTCCAAGCCGTTTGCGTGACTGGATCTCCTCTCCAAAATCGACTGGTTACGAAGCGCTGCACATCACCGTTATGGGACCAAAAGGCCGTTGGGTCGAAGTACAGGTTCGAAGTGAACGTATGGATGAAATTGCCGAAAAAGGCTACGCAGCACATTACAAATACAAAAACGGAGCAACAGAAGAAAGCGGTTTAGATGTCTGGTTGAATTTGCTTCGTGAAGCATTGGAAAATCAGGAAACCAATGCCGTTGACTTTGTAGAAGATTTTAAAATGAATTTATATTCAAAAGAAATCTTTGTCTTTACACCAAAAGGAGAAATAAAATCGCTGCCAAAAGGCGCCACTTCACTGGATTTTGCCTTTAGTATTCACTCTGAAATTGGAATTAAAACCAGAGGAACCCGTGTAAACGGACGCCTGGTTCCTTTAAATCACGAACTAAAAAGTGGCGATCAGGTTGAAGTTATTACCTCGGCAAATCAAAAACCAACCGTAAACTGGTTAGAATACGTAACCACTTCACGAGCAAAAAATAAAATCAAAAACGTTCTTAACGAGAACACCAAAAAAATTGCCGAAGAAGGAAAAGAATTGCTTACACGAAAACTTAAGCATTTAAAAATAACCATCAACGAGCAAGTAATCAATGAACTGGTTAACTTTTTTAAACTTAAAACCAGTTTAGATCTATTTTACAGAGTGGGTATTGGCGCGATCGAAAATCAGCAATTAAAAGATTATGCAGCGCAAAAAAGCAATACGTTTATCAATTTCTTTAAAAATAAAATTAAAAGAAATAAAGATACCGCTGCCGAAGACATACACAAACCCGTTATCAGCAGTAATTACGACATGCTGGTTTTTGGAACCGAACATGACAAACTCGATTACAAACTTTCGCAATGCTGTAACCCAATTCCGGGAGATGATGTTTTTGGATTTGTAACGATCAACGAGGGAATTAAAGTACACAAAAAAGATTGTCCAAATGCTCTCGGAATGCAGTCCAATTATGCCTATCGTATTATGAGCGCCAAATGGATTGATTCTTCACAGGAAGAGTTCAAAGCCATTATCAACATTACAGGAATGGACGTCTTAGGACTTACAAACCAGTTAACAAGAGTCATTTCAAACAATATGAGCGTGAATATCCAGAGCATTTCGTTGAGCACAGATGCAGGAATCTTTCATGGTCAGATCGCTGTAATTGTTCAGAATAATACGATTTTGAAAAAAATGATTAATGCCATTAAAAAAATTGACGGGGTTGATAAAGTGACCAGGGAATACAGAACCTAACTTTTTAACCTATCTATAAGGGTTTTATAACTAAACTTTAAACCCGAAACTTTTATTGATTAAAAATAAAAAATTATCTTTGCCGGATATGACACTCATTTCAACTGACAACACTAAGAATCAAGAAATTGTAAAAAATGTATTTACAATGTATCTTGAGCAAAAAGGGCATCGCAAAACTCCTGAGCGTTATGCAATACTTCAGGAAATTTACGATAGCGAAGAACATTTTGACATAGAAAACTTATATATCAAGATGAAAAACAAAAACTATCGTGTGAGTAGAGCTACATTATACAACACGATCGAGTTATTGTTAGACTGCGCTTTGGTTAGAAAACATCAATTTGGGCAAAATCAGGCTTACTACGAAAAATCATATTTTGATAAACAGCATGACCACATCATCATGACTGATTCCGGTGAAGTAATCGAATTTTGCGATCCAAGAATTCAAACCATCAAAAAAACAATCGAAGAAATATTTGATATCGAAATTACGAATCATTCATTGTATTTCTACGGAAACAAAAAACAAAAACAATAATCCTTAAAGGCATTATTCAAAAAAAATAAAAAAAAGAAAATTAACTACATTAATCAGTAGGGCAACTCAAATTGCCCCAACGCAAATTAAAACAGAATGACCGTAGATTTATTACTAGGATTACAATGGGGAGATGAAGGTAAAGGAAAAATTGTTGACGTTCTTACCTCTAATTATGATATTATTGCACGTTTTCAGGGAGGACCAAACGCAGGACATACATTAGAATTTGACGGAATTAAACACGTACTTAGAACAATCCCTTCAGGAATTTTTCATAAAAAATCTATAAACATCATCGGAAATGGAGTTGTAATTGATCCTGTAGTTTTTCAAAAAGAAATTGAAGGTTTAGCCAAATTTAACCTTGACATCAAAAGCAAGTTAATCATTTCAAGAAAAGCGCATTTAATTTTACCAACCCACCGCTTACTTGATGCTGCTTCTGAAGCATCAAAAGGAAAAGCTAAAATTGGTTCTACCCTTAAAGGAATTGGACCAACTTATATGGACAAAACCGGAAGAAACGGTTTACGTGTTGGAGATATTGAATTAGAAGATTTCAAAGAACGCTACAGAGCATTAGCTGACAAGCATGAAGCTATGATTGCTTTTTATGACGTAGCCATTCAATACAACTTGGCGGAACTTGAAAAAGAGTTTTTTGAAGCAATTGAAGAATTAAAAAAATTAGACTTTATTGACAGTGAAGAATATATCTACCAGGCTCAAAAAGCAGGTAAATCTATTTTATGCGAAGGAGCACAAGGTTCGTTATTAGATGTTGATTTTGGAACTTATCCTTTCGTAACTTCATCAAATACTACTGCTGCGGGAGCTTGTACCGGTTTAGGAATTGCGCCTAACAAAATCAAAGAAGTATACGGAATTTTTAAAGCCTATGTAACACGTGTTGGTAGCGGACCATTCCCTACTGAACTTTTTGACGAAGTTGGTGCTACAATGGCAAGAGTTGGAAACGAATTCGGATCTGTAACAGGAAGACAAAGACGTTGTGGATGGTTAGACCTTGTAGCTTTGAAATATGCTGTTCAGGTAAATGGAGTAACTCAGTTAATGATGATGAAAGGCGACGTTCTTTCAGGATTTGAAACTTTAAAAGTTTGTACCGAATACAACTATAAAGGACAAAACATTTCTCACTTTCCTTACAACATCGAGCCGGAAAACGTAACTCCTGTTTATAAAGAGTTTAAAGGATGGAAAGCAGATTTAACAGGATTGACTACTTACGATCAATTACCAATCGAGCTAAAAGAATATATTGAGTTTATTGAAACAGAAGTTGGAGTACCAATTAAGATTGTATCAGTTGGACCGGACAGAAAGCAAACAATAACAAAATAATACATCTAAACGCTCTGAGAACCAGAGCGTTTTTTTATACAAAAGATTTCTAATTATGAAAAATCCGGAAATTAAAGTAACCGAAACCAAACTACTATCAGACAATTGGTATATCCTAAACAAAGTAACCTTTGATTACCAAAAGAAAGACGGTAAAGTAGAATCTCATATTCGTGAAGTCTATGACAGAGGAAACGGAGCAGCGATCCTATTATATAATGCATCCAAAAAAACAGTAATTCTAACGAGACAATTCCGTTTGCCAACTTATCTTAACGGCAATAAAACCGGAATGATGATCGAGGTTTGTGCAGGACTTTTAGATCAGGATAATGCAGAACAAGCAGTAATTCGCGAAACCGAAGAAGAAACAGGCTATCGTTTAAAAAAAGTTCAGAAAGTAATAGAAACTTATATGTCGCCAGGTTCTGTAACAGAAATTCTATATTTATTCGTGGGCGAATACGATGAAACCATGAAAGTAAATGATGGTGGAGGATTAGATGCAGAACAAGAAAACATTGAAGTCCTGGAATATACTTTTGATGAAGCCTATGCCATGATTGAATCAGGAGAAATCACAGATGCTAAAACCATTTTATTATTGCAGCATGCTAAAATAAAAGAATTGATTTAACTATTTTTGATAGATAAAACCTACTCTTCAAATGAAGACAATTATTTTTATCATGACCTTATTTCTTTCTTTTCAGATACATTCTCAAAGAAATAATGAAACTTTACAATCTAAAGAATTTGATTTAGCAAATCACTATTTAAAAAAATCAGATGCTAAAATTGCCATGAATTATTTTTATAGTTCAGGCAGATGCAACTCAAAAACAAAAATGGGTGAACTTGCAATCAAAAAAGCAGATTCTCTAAAAATAGTAGTTAAAAAAGAGTTTATCAACGAACTAATCGGTAACTGGAAAATGTTCGACGATGTGCCATCCTGGGTTATGAGAGATGACAACAGTGTTAGCCAAATGATAAAAATAAGTCCCGAAGAGATTCAATTTTATGAGTTGAAAAGAAATGCCAAAAATTGGGAACTCACCAAAACAGAAAAAATAATTTATGACGATTTGCTATCCAATGAATCTTCGTATTCGGATATAGTGTATTCTGATAATACCATCTGGAACTTTTACAGGGATGAAAACACAGGCTATTTGAATTTAACTCACACCGGAGAAAAAACACCAACAGGCAGAAGTGAAATATTTTGCGGAACAACCAGAAAAACTTATTTTAAATTGCAATAAAATAAAAGGTTTGATTTAATTTTTAAGTATTTTTAGATTGAATTAAAACCTTTCTGATGCGTAAATTTAAAATAATACTTTTACTAATTTTTCCATTTCTACTATATTCCCAAAATGAAAAATTTACAGTAGAACAATTAAAACAAGATCTTACTACTTTTAAACAAATTAGAGAAAAGGCAAATTCAGGTCTTTATAAATACCGGACAAAAAAGCAAATTGACAGTATATATTCCTGGGCATTTGCACAATTAAACAACCCTAAAGATTTAGTAGATTTTTACAAAATAATTGTCCAAATCACCGATTTTGAAGGCAGTGTCCACAACGACACAGCTCTTCCCGATGCATTTAAAAATAACATTTCAGGCAAAGTTTTTTTTCCATATCCCGTAAAATTAATCAGCAATAAAATAGTTGTTAATTTTAAAAATACTGAAATTCCCGTGGGATCAGAAATTTATAGTGTAAATGGAATTAGTGCGAATATTTTTCTGCGTGATTTATCTAAATATTATACCACGGATGGTTTTAATAAATCCGGAAAGTCCATTGGGATCACCTCCTCTTTTTCAAGGTATTTTGAAATGGAATACGGACCAAAAGACACCTTTTTAGTTGAATATTCTCTTCCGGGCGAAACTCAAAAACGATCTAAAAGCCTTGCCGGAGTTTCTAATGACGAACGAAAAGAAAATTTTAAAAATCGCTATTCTTTACCCAGCGATAGCCTGCAATTTACTAAAGCCAAAAAAAAATATTCATTCAAAATTATTTCTCCAAATACAGCGATGCTTGCTGTTCACTCTTTTGCAATTGGAGGAAACGCCAAGGCTAAAGAACATTTGATTTATAAAAAATATCTGGATAGCTGTTTTCAGATGCTTTCTGTACATCCTGAAATAAAAAACCTAATTGTAGATGTTAGAAATAATGGTGGCGGATCAGACCCTAACGATCTCGTAACTTTTTCATACCTCACCCAAAAAACGTATCGCGAAAACAAAAGTGCGTATATTAATTTTCAAAAAATTCCATTTCTTCCTTATTTTGTTTATGAAGAAACTGAGAATGAAAAAAAGCTGGAAGAAAAAAATGATTTTGAAGCTGAATTAAAAGAGGAATACCCGATTTTAAAAGGCAAAATATATCCTCAGGATCTAAAATTCAATCGTTTACTACAACCTGACAAAAACACATTTAAAGGTCAGGTTTACTTATTAATAAGTCCAAGGGTAGCTTCGGCCGGATCACTTTTTGCATCATTAGTTGCAGGAAAAACAAGTGCTATTATTATTGGTGAAGAAACGATGGGCGGCTATTTCGGTCATAACGGACATACTCCTATTGAGTACGAATTGCCCAATACAAAAATAAAAACTACATTCTCTATCGTAAATTTAGAACAGGATGTTCCTAAAAAACCAAATCAGCTTTTTGGTCATGGTGTAATGCCCGATCACGAGATAACACAGCCTTTTGATGATTTCATGCAAAATAAGGATACACAATTAGAATATACCATGAAATTAATTGAGAAAAAATAGTAGATAATTTTTCCACTAAGATGAAAATTAGACATGAGCATAGTGAAAAATCGCATAAAACTTATTAGAATTATATGGGTCCTTTTTATAATGGCTAATATTATAGCGTTTATCCACGCTTATAAGTTTACACATTTTATAGAGAGCGGATCAATAAAAACAAAAAGCCCTGAAAAGCTATCCTCTCTTGAAAAAGTAAAAACGTTACTTCTCGGAGTCCATAACCCGAAACCAAAAAACACAAAATATCCACCTCAAAAATATCAAACCATAAAATTAAAAAGTAATAAGAAAATTGAATGTTGGTTAATTAAAAACGAAAAAGCTAAAGGAACAATTATTCTGTTTCATGGATATGGTGCTGAAAAATCTTCAATGATCGATAAATCAAATGAATTTATAAAACTTGGTTTCAGCACAATGCTTGTTGACTTTATGGGAAGTGGAAATTCAGAAGGAAACCAAACCACAATTGGCTATAAAGAAGCTGAAGAAGTAAAAACTTCTTTTGATTACATTCAGCAAACAGGTGAAAAAAACATCTATTTATTTGGTACTTCCATGGGAGCAGTTGCCATCATGAAATGTCTCAATGATAACCCAATCAAACCAAAAGGAATAATCATTGAATGTCCATTTGGATCTATGTACAAAACAGTTTGCGCAAGATTTATAAAAATGAAGGCACCTACTTTTCCTATGGCAGGTATTTTACTATTTTGGGGCGGCATACAAAATGGATTTTGGGGATTTAGCCATAATCCAACAGAATATGCAAAAAATATAACCTGTCCTGCCTTACTACTTTATGGAGAAAAAGATAAAAGTGTAAGCCTGGAAGAAATCAATCAAATATATAAAAATCTAAAAGGGTTTAAAAAATTACATATTTATAAAGAAACCGGACATGAAAATTACTTAATAAAAAACAAAGCAGAATGGATTGGAAACATTTCTGATTTTCTAAAAAAGCAATAAAATGAAAATCCAGTAAACAATTCAATAAATTGTGTAAGCATTTTTCGCGATGATTAAAATAACTTTACAATACTAAAAAACCAGTTTTATGAAAAAGTTATATTACACATCCAATATCCTTCTTTTACTAATCTTAGTTTTGTTAGGTTCATGCAAAAAAAATGAATCGACTGAAACGACCGTTAAAGCAAAACCAAAAAAAACAATAGAGCATATAAAACCAAAATCTGTTTCGTATCACTTCGAAAAAACGAAAGAATGGCTCAAAACAAATAGTTCTGACAGCACTAAACTTCGTATTGCATATGCTATAAACAGAACAGATAAAGCCAATTTTGCTAAATTAGATTCTGTTGTTATTCCTGCCGATTTTACCGGAGATATCGTTTATTATCTTCCGTTTCCGTTGCATGTAAATGCTTTAGAAGAAGTTTCGAAAGTTATTATCTTCTCTTATCCAACTCAGGCATTTGCTGCTTATGAGAACGGAGAACTGGTTTATACAGGCCCAACCAATATGGGAAGAAAAAAAGACCCTACTCCAACCGGATTATTTTTTACCAACTGGAAAGCCGAAAAAACAACCAGTACTTTTAATGACGAATGGGACTTGAAATGGAATTTTAATATCGAAAATAAATTAGGTGTTGGTTTTCACGAATATGCATTACCAGGTTATCCAGCCTCACATTCTTGTCTAAGATTACAGGAAAATGATGCCAAGTACCTTTATAAATTTGCTGATGAGTGGATCTTAAAAGACAAGGAAAATGTAAAAGTAAAAGGAACACCGGTTATTGTTTTTGGAAGCTATAATTTTGACGGACCAAAACCATGGTTTGCATTAGTAAAAGATCCAAAAGCATTGGATATCCCTGAAGCTGAAATAGAAACCCAAGTAAAACCTTTTATACAAAAAATTTTAGAGAATCAAAAAGTGAGAGAAGCTGAACAAACCACTACTCCATAAAAATATTGTTATCCAAGGAAAAGCTGCTGGTATAATTTTACGAATTGTATTAGCAGTTTTTTTATGTTTTTTTACGTTTTTTTATGCCACGAAGACACGAAGTCACAAAGTTTACAATTTAGCCTCAAATAAATTCGGCTAAAGCCTTTGCCTCTCGATTCTAGCAATCTCCAGCTGAAGCTGGAGGCTATTCAAAACCCCGCGTAAACGCATCGGCGTGCGTCTCTACATAACCTTTTCCTCCTCTGTCCCTTTGACCTTCCCCTTTGCTTCTTTGAACCTTTGAACCTTTGAACCTTTGAACCTTTGAACCTTTTTTTATAATAAATAAGCGAACGTTCATTTATTATTTATATCTTTGTGCCATAATTAATTTAAATTATGAGAACCAGAGACAATAATAAAGAAGTAATTGTAAAACAAAAAGCTCTTGAAATGCTGGTTTCACAAGGCGTAGAAGGTTTTGGAATGAATCGATTGGCAAAAGAATGCGGGGTTTCTGTGGCAACACTTTATATCTATTACTCGGATAAAGAAGATCTGATCCGGAAAATTGGAATTGAGATTGGCAAAAATTTCTTCGAAGAAATGTTAGTCGGATTTTCGCCCGAAATGTCTTTTGTTGATGGTTTACGAAAGCAATGGGACAACCGCTCTAAGTTTGCTATTAACTTTTCCTTGCAAACTACTTGTTTTGAACTTCTAAAACATTCTACTTATGGTGATGCTATTTTAGCAGAAATCACAACAGACTTTAAAGAGCAAATGACAAAATTTATCACGAAAGCTATCGCAAAAAAAGAACTCCTCCCTATTACATTCGAAGTATTCTGGAGCATTGCTTACGGATCTCTTTACTCGCTTTTAGAACTTCACAGAGAAGGCAAATCAATGTCAGGAAAACCTTTTGTGTTTACTGAGGAAATTAGAGATGAGGCTTTCAATTTGGTTATAAAAGCTTTGACTCCTTAAACAAAATCAAATAGCAATTACAAAATTCAATGTCAATTGTAATAACAATATCAAATAAAAATCAAATGAATACTTCACTTATAAAAAATAAAAAGATCGCCATTATTGGTGGCGGCCCTGTTGGATTGACAACAGCAAGAATTTTACAAATTAATAATGCTGATGTAACTGTTTATGAAAGAGACCTAAATGCTCAGGCCAGAACTTCGGGCGGAACATTAGACATACACTCAGATTCAGGACAAAAAGCGATTCAAAAAGCTAATTTAATGGAAGAGTTTTATCGCTATGCAAGACCAACCGGAGAAAAAATGGCTGATATGCACGGAAACATCACTTCGGAAGAAATGCCTACTGAAGAGAATGCTTATTCAAGACCAGAAATCGACAGAAACGATTTGAGAAAAATCATGCTGGAAAATCTAAAGGAAAATACTGTAGTTTGGGACAGCCAATTGACTGAAATTCAGAAAATCGACGAACAATATCATCTGGAATTTAAAAACGGGAATAAAGCTATTGCTGATTTTGTTATTGTTGCCAATGGCGGAAGATCGAATGCCAGAAAATTTGTGACGGATAAAGAACCTCAACTTTCAGGAACTTATATTATTCAGGGAGAAATTGAAAATCCGGATCGTGATTATCCTGAATTCAAACTTAAGTACGGCGACGGAAACGTAATGGCAATGGGAGAGAAAAAAATGTTTTACACGCATACTTTACGTGATGGATCTGTACATTTTGGCGTCTCTTTTAAAGCTGATGAAAACTGGGTTTTAAACAACGGACTTGATTTTAAAGACAATTCTTCCGTAATTGCTTTTCTGAATAAAAAATTTGAGAACTGGAATGAGGATTACAAAAAATTCTTTGCCGCTGCCACAGATTTTACAGGATTACCATTGCGCTTGTTCTCTTTAGAAGAACCCTGGAAAAAACATTCAAACATCACTCTTGTCGGTGATGCAGCACACTTAATGCCTCCATTTGCCGGAGAAGGTGTAAATATGGGGTTAATGGATGCATATCAATTAACTGAAAATCTGACTAATGAAAAATTTACTGATATTCAATCGGCTATTGATGATTATGAAGAAAAAATGTTTGGTTATGCCTTAGAAGCACAACATACTACTTATCAAATGGAAAAATTACTACATTCTGATGTGACCACTGAGAAAATTTTGAATAGTCGTGGCGGAGTTTAATAATTTTCTTCACTAAACAAAATAGTATTAAGAAACGAATTAACCTAGCCCCGATAGAAGTGAAAATCCTTTTGTGGCGGGGTTCGCCACAAAAGATTGAAACGGATAGCGGGATTAGCTCCTAAAAAAAATATTTTAGAATAGAAATCGGAATGACAAAAAAATAAATAGGACAAAAAAAAGGCGTAAGAATCAAACTCTTACGCCTTTTATTTTTATATCAAAAACTAAAAATTATCTTGAATAATTTGGAGCTTCTTTTGTAATGGTAACGTTGTGTGGATGACTTTCTGTGATTCCGCTTGACGTGATTCTAACAAAACGTCCTGTTTCCTGTAAAGTCGGGATATCTTTTGAACCACAGTATCCCATTCCGGCGCGAAGACCTCCAACGAATTGAAGCATACTTTCGTTTAATTCTCCTTTGTAAGGAACACGACCTACAATTCCTTCCGGAACTAATTTTTTAACATCGTCTTCAACATCCTGAAAATAACGGTCTTTAGATCCTGTTTGCATTGCCTCAACAGAACCCATTCCGCGGTAAGATTTGAATTTTCTTCCTTCGAAGATAATCGTTTCTCCCGGAGATTCTTTTGTTCCTGCTAATAAAGATCCTAACATTACACAGTCAGCACCTGCAGCAATTGCTTTAGGAATATCTCCTGTATAACGAATTCCACCATCAGCGATAACCGGAACTCCGGTTCCTTTTATAGCGGCAGCTACTTCAAGAACTGCTGAAAACTGAGGAAAACCAACACCAGCAACGATACGGGTTGTACAAATAGAACCAGGTCCGATTCCTACTTTTACACCATCTGCTCCGTTTGCTACTAAATATTTAGCAGCTTCCGGAGTTGCAATGTTTCCTACAATAACATCAATATTTGGGAATTTTGATTTAATTTCTTTCAATGTATTTACTACACCTTCAGTATGTCCGTGAGCCGTATCAATAATGATAGCATCTACTCCGGCAGCAACTAATGCTTCTGCTCTTTGAACTGCGTCACCGGTAACACCAATGGCAGCAGCTACTCTTAAACGACCAAAAACGTCTTTGTTGGCGATTGGTTTTTGAGTCAGTTTTGTAATATCTCTAAACGTAATTAAACCAACCAATTCATAATTAGCATTTACTACTGGTAATTTTTCGATTTTATGTCCTTGTAAAACTACTTCGGCTTGTTCTAGTGAAGTTCCTTCGGCAACCGTAACTAAGTTGGTACTGGTCATTACTTCAGCGATTGGTCTTGCTCCGTTTTTTTCGAAACGTAAATCACGGTTAGTAACAATTCCTTTTAGGATTCTGTTTTCATCAACGATTGGAATACCTCCGATCCCGAATTCTTTCATTGCATTTTTTGCATCTGCAATAGTTGAATTCATTGGTAAAGTTACCGGATCGATAATCATTCCTGATTCAGCACGTTTTACTCTTCTAACTTTCGCAGCTTGTTGCTCGATCGTCATGTTTTTATGCAAAACACCAATTCCGCCTTCCTGCGCCATAGCAATTGCCATAGAGCTTTCGGTAACGGTATCCATAGCAGCTGATACTATTGGAACGTTTAGCGTTATATTTCTTGAAAATTTTGATTTGATACTCACTTCGCGGGGAAGCACATTCGAGTAGTTAGGTACTAATAATACATCGTCGTAAGTTAAACCTTCGCCGATAATCTTGGAGTTGTGTGCTATCATGTTGCAATTTCTAGTTGAATTGCGTGCAAATATAGTGAATAAATTGGAAACATGAATACTAACTTATTCATAAATTTAACTTTACAGGAAAAGCCTTATAAATATAAAAGCTTGTAAATTTCAATTTTTTAAAATTTCAATTTAATCTTCAGAATTCTGGAAAACAAAATTAAAACCAATTTGAAATGTCATACTATTGGCTTTTGAAATGTCTTTAAACTCGAGAATATTGTCAACGAGAGCATACATATTAAACTTTCCCACTGTTCCGGATAAACCTAAACCGATATTTTTACTGGAATAAGAATCGTAGGTATAAGTGGCTTTAAAGTCTAATTTATCGAAAATACTTCTTCTGTAAAAAGCAGTTAATGCTACAAAAGGTTCAACTGGCATTGACATGGCAAACAACTGCCCTCCTACTGCATTGACATACTTTCGGGTTATCTTTCCTCTACAATTGCAATCCTCACCTGAACGGGATTCGCCCCAGGAATATTGAATAGAAGAGTAAAATTTTGTAGGCCGCCAGGTCGTATATTTATTATAAAGCGTGTCACGTGGTATCGCTTTATCAAATTCGTCAAAAATATTTTCGGGTTGATTGGTGGGATCAAAACTAGGATTTACGCCCTGATAATTATAACTTCCTTTATACGTTATTGTTTCGATATCTTTGGACTGCCTTATAAACCCTAAATCGACAATACTTGCAGTCACCTGAAGATTTTCTTTAATATAATAGGTAACTCCGGCATCTACTCCTAAACCTAAGCTTCCGTTGAAAAAAGTATTATGCGCTATATCACCCGGAATACTCCCTTCATATTCATCTTTTGTAAAAGTTGCAATACCTGAAGTTCGAAGTTCTAAATTGGATGAAATGGTCTGGGTATACAAATTGGGCGTTCCTGCCGTTTGTCCTGTATAAATATATCCTGAATTTCGGGTCGATGTGGCATTGGCGCCACTTGAATACAATTTGGCACGACCACCTAAAACCAGTTTTTCATTTAGTTTTTTATGAAATCCAACGTGAAAAACAGAGAGCACCTCTGCCCTCACATTTAAATCGGCAAGATTGAATGATTTGCCAATATAGTCCCTATTTCCGTCTAATGCCAATATGGCCAGATCTTTTGGCACATACATTAAAAAATCAAATTCCTGATATGCTCCAAACGAAATGTAAGATTGGCTGTCTCTCCCTCCTACTCTAAAACCTCCTGAAAATATTTCGAGCTGTTGGTTAACCTGGGTTTTGTCTTTACTGGAAGAATTATTAATAACATTTCGAAGTTTATCGTTAAAGTCTACTCCGTTATTGGCAAACAAATCATAGGCAGAAAAACTGCTGGAACCTAAATTAGCTGAAATTCCGGATAGAACAGGAACTCCAAAATAGAATTTATACGATACATCGGCTCCGGGGTTCACCATTGACGATTGTGGAATTGCTGTAAAATTATACAGTAATTCCTTATTTTGGGCAAGGCCCGAAAATTGCAGGGTTACGATTAAAATAAGATATAGTTTTCTCATTCTATTTCCATATAAACCGTTGCGCCTGAGCGTAATTTCAAACTACCTGTACTATTTTGGTCCAATACCGGGCCAGGCGCCATTCTAACAAAAAAGGCAATTTTAACTGTTTTCTTTAAGAGATCTAATCTTTGATTTTCAAATACTTCAGTTGGATATTTGATAATGTTTGTAGTTCCTGAATAGGCCGGGATGGGATACGAATCGGTTTCGAGAACCTGATCATTAGTACCCAAAAGTAATACATCGACAGTAAAAGCTCTGATTATAGTGTTTTCAATTTCGAAGTCAAGTTCTGCTTTTACCAGATTATCTCTGAAAAACTTTTCTTTAAAGGCATCAAATTCCTGTACATCAAATGCTACCTGTCCTCCGCCGCTATTGGCGAATTGAGTGGCCGGAACATTGAAATAAGCGAGATTAGCTACAAAAACAGGTTCTAATTTTAAATCTTTGGTCTGATCAAAATCCAGGTCGCTTGAGCATGAAATGAACAAAAATGATAAAAGAAGTATCTTAGAAATGCTCTTTATAAAGTTTACTTTCATAGCTTAATTGGTATCTAAATAACAAACAACGTTATTTTGTTCCTACTTATTATCTGCCTTAAGTAAATATAGGCATTTCTTAATGAAATTTACCAAACAATTTTGAAGCTTCATTATAAGCACTTTCAAAGCTTAAAGAGTTTAGTCCTGTTGTTTTTTTATTGGAGGTAAAATAAGAAATCAGCTTTTCTGTAGGCATATTCCCTGTTAGCTTATCTGTTGCCATTGGACATCCGCCAAAACCCTGAATGGCCCCATCAAAACGGGTACAGCCTGCTTTTGATGCTGCATCGATTTTCTCAAACCAGCTATTGGGCGTGGTATGCAAATGAGCCCCAAATTCTATTTCAGGATATTTTGGAATCAAATTAGAAAAAAGATAGGTAATTACTTCGGGCGTCGAACTTCCAACGGTATCTGAAAGCGATAAAATTTTTACGCCCATTCCGGCTAATTTTTGGGTCCATTCACCTACAATTTCTACATTCCACGGATCTCCATACGGATTCCCGAAACCCATTGAAAGATAGGTTACGACTTCTTTGTTTTTTTTATCAGCGATTTCAAGAATTTCTTCGAGTGTTATTAAAGATTCAGCAATTGTCTTATGCGTATTACGCATCTGAAAATTCTCAGATATAGAAAAGGGAAATCCCAGATATTGAATAGGTTCATGCTCTGCTGCCAGAGCTGCACCCTGTGTATTGGCAATAATTGCAAGCAATTTACTTGTAGTTTGTGATAAATCAAGTTGCGCTAAAACCTCGGCCGTATCCTGCATTTGCGGAATTGCTTTTGGAGATACAAAACTCCCAAAATCAATCGTATCAAACCCTACCCTAAGCAAAGCCTGTATATAAGAGACCTTATTTTTAGTAGGAATAAAAGTTTTGATACCTTGCATAGCATCACGCGGACATTCGATAATCTTGATTTCTTTATTCAAAGCTTATTCTTTTGTAAAGGCTAAGTTAGTTTCTTTTTTAAAGAAATAAAAGTTATAATTTTCTTTTAATTTTAGTATCAAAAAAAGACACCAATAGCAGAACATTACCTTATTGTGTAATAAATTAAAATATTACCAAAAAACGTAATAAACTAAAATATTACGTATATTTGTAATATAAGTTTTATTATATTTTAATTATATTTGAATCATGACTAGCATAATAACAGGTGACATCATAGACTCCAGAAAGCAAAAATCAAAACACTGGGTCGAAGATTTAAAAAAGATTTTATCTCCGTTTGGAGCAACACCAGGGCAATGGGAGGTATACAGAGGTGATGAGTTTCAGGTCGAGATTAAAAATCCCGAGGAAGCCTTGTTATCGGCTATTTTAATCAAAGCACATTTAAAAGCCCTGAAATTAGATGCCAGAATGAGTATTGGTTTTGGAGATAAAACACATTATGCAGAAAAAATATCTGAAAGTAACGGTCTGGCCTTTATACATTCAGGAGAACTTTTTGAAACTTTAAAAAAACAAAAAGTAACGCTGGCCATGCGAACCGGCGACGCTATTACAGATGAGAAGATGAATTTAATGCTGCAGCTGGCTTTAACTTTTATGGACAACTGGCTGGCGCAATCTGCCGAATTTGTAGCCTTGGCAATAGAAAACCCTACTTTATCACAAGAAGAACTGGGACAAAAATTAGGTATCAATCAGGCTGCCGTAAGCCGAAGACAAAAACGGGCACAGTTTGATTTATTAATGAATTTAGATCGTTATTTCAGAACACAAATAAAACAACTTACAGCCTCATGATTTTATTTATAAAACTACTATTAGCACATTTACTAGGCGATTTTATATGGCAGCCCAACTCATGGGTAACTCACAAAGAAGCCAGGAAACACAAAAGTATTTATTTATATCTTCATATTTTTTTACATGGAATTCTTGCTGCGGTTCTGGTTGGAGAAATCCAGTTTATACCCTATGCTATCTTGATTGCCGTGACACATGGCATTATAGATTTAACCAAATTAAATTTCCAGAAAAACAAAACAAAGCGCATCTGGTTCATCGCTGACCAGATGGCACATACCCTGGTTTTAGTTGGCGTGGTATTACTCTATAAAGGTGAAACTATACAATTTCTTTGGTTCGATAATCAATTTTGGATTCTCATCACTGCTGTTTTATTTATCACCAAACCAACTTCTATTTTTATCAAAACTATTATTTCGATCTGGCATCCGGAAAGCGAAAATAGCAACCAGGATAATTCCCTCGCCAAAGCAGGAAACTACATTGGTATTTTAGAACGTTTATTTGTATTTTGTTTTATCCTGACCGGACACTTTGAGGCCATCGGTTTTTTATTGGCTGCTAAATCTATTTTTAGATTTGGTGACTTAAAAGAAGCCAGGGACAGAAAACTCACTGAGTACGTTATGATAGGTACTTTAATGAGTTTTGGCACTGCTATCGTTACAGGATTAATCGTTCAGGCGTTGCTTTTACAATTGCTTTAACACCTTTTTATTGATGGCTTTTATCAAAGCCGGACCTTCATAAATAAACCCGGTATACAATTGTATCAAACTTGCTCCGGCATTTAACTTTTCGATAGCATCATCTGCAGAATGTATTCCTCCTACACCAATAATCGGGAATGCTTTATTGCTTTTTTCAGATAGAAAACGAATCACTTCTGTTGAGCGTTTTGTTAATGGTTTTCCTGACAATCCACCCATTTCCGTTTTATTTGACGATTGTAATCCGTCTCTTGAAATTGTTGTATTCGTTGCAATTACACCTGCAATTTGAGTGGTTTTTACAATATCAATAATATCCAACAATTGCTCGTCTGTAAGATCCGGGGCAATTTTTAAAAGAATTGGTTTTATTTTCTGAGTACTTGTTTTTTGCTTTTCGACATTTCGGTTTTGCAAGGTTTGCAACAAAGCCGTTAGAGGTTCTTTATCTTGTAAAGCTCTTAGATTTGGCGTATTTGGAGAACTTACATTTACCACAAAATAATCAACGTGATCAAATAAGGCATCAAAACAAATAAGATAATCGTCTACGGCATTTTCGTTTGGCGTTACTTTATTCTTTCCAATATTTCCTCCAATTAAAACACCTGAATTCTTTTTCAAACGTTCTACAGCTTCCAGAACTCCGCCATTATTAAATCCCATTCGGTTTATAATTGCCTGATCTTCTTTTAGTCGAAACAAACGTTTTTTAGGATTTCCTTCCTGACCCACAGGAGTTACTGTTCCGATTTCAATGAAACCAAAACCAAAATCAGCAAGCTCTTTGTACAACTTGGCGTCTTTGTCAAATCCTGCCGCCAATCCAACCGGATTTTTAAATTTAATTCCAAAAACTTCTCGTTCTAAACGAGTATCTTTTACCTCATAAATCGATCTGATAATTGATGAAACTCCGGGAATTTTGGAAATGAATTTAACAAATGAAAAAGTAAAGTAATGTACTTCTTCCGGATCAAACCAAAAAAGTATTGGGCGAATTATCAATTTATACATAAGAGTGTTGTGTGTGTTTTTTTCGATTGCAAATTTAATTATAATACTTGAAAGTGACTACAGTTATCTAAAACTGTTTTGTTATAATTTACACACTTTTTTTCAAATGATGATCCCTATAACCATTATGCTCTATGCTTACAAGGCAAGGTCTTTTCCTGGTCATTTTTAAACCGACTTTAACTAAAAGAAAAAGAAGCCATTACAATCTAAAATGATTTTTGATTTTTATAAATGTTCTTATTTTTTTTTATAATTTTAATAGACTTAAAACACTGAAAATGAAAAACATAAAAAGAATTCTTAGAAAAACAGCACTGATATGCTTAATGGGATCATTTTTTTTGATTTCAATTGATAGTATAGCGCAGCGTCATGGAGGCGGACACAGAGGCAGCGCTACTGCAAGACCTGCTCAGTCCCGTCCGGCACACGCAAGACCCGCGACCCAAACAAGACCAGGATCTAATGGTTCAGGAATTAAGAATCCAAATAAAGTCACCAGGCCTTCTGCAGGTTCAAACAATAAAATTGGTGACCGTACCAATAATAGAAATTCAAATAATATAAACAGAACCGGCAACCGAAACACCAATATAAGCGGCAACACGGTGAACAGAAACAGAAATAATGTCAACATTAATGTCAACAATAATATCAATGTTCGTAACAATCGTAATACTGTAGTCAGAAGAAACAATGCCATAATATATACCCGTCCTCCTTACAGATATGGTGGTTACAGGTACAATTGTTACCATCCCTATTATCCTCGCCCTTACAGACCTTATTATTGGGGGCCCGTTTGGCATCCATGGGGATTTTTTGTTGCCACTTTGGCCGTCACAGCAATTGTAGTGAGTGTTGAAAACGAAAAATACCATTATGACCAGGGAGTTTGGTATGCCCCGTCAAGTGGAGGTTACACCGCTGTACCCGCACCTGTTGGCGCAACGATAAACAATATACCAAGTGGGGCAGAAACGGTCAATACCGGAACTGTTAACAATTACTATTACGGAGGAACTTATTATCAAAAAGACGGCAGTTCTTATAAAGTAGTACCTCCTACTGCAGGAACTGTAGTTGACAATCTACCCGAAGGTGGCGAAGAAGTTACTATTGGAGATGTGAAATATGTAAAATTCGGAGAAACTTACTATCAACCTGTTCAGATTGATGGAAAAAACAAATACGAAGTGGTGCTGGTTGAAGAAGACAAATAAAAACTTTACTAACCATATCAAATAAATAGAGTTTTATATGGTTATTTTTTTAACTTTATCACCTATTATCAGCAAAGTTATTTTTACTATGTTTGTAATAATTTACCCACAATTACAAAAATTAAAATAATTACAATGAAAAAGAAAACCTATTGGATTATTGCCCTATTTACAATTTCTATTATTTCAATTGCTTATGGTTACAATAGCCTTATTGCTCCAAAACACGAGCTGGCTGCAGCAGATTGTGCCGAAACGCCAAACACAGCTGAATCATCACAATTTAAGCCAACAATAGAAAATAAAAACAGGCCGGCAGCCCATAAAACACCAAAAGGAATGGTATGGATTCCGGGAGGCGAATTCTCCATGGGAAGCAATGTCGAAGACGAAAGCTTATGCAGCATAAAAGGGGTTACAAAAGACGCAGCACCAATACATCAGGTATATGTAGACGGCTTTTATATGGATAAAACTGAAGTAACCAATGAACAATTTGAAGCCTTTGTTAAAGCAACAGGCTATGTAACATTAGCCGAAATAAAACCAACTCATGAAGAATACCCTGATGCCCCATTAGAAAACTTAATTGCCGGATCAGCAGTATTTACCCCTACTCCCGCCAAAGTAAATCTAGGCAATTACATGCAATGGTGGAGTTATGTTGGAGGAGCGGACTGGAGGCATCCTGAAGGGCCAATGAGTTCTATAAAAGGCAGAGAAAAATATCCTGTAGTCCAGGTTTCTTATGATGATGCCGCCGCTTATGCAAAATGGGCAGGCAAAAGATTACCAACTGAAGCCGAATGGGAATTTGCAGCTCGCGGCGGAAAATCAGGACAACTTTATGCCTGGGGAAATACCTTAAAACCAAAAGGAAAATTTCAGGCTAATATCTATCAGGGACACTTTCCTATAGAAAAAGGAGATACAGGCGAAGATGGCTATATTGGCATTGCACCAACTGCCCAGTTTGAACCAAATCCTTATGGGCTTTATGATATTGGAGGAAATGTATGGGAATGGACAAACGATTGGTATACTGCAGATTATTATGATGTTTTAAAACAAAGTGGCAAAGTAGCCAAAAATCCAAAAGGACCTGAATCATCATACGATCCTGGAGAACCAAACTTACCTAAAAAAGTACAGCGCGGAGGCTCATTTTTATGCACCGATCAATATTGCACCCGTTATATGGTAGGTACAAGAGGAAAAGGCGATTACAAATCACCGGCAAACCATATCGGTTTTAGATGTGTTCAATAGCTGTTTTAAAAAAGGCAGCCACTACCCGGGCAAAGCGAACTGACGAAGTAGTTCACGAATTAATTTAATTATAAAACCGATTTAACGAATTGCAGTTTGTTAAATCGGTTTTTTTAGCGTGCAGATAATATTATTAGCAAAAATTCGTGAACTCGCGGCTAACTTTCCGCACCAAAGAAATTCACATTTTTAAACATACAGAACATATTTTATTAGTAGAAATTAGTAAAATTAGTTGCCAAACTTTTTTATCTCATTTTATATTTTTCATAATTTCAAGCTTCACAACGCCTAATTATTTGCTTATATTTGCTAAAAATTAAACAAATGCAACATATTATAGATCGTTTTATCAGTTACGTAACTATTGATACTGAGTCAGACCCAAACTCTAAAACAACTCCAAGTACAGAAAAGCAATGGAACCTGGCCAACAAATTAGTTGAAGAACTAAAAACAATTGGCTTAACCGATGTTACAATCGATGATAAAGCCTATATCATGGCCACTTTGCACAGTAATGTTGAGCATGAAGTGCCTACAATTGGTTTTGTTTCGCATTTTGACACTTCACCGGATTTTAGTGGTGCCCATGTAAAACCTCAAATTATTGAGAACTACGATGGAAAAGATATCATCTTAAACGCTGAGAAAAACATTGTTTTATCTCCAAACTATTTTAAAGATTTACTACAATATAAGGGCCAGACCATCATCACAACTGACGGAACTACATTATTAGGTGCCGATGATAAGGCTGGAATTACAGAAATTGTTTCGGCAATGGAATATTTAATTCAGCATCCTGAAATCAAACACGGAAAAATCAGAATTGGTTTTACCCCTGATGAAGAAATTGGTCGTGGCGCTCATCATTTTGATGTAGAAAAATTTGGTGCACAATGGGCTTACACCATGGACGGAAGTCAGATTGGCGAATTAGAATACGAGAATTTTAATGCTGCCGGAGCTAAAATTACCTTTAAAGGAAAAAGCGTTCATCCTGGGTATGCCAAAGGAAAAATGATCAATTCGATGTTAATTGCAAACCATTTCATCAACGAATTGCCAAAAGATGAAACACCTCAGGAAACTAAAGGATATGAAGGTTTTTTTCACGTTCACCATATAACAGGAAGCATTGAAGAAACGGTTTTAGAACTTATTATTCGTGATCACAACAAGATAAAATTCGAAAAAAGAAAAGATCTAATTGATAAAATTGCCAGGAAAATCAATAAAAAGTTCGCCAAACAATTTGGCGAAGATATTGTAATTGCCGAAGTAAAAGATCAGTATTACAATATGAAGGAAAAAGTACTTCCTGTAAAACACATTGTTGATATTGCCGAAAAAGCAATGCGTGAACTCAACATCAAACCGATTATCAAACCCATTCGCGGAGGAACAGACGGATCACAATTGTCATTTATGGGATTGCCTTGCCCAAATATATTTGCCGGCGGCCATAATTTTCACGGAAAATACGAATATGTTCCTGCAGAAAGCATTCAAAAAGCAACTGACGTTATTGTAAAAATTGCTGAATTAACTGCTATTCCAGGTATTTTTGACGTCACTGAAAAACCTAAAAGAAAAAGATAACAGGAGAGAAAAAATTCCAAATTTTAAATATTGGGAATGGGAAAAATTCCAAATTCCAATTATGTATAAAAACCTTTGTCAAAGTTTTAAAACTTTGACAAAGGTTTTTTTTTACGGATTGTCCTTGCGAGGAATTTTCGTCTAGTTTGTCATCTCGAACGAAGGGAGAGATCACACTCGTATTTCCGTTCAGATATTCGCTAATCTTTGTCGAGTTTATTATATGATCTCTCCTCCGTCGAGATGGCAAGATTACGGCTAGGTTGTGTGTAAACTTTTGCGAAAATATAATTGAGACTAATTTCTCCCCTACAACCACGTCGTTCCCCGCAAAGACATAAAATGCGCTAAACAAAAAAAATCCCAAACTCCAATCATACAATTGAAATTTGGGATTTATATTTTATAAAAGCTTCTAAAAAAATTATGCTTTTTTAGATAAAGCAGCACTCATTTCCATTGAAATTGCAGAACGCTCTATTTTTAATTTTCCAGACATGGTTTCGATAATTGCACTTGTATCTGCAAGCTCAACAATTTTACCGTGAAAACCACTTTTTGTAATGATTTTATCCCCTACTTTCAGGCCGCTTTCAAATTCTTTTTCGTTTTTTGCTCTTTTTTGTTGTGGTCTGATCATGAAGAAATACAACACTACAAACATTAGTAAATAAGGAGCAAATTTCATTAAATCTTGCATAGTATTCAGTTTTTATTTTTGTTATTAATATTTTTTTTTATAGTTGGGCCTTGCTTATTCCCGATAGCGATCGAAAGTGGAATCTTGATCTTAAAAAATTGTATTTTACCCCAATTACATCAAACCTCTGCCTACTTTAATCATTTTTTTATTAGCGGTAAGTTCTTTAACCAGATTATCTAAAATTCCGTTGATAAAAATACTGCTTTTTGGCGTAGAATATTCTTTGGCAATTTCTAAATATTCGTTAAGAGTTACTTTTACTGGTATTGAAGGAAATTTTAAAAATTCGCAAATTGCCATTTTTAAGATAATCGTATCAATTTCAGCAATTCTTTCACTGTCCCAATTTGGCGTTTTATCATCGTATTCTTTTGCAAAAATAGTTTCGTTCAAAACAGTTCTTCTGAACAAGTCTTTGGCAAAATCTTTATCTTCTACATCTTTATACAATTTTGGCACTCTAAAATCATCCGGATCTTCTGTTTTGATGGCTTTTAGTTGTTTAATGATATGTGTATTTACTACCGGAATATCATCAACCCACGTCAATTTATCATCTTCAAGATACTCGTATAATTTTTCATTTGGTACAATTACATCAGCAAACAAATCAATTACAAATTGTCTGTCTTCTTCAAAAGTATTCGTAGTAGTGCTCATGTATTTTGCATACAAGTCGCTTGCTTTAATATCATTTAAAAGTAAAATGATATAATCGTCGTTTAAAGACCAATTGTTGATTTTGCGATTTTCTAAAGCGATACTTAAAGAATTGCTTTCGGCAAGGAGCTGAAAAATTTTATTTTTGATAAATTTTTCGTTTGGGTTACGTTCTGCTGCAGTTGCAAGATGTTTTTTGCTTGATAGATGTAAAAAAACAGATTCTTTTTTGCAAATTTCAATTAATGAAGAAAGCATTATAAGATATAAGTCCTGAATATTATCAATACTATAAAAAAGAAACTTCTCTTCTTTTTCCAGATTATCAGAACCGCTTTGATGCATTGCATAAATGGATTGCATTACTTTAACGCGTATGTGTCTTCTATTTACCACCTTGTAAGAACATTTAAAAATTAGTCTGCAAAATTAAGGATTTCAATCCTTATATTAAAATTTAATTGGCAAAAAAGTCTCCTTATTTAGATGCCGTTTTTAGTGATCCGGAAATTGCATAAAAAAAGTCCCAGTTCTCCGTTACAGTTTCAAGACGTACCTGAAAACTGTAACTAAGGCTGAGACTAAATATATGAGACTATAAAAAATTATTTTTTAGCGTTTTCGATTTTTCTCAAATCAATACGATTTTGAGCAATTGTAAGTGCCGCTTTGTGCGTTGTCATTCCGTTTTTAACAGCATAATCAATAATTTCTAAAGTAGTATTATAGATATTTTCTGTTTTAGACATGATTTCAGCTTTACCATAATGCTCTAATTCAGCATAAACATTGATAATTCCACCAGCGTTGATTAAGAAATCAGGTGCATATAAAATACCTCTTTCCTGTAATCTTGCTCCGTGAATATTTTCGTCAGCTAACTGATTGTTGGCAGCACCAGCAATAACTTTAGCTTTGATTTTGTTTACGGTATCGTTATTAATAGTAGCACCCATTGCACATGGTGCATAAATATCTACATCAGCTGCGTATAAATCATCTCCTGTAAATATTGTTGCATTGTATTTTTGAGCTACTTCATATAATTTTTCTTCATTGATATCGGCAATTGTTACAACTGCACCTTCTTTAGTTAAATATTCTACCAAAGCTTCACCAACGTGTCCGATTCCCTGAACTAAAACTTTTTTACCGTCTAAAACATCTGTACCAAACTGGCTTTTTGCAGCAGCTTTCATACCCAGATAAACACCGTATGCAGTAATAGGAGAAGGATTTCCGGAACCACCTCTTTCTTCAGAAATACCTGTAACATAAGGCGTTACATCTCTGACAGTGTCCATGTCTTTTGTTTCCATCCCAACATCTTCAGCTGTAATATATCTTCCGCCTAAAGAATGTACGAATTCTCCAAACTTACGCATTAATTCAGGTGTTTTTTGCGTTTTTGCATCACCAATAATTACTGCTTTACCTCCACCGATATTCAATCCTGTGATCGCAGATTTATATGTCATACCTCTTGAAAGACGCAAAACATCGTTTAATGCCTCCCATTCAGTGTTGTAATTCCACATTCTGGTTCCTCCTAAAGCTGGGCCCATAACCGAATTATGAATACCAATAATTGCTTTTAAACCTGTATCTTTGTCATTGCAAAATACAATTTGTTCGTGATCGTCAAAAGATAATTGACCAAAAACAGGATCCATTTTTTGAAGTTCCTTTCCAGTTGCGAAAGTTGCGTCCATAGCGATAGTATTTATTAGTTAAAATTATGAATTTGTCAAAAAGACTTCTCAAATTTATATAAAAAATACACTTGTGCTAATTTTTTATCTTTATAATAACAATTTTACAATATAATTGTTTTGATTAAATTGCAATTTATTATACTTTTAATTAAGAATAATTCACAAAATTAAATCATTTCAATACTGAATTTCTTAAAAAAATGAAAGAATTAAGCTATTTAAACAAATATTTCATCAAATATAAATACAGTTTTTCGCTGGGTATTTTAATCACCATAATCGCACAAATTTTCTCTTTATTCACTCCAAAGCTCATTAGTAAGTCTTTAAATGCGATTGAAAGGTTTGATAAGCTCCCTGAAATTCAACAAACTTCGCAGGTGGTAGTCGACTCTTATCGCCAGGATTTAATTCATAACGTATTGCTAATCATAGCCACTACAATTGTAGCGGGTTTTTTAACCTTTTTAATGCGCCAGACTTTGATCGTAATGTCCCGCCACATTGAATTTGATTTGAAAAATGAGGTTTTTAAACAATATGAAAACCTTTCCCAGAACTTTTACAAGCAAAACCGTACCGGAGATTTAATGAACCGTATTAGCGAAGATGTTTCAAAAGTTCGTATGTATGTGGGCCCGGCTGTCATGTACACAATCAATACTTTTATTCGGTTTGCTATCGTTATTATATATATGTATAATGTTTCGCCATTATTGACTTTATATACCATTTTACCACTACCTATTCTTTCTTATTGTATATTTAAACTGAGTTCTGAAATCAACAAACGAAGCACTACTTTTCAGCAATATTTATCAAAAGTTTCCAGTTTTTCACAGGAGATATTTTCAGGAATACGCGTTATAAAAGCCTATTCATTAGAAAATCAACATCAGAATAATATGGTGGCTCTTGCCGATGAAAGCAAAAAAAAGAGCCTGGACCTGGCCAAAGTTCAGTCGCTTTTTGGTCCTTTGATGATTGCCTTAATCGGAATCAGTAATTTGGTGGTAATTTATTTTGGCGGTGTGATGTACATTAACGGAACGATTGCAAACATTGGTACCATCGCCGAATTCATCTTATACGTTAATATGTTAACCTGGCCTGTTGCCTCATTAGGATGGGTTTCGTCGATGGTTCAGGAAGCAGAAGCTTCTCAAAAACGCCTGAACGAGTTTTTAAAACTTCAGCCTGAAATTAAAAACAACAATCCAAATTCATCCGATATTCAGGGTTCTATTGCTTTTGAAAATGTGAGCTATACCTATGAAGACACCAACATCGAAGCCTTAAAAAATGTAACTTTTACTGTAAAAAAAGGAGAGACATTAGCCATTTTAGGAAAAACAGGCTCGGGAAAATCAACCATTTTATCTTTAATTTCCCGTTTATATGATGCTACAGAGGGAAGAATCACAATTGATCAAAACGAAATAAGCACGTTAAACCTAAACGATCTTAGAAATAATATTGGAATTGTGCCCCAGGACGCCTTTTTATTTTCGGACACTATTAAAAACAACATCAAATTTGGCAATCAGCACGCCACAGATGAAGAAGTGACCGAAGCGGCTAAAAATGCCGTAGTTCACGATAACATCATCGCTTTTAACAAGCAATACGATACTATTTTAGGAGAAAGGGGTATTACACTTTCCGGCGGACAAAAGCAGCGTGTATCTATTGCGCGTGCCATTATTAAAAATCCGGCAATTTTACTTTTTGATGATTGTTTGTCTGCCGTAGATACCGAAACCGAAGAAACAATTTTAAATAATTTATTTGAAATTTGTAAAGATAAAACTACAATAATAGTAAGTCATCGGGTTTCATCGGCAAAAAATGCCGACAAAATAATCATTTTGGAAGACGGTAAAATCATCCAACAAGGCTCTCATAATCAATTAATAAATCAGGAGGGCTATTATTCATCTTTATATTTAAAACAACTTTCGGAAAAAGAATTACTTTAAATGTTGCGTAATAGATAATTTTTTATGATTTTTGAGTACTATTAATTCCAAAAATGATAGAACGTATTATGAGAGAAAATGACATGTTAGAAAAAGAAGAGATTTTTTCTAAAGTATTACGAGCAGGAAGAAGAACTTATTTCTTTGATGTAAGAGCTACTAAGGCTGACGATTATTATATCACGATTACCGAAAGTAAAAAATTTACTGAAGAAGATGGTTCTTTTCATTTTAAAAAACACAAAATTTACTTGTACAAAGAAGATTTTAGTGCTTTTGCCGAAATACTGGAAGAAATGACTTCATACGTTTTGAACCACAAAGGCGAAGAAGTAATCTCTGAAAGACATCAAAAAGATTTTAAAAAAGAATACGGTTCCGATAAACCTGAAGGACAAAGATCCAGCTTTACTGATATTGATTTTGACGATATTTAGTCCTATATAACTTTTTAAAAAAGTACGAGTCCAATTTGTCCTGCATTTTGGACTTTTTTTATATATTTAAATTCTAGTACTTTAGTCGATTATTCGAAACACGCTACCTTCAATTCAAGTATTTAAAAATGAAAAAAATAATTCTTTTACTTAGTTTCATCTTTATTGGAAATTTATCTTTTGCGCAAAAAATAGATTACGAAACTAAATCCAACATTCAATACTACAATTCAGCAACCAACAAATCCGATTCTTATATCAATGAACGTTGCGTTCTGGACATTTATTATCCAAAGAACACTAAAAATTTCGCAACAATCGTTTGGTTTCATGGCGGAGGATTAACAGGCGGAAACAAAGAGATCCCTGAAGCCTTGAAAAATAAAGGTTTTGCCATAATTGGCGTAAATTACAGATTGGCTCCAAAAGTAAAAGCTGCAAAAGCCATTGAAGATGCCGCCGCCGCAGTAGCCTGGGCTTTTAATAATATTTCAAATTATGGTGGAGACAATTCGCTGATTTTTGTTTCAGGTCATTCTGCCGGAGGATATTTAGGCCTGATGATTGGACTGGATAAAAAATGGCTTCAAAAAGAAAACATAGATGCCAATAAAATTGCCGGACTTATTCCGTTTAGCGGACAATGCATTACTCATTTTGAAATTAGAAAAGAAAACGGAATCCCTGATACACAACCTACAATCGATGCCTTTGCGCCACTTTTTCATGTTCGTGCAGATGCTCCGCCACTTTTACTAATTACAGGAGATCGCGAATTAGAGATGCTGGGCCGCTATGAAGAAAACGCTTATATGGCCCGAATGATGAAATTAGCCGGACACAAACAAACTAAGCTTTTTGAATTAGACGGATACGGTCACGGAATGACGGAACCGGGTTTTCCGTTATTGGTAAATGAAGTAAATCGAATTATAAAAGCAAACAAAAAATAACCTTTAAATACATCCACGGCAATGGAAACTCAACTCTTAATTTTGCCCGGACTTGGAAATTCCGGAGATAAACACTGGCAAACCTTTTGGCATAAAAAATTTAAAAACTCTATTCGTCTGGTTCAGGACAATTGGGATGAACCTGTTCGCGAAGAATGGATTGAACGCTTAAACGAAGAAGTTTCTAAACTAGATCGCCCAACTATTTTAGTTGCGCACAGTTTAGCCGTTTCATTAGTTTTGCACTGGGCACAAATCAATAACAACCCAAATATCATTGGTGCTTTATTAGTAGCTCCTGCCGACGTAGATTCACCTCAGCATACACCAGAATCTATCCGAAACTTTTCGCCAATGCCTCTTTACCAATTATCATTTCCATCCATAGTAGTGGCAAGCGAAAATGATCCCTATGCTACTTTTGAAAGAAAACAGTATTTTGCCGAAAAATGGGGAAGTGATTTTGTGAATGTGGGGCAGCAAGGACATATCAACTCTGATTCCGATCTAAAATATTGGGAAGAAGGTCAGTTGATTTTACAGCAATTAATTAGAAACATCAAGGCAAATAAAAATGATTGAAATTAACCAATTCGTAATCCGTTTTCTATTTTAAAATCCGGGGCTAATAAAATAACATCTCCCTCTTCTCCTACTGCACCAAGTACCAGGCATTCGCTCATAAATTTCCCGATTTGTTTTCTTGGGAAATTGACTACTGCTACAATTTGGCGGTTCACTAAATCTTCTTTTTGATAGCGTTTGGTAATTTGTGCCGATGATTTTCGGATGCCAATTTCTGCACCAAAATCAATTGTAAGCTGATAGGCCGGTTTTCTGGCTTCGGGAAAATCGTTTATTTCAATTATAGTTCCGACACGAATATCGGTCCTTTCAAATTCATTCCAGGTTAAATCCATTTCTTTTTCATCTATGTTCTTTTACAAACCTATTAATTTTGTAATTAATTACCGCTAATTCTATAACCGTTTTTTTTAGTTCTGCTTCTAAATTTACAGATCAAGTTATTGTGCTAACACTAAAAAATACATAAAATGGAAAATACTATCCTTAATGCCGATCAGACTTTGAGAGATTTTGAGTTTAATCTGCACGAACAAAATACAGATAAATATATTAAAACGTCAAAAAATGTAAAGCTCTACGTTAGAGATTACGGAAAAGGAAAACCTGTAATCCTGATTCATGGCTGGCCACTTTCTAATGAAATGTGGGAATACCAAATCGATTTCCTGGTACAAAACAATTACAGGGTAATTGCTTATGACCGAAGAGGTTTTGGCAAATCATCTCAGCCTTATGACGGATATGATTATGATACTTTAACTGATGATTTAAAAGAAATTATAGATCAGCTACATTTAGAAGATGCCACTCTGGTAGGTTTTTCAATGGGCGGAGGCGAAGTAGTACGCTATTTTAGCCGTTATGGCGGAAAAGGCGTTACAAAAGCTGCGTTAATCTCATCTGTAGTGCCATTTTTATTACAAACCAGTGACAATCCCGATGGACACCCAAAAGAAAAAAGTGAAGCAACTGCAGCTGCTATAAAAGAAGACCGCATAGGTTTTGTAGATAATTTTGGCAAAACATTCTTTGGTATCAATATTATCAACAAACCCTTAAGCACACCCCTTTTAGAATATTACAGAACATTGTGCTCTTTTGCTTCTCCCCGTGCTACTTTAAAATGTGCCGAATCTTTTTCTTATACCGATTTTAGAGAAGAATTGGATTTTATAAAAGTTCCCACTTTAATAATTCATGGTGACGATGATAAAATAGTCCCTATTGAACTTACTTCAAAAAAAGCGGCGGAAGCAATCCGCGAAAATACTTATATTGTGTACGAAGGTGCACCACACGGATTATTTTACACCGATAAAGACAAATTAAATAAAGATTTACTGCATTTTTTAAATTCATAAAATCCTCAGAAAAATGCCCAAAAAAAGTTTTATAAAACTTCTTTGGGCATTTTTATTCTTGTGCTCTTTTTTTTACAGAATTTTAAAGGTATTTTTGAATAAATAATTCTCTGTAAAATGGCACGAACCCCTTCAAATATGATCCCCCTTGGAACTATTGCTCCTCAATTTAAATTAAAAGATACCAATTCAAATAATGACTATTCTTTTGCAGATTTAAAAGGATCAAAAGGAACATTGGTTGTTTTTATTTGCAATCATTGCCCGTTTGTACTTCATGTTATTAAAGAGGTCGTTATGATTGCCAATGATTATCGTGTGCAGGGAATTGGTGTTATGGCTATTTCAAGCAATGATGTCGAAAAATATCCACAGGATGCTCCGGAATTAATGACTGAATTTGCTTTTGAAAACAAAATAGATTTTCCTTATCTATTCGACGAAAGCCAGGAAGTGGCTAAAGCTTATGACGCTGCCTGTACTCCTGATTTTTATTTATTTGATGCCCAGGACCGATTATTTTATCGTGGCCAGCTAGATGATTCACGACCTGGAAACGGAATTCCGCTAAGCGGAAGTGATCTTCGAAGCGCTATTGACGCGCTTATTTATAACAGAAGTTTAAAGGAGCCTCAAAAGCCAAGTCTGGGCTGTAATATTAAATGGAAATAAACTATTGAATCATTTAAAAAAGTTTCCCTATCTTTGCAAATCAATTAATTACTCTCATTGTGAGCACTATAAATATATTTACAGTTTTTATGTTGTTGTTTTCTCTCACGAGAAAGCCGCTTACTGCTGTATTTATTTCACATAGTAAGGCCTTTATTAATTAGGCCTCCGTCTATTTCAATTTCTTCTTTCAGGCGGAGGATTTTTACCCGGATTTAATCCTTTATTTTATTTGAAAGAGTAAATTCTCTCAAGTAATTTTCTGGTTTTTTCAATCAAAAAATTTCCAAAACAGGTATTATCTAAAATTTCGACTTGCTACTATGCAATTAGAAATAAGGATTATGCTTTTTCTGCCTGAAAACAAAACACATACAAATATTCACATTCAAATAAATTAATAATAAAATAAAACATAGTTATGAAACCAATACCCACTTTCTGTAAAACAGATTATGAATTCTTAAGAGAATTGATATTAAAAAGTAAAAATTCAACAAACGCAAAAGAAGCCGGTCAGCTTTCACAAGAATTAGATCGCGCTATCATTAGTAAAGAAAGCGAATTTGACAATTCTATTGTAAAGATCAATTCTTATGTTACTATCGAAGATGTAAAAGCGAATAAACAAATGAAAATTCAGATCGTTCTTCCTTCATTTGCTGATGTAAAACAAAGTAAAATTTCAATTCTGGCTCCTTTAAGTGTTGCCATTATTGGCTTTAAAGAGAATGACGAAGTAGATTGGGAATTGCCGGCAGGAATAAAGACTTTAAAAATCGTTGCCGTTAGCAACACGTCTGAAAACAACTCTTAATTTTTTTTAAACACCTCACTCGTGACGGTGTTTTTTTTGTACTATTTTTTAAACAAAAAAACTATCCAATACAAAGTGTAATGAATAGTTCCTAAATTTTTACCATTGTAAAATTTTACAATTGAGAAGTTATATAATTTGATATTGAAGCCATTTGGGTATCATCTAACTTCGCTTTTTTCTGCATCCTTGTCAAAATAGGTTTCCACTCTTCCTGAGTAAATTTCTTTGCCTCATATAGTTTATGACATCTTGCACAACTGTTTTCGTACAGGTTTTTACCTTCAGCCAGTTCTGGTGTTAATACTGTCGTTTTTACAATTTCCGTTGTTGTAGGAGCGGCCGGTTCTGTTGTAGCAACCGATGCCGTTTTCTGAGTGCCACATGCCCCCAAAAGTAACGCTATAGCAGCTATAGTTAAGATTCTTAATTTCATTGTTTTGGTCTATTTTTTAAGTAAATATAAAAAAAATCCCATTCGGCAAGCGAATGGGATTCTTATTTAAAACAACTTTAAATTGTATTAAATCTTATTATTTTACTTCCATCAATTCAACATCAAAAATCAAAGTTGCGTGTGGCGGAATAACTCCTCCAGCACCTGAAGCTCCATAAGCTAAGTCAGACGGAATTACAAAACGAGCTTTGTCACCTACTTGCAATAAAGCGATACCTTCGTCCCATCCTTCGATAACCTGTCCCTGGCCTAATCTAAATTCGATTGGTTTTTTACGTGGGTAAGAAGAATCAAAAACTTTTCCGTTTTCTAAAGATCCTTCGTAGTGCACTGCAACTGTTTTACCAGCTTCTGCCTTTTTACCATCTCCTTTTTGAATCATTTTATAACGTAAACCACTATCTGTTTTATCAAAACCTGCAGCTAATTGCTCCATTTTTGCTTCAGATTCAGCTTTTAATGCTGCATCTCTTTTTAGACGTGCGCCTTTTAAACCAACAAAAGCTTCAATAGCATTAAACTTTTCAGCTTCTTCTCCAACTCTTAAAATCTCAACGCTTTGCAAAGCATCACCCTGAGCAACAGCATCAACTACATCCTGACCTTCGATCACATGACCAAAAACAGTATGTTTTCCGTCTAACCATGAAGTTGGTACATGAGTAATGTAAAATTGAGAACCATTACTTGCAGGTCCTGAATTGGCCATCGCTAAAACTCCCGGACGATCGTGTTTTAAACTTGGGTGAAATTCATCATCAAATTTATAACCCGGATCACCAGTTCCTGTTCCTTTTGGACATCCACCCTGAATCATAAAATCAGGAATAACCCTGTGAAATGTTAATCCGTCATAGAATTTTTGTCCTTGAGGTTTTACTTTATTTTCCATATTTCCTTCTGCAAGAGCTACAAAATTCCCTACGGTTCCCGGTGTTAAATCATGTGTAAGTTTTACTAAAATCGAACCTTTACTAGTGTTGAATTTAGCGTATATTCCGTTTTCCATTGTTGTTATTTTTAATTTGATTGCAAATTTACAAATTAATTTTATATCAATTTGTGCTTTCTATTTTTTAGACTTATAAGTAAGCCCGTAAACTGTTAATGATAATGCAGATAATCCAACGCATCCTATAGTCACGGCATGCCATCCTCCTAATTTCCATAATAATAGTCCATAAGCAGATCCGGCTGCTGTCCCTAAAAAGCTAAAGGACATAAATACGGTGTTTAACCTGTTTCTGGCTTCCGGAAGCAAAGAATATACCCGGGTTTGATTGGAGATGTGAACGCCCTGAATTCCTATATCGATAAAGACAATTCCAATGGCAATTCCGATAACACTTTCTATTGAAAAATAAAAAATCAAAAAGCTTATTAAGATTAATAAACAGCCATAACCAACTGCTACCCTCGAGCCTCCTTTGTCCCCCATTTTACCTACTAAAGGTGCTGCTAAAGCTCCTGAAGCACCTACAATTCCAAATAAACCAATTGTGGCACTACTGTAATGAAATGGTTCTCCGGAAAGCAACAAAACCATTGTCACCCAAAAAGCCCCAAATTGTGCAAAACTAAACACATTAATAATGGTCGCTTCACGCAAAACAGGTTGTGTTTTTATAAGTGTAAAAAGAGATTGGATTAACTGCCCGTAAGTTCCCTGAAACTGTGGTTTATTGACCGGGAATTTATTCTGAATCACAAAAAAGATCAATAAACAAATTCCTGCAGCGATATAAAACATCGATCTCCAGCCTAAAACCTGACCTATAAATCCGCTTAAAGTTCTGGAAAGTAAAATCCCCACAAGCAATCCGCTCATTATGGTCCCAACGACTTTTCCTCGTTGTTCCGGCGCACTTAATGAAGCCGCCAGGGGCAAAATAAGCTGCGGAACGATTGAAGTGATTCCGATCAATAAAGAAGCAATTTGTAAAAGAAAGAAACTTTTGGCCGTGGCTGCAAGAATTAAAGCAATTACGGAGGCAAAAGTGGTCATTAAAATTTGCTTTTTTCGCTCTATTTTATCGCCTAACGGAACCATAAAAAACAATCCAATCGCATAACCGGCCTGAGTTAAATATGTTATTGTTCCTGCATTGGCTTCAGGAATTTTAAATTCGTTGGCAATTAAAACAATCAGGGGCTGGCAGTAATACAGATTTGCAACTATAAGTCCAGTGCAAGCTGCCATAAATAAGACATTCGTTTTGGATAAATTCATTTTGCAAAAATACTATTCTAATTCGTATGAAAACTTTAAAAAAAGTATAATTTTTTCAAATTTACGGGCAATTCAGGCCTTTCTCGTAACAATTATACTGGCTTTTAAAATCTTACGATTTCATAAAATCTTCGCGAATGGGGCTAAAAACATCCGTTAAAAGTCCGCTTTCTAAACAAACCACTCCGTGAATTGCGTGAGGCGGAATATAAAAACTATCGCCTTCTTTTAAGGTTTGAGTTACTCCGTTAATCGTTACATCAAATTTACCGCTGGAAACATAAGTAACCTGTGTATGATAATGTTCATGCAAAACACCAATTCCGCCTTTTTCAAAATAAACGTTGACCAACATCACCCTATCATCAAAAGCCAGTATTTTACGTTTGATTCCTTCACCTACTATTTCCCACTCTACTTCATCTCCTTTTATAAATTCTTTGCTTGTTCCAAAACTTTGCATATTTCTTTTTTTTGAATTTTTACAAAAATACTACTTTTAGATCGCTTTATTTTAGATCAGGTTTTTAGAAATAAAATCACAACTCTTTTTAACAGATTCAAAAAAGCCGGGATTATAATTATTTTCCTGCTCTACAAAAAAGTGTTTCATTCCGGATTGCTCAGCCTTCTTAAAGATAGTTTTAAAGTCAATTGAACCTGAACCAATTTCTGTGTTCAAAGCCGGATTCGCTTTATCCATGTCCTTAACATGCCACAATTTAAAACGTCCGGGATTTGCTGCAAATAATTTTAACGGATCATTCCCTGAGCGAACCACCCAATAAAGATCTAATTCAAAATAAACCAAATCTTTATCTGTTTCATTTAACAGAATTTCGTAACCTGTAATTCCATCGTGTTTCTTAAATTCAAAATCATGATTGTGATACGCTAATTTTAAGCCCGCTTTTTGACACATTTTAGCAGCTTCATTTAATCGCGCAGCAATCTTTTTATAATCCTGAATACTTTTTCTAAAAGGCTCATCTACCCAGGGAATCGTAAAAAACTCGCTTTTGAGCACCTTTGCTGCTTCGATTGCCGCAAGTAATTCTGCTGTATTTCCGTCATACAAAAAGCTACCGGAGTTGTAATGACCGCTAATCGCCTTAAGTCCATTTGCATCCAGTATTTCTTTCAGTTCAACCGGAGATAATCCCCAAAACTGATCTTTTATCGAAAAACCGTATGTTTCAACAGTTGTAAATCCGGCAGCTGCAATTTTTTCTAAAGTTGATTGTACATCTTTCGGAAGTTCTTCTCTTAAAGTGTACAATTGTAAACCTATTTCTTTTTTACTCATGGTAAATGCTAATGATGGTAAAGCCAAAACTGCTGTCGTGGCCAAAGTGCTGTTGATTATAAAATTTCTTCTGGTGATCATTTTTTATTTTCAAAAGTGAGATTTAAGTTACTAAGAATTGATTTTCAAAATGACCTATAAATTGCTGAAGCGCAATTGCCGTTTCTTCGTTTACAATTTTTCCTTCTTCATTAATCTTTCCGCGAATGCCCTGTATTAAAAGCTGAATATCTTCGTCGAATTTAGCTTCGAGTGTTTTCATAATTAATGAAAGCTGGTCATGCGCCATTTCTCCCGAAGCCGAAGCGGTTATTAAACCTGTCGTTTTATTTGAAAAAATAGTAGTCGAAACGCACCATTCTAAAGCATTTTTTAAACTTCCGGGTAAACTAAAAACATATTCAGGCGTACAAATTATAATACCATCTGATTCGATAATCCTATCCCTGAAATCTTTTACCTTTTCCGGAGGCTTTTCATTGTCTAAATCCGGATTAAAATGTGGAATTTCATCCAGACCTTCGAAAATTTCAACCTCAAATTCGGTTTTTATATGTTCCGAAATAAATTTCAAAATTTTAAAATTACTGGAATTTTTTCTTGTACTTCCTGTTATGGCTAAGATTTTTATTGTTTTAACTTGCATTTTCATTGAATAACGACGATATCCTTTTTCATTAAGTCTAATCCGTCGGTTAAATTATTTCTTTCAAAGTATTTTTCTAAAGCTGTCAGTCTCTTTTTATTATCATATTGTATACATGAATTCAATTTCCTTTGGCAAACAGCACATAATCTTATAGAACTTTTATCTGTTTCAGATAAACTATTGGTTCCATTCATTACACAATCTGCAGTAGTACAATGATGCAAACCAAACATATGCCCAATTTCATGAGAACTTGTTTTGAGTATTCTGGATAAACACAGATTAAAATTTTCAGAAGTCAGCTTGTTATCCTGGAATCTATAAATCGAACTTACGCCAACTTTATTTTGATAGGAAGCCAAACCAAAAACATAATTCCATGACGGCTGAGGGAACAAGTCCAATTCTGAAAGTCCCATCAGGGCAATTCTGTTCAAAGGTTTTTCTTTTTTTAAAACACTGTCTAAAAGATATCCTGCTAAAAGCTGTTCATTCCCTTCATTTCCAATTCGTCTTGCAGAAGCAGGAACTATATTATTAGAAACAGATTCCAGCGTCTTTGTTTCTAACTGAAAGAAAATTGATAAGTACTCATTTAGTAATTCGATTTGTTTCTTTTGTAAAGCATTAAAACTTCCAATAGGCCTTATATAAATAACATTCGAGTCTTTTGTCGGGATGATATGTTTAGACCTAAAGTATTGTTCGAAAGTTTGTCCTTTTTCTTTATGCGAAAACAGCCAATCTCCATAAACAGGTTCACCCAGTTTAACGTCATTACTTTTGATTTGCTGAAAATACGGCGCTTCTTTAGGGATTTCTTTTGGAGTTTCTTTCGCTTTTTCTTTATTACAAGAACAAAATATGGTAAGCAGGAAGATAATTATTATTTTCATTTATTTTTCGGTACGTATTTAAAAAATCACTTTAAATTAATTCCTTAAAAATAAACTTTTCTTCATAATCTATTTCAAATTTTTCAAGGAAGTTAATATATTCCTCTCTAAAAGTTTTCTTTTTATGATGTAGTTCTTGATTCTCAATATAATTAATTACTGAAGCGAGCTGAGATTTACTATATGAAAATGCACCATAACCTTCTTGCCATTCAAAATGAAAGTTTAAAAAGTTACTTTTATTAATCCACTTTGAAGAATCTTGCTTAATATTTTTCATTAATTCAGAAATAGATTGTGCAGGCCTGATTCCGATTAAAATATGAACATGGTCTGATACACCATTTATGGCTAAAAGTTTGTGATTATTATTTTTGATTATTCCTGCTATATATTTATAAAGCTCTTCTTTCCACTCTTTATTTATAATAGCTTGTCTAAATTTTACCGCAAACACAAAATGAATATGTATTTGAGTATATGTATTTGCCATAAATATGTAGTCCCTACGGGACAATTTTAATTTGTAATTATTTTTTTTTCTACCAACATATAATTCCTAACGGAATATTCTAAATAATATCATGAATTACTATAATCATCTTATATTAATATTATCTACAACAAATATATCACTTAAAAAAGAAAGAATAAGATTACTTTTTTGTTTTTTTGTTAAAGTCAAAAAAAAATGTTCCGTTAGGAACAAAATCCCGGTAACAAAAAAAAAAAGGATCAAACAGAATTTGTCCCATAGGGACTACCAAGATATAAATTCTACCGTAATACCATAATTGATCATGTTAACAATTGTACTTTCATCAGAAAACATCAAAAAAAATGTTCCGTTAGGAACAAAATCTTGGTAGCAAAAAAAAAAGGATCAAACAGAATTTGTCCCATAGGGACTACCTAAAATATAAATTCTACCGTAATACCATAATTGATCATGTTAACAATTGTGCTTTCATCAGAAAAAAATAAAAAAAATGTTCCGTTAGGAACAAAATCCCGGTAGCAAAAAAAAAAAGGTATCAAACAAAATTTGTCCCGTAGGGACAACACATATTACAGCACGTTGATCTATTTCTCTTCTTCCTCAAAATTATCGAAATAGGTAAAATCTTTGGTAATCAATCCATTCTCAATGGTGAAAATGGTACAAATAGGCAATTCGAATTTTGAGTTATCGGGTGCCGTTCCCGTAGAAACAAACTCTACAATAATATGCTTTTCGCCAGAAGGATAGGTTTGGATAATTTTATCGTGTAAATCAGGAAAAGTTTTATTCAGTTCCGCATATTTATCTTCAATCTCTTTACGTGTTTGAATTACGATGCCTTTCCCTAAAGAAGGATCTTTAAAATCGGCTGTTTGGGTATACATTTCCGACATCTTTTTCCAGTCATGTTTGTTGAAATACTCAAAATATTGTTTTACTATTTTCTCATTATTTATTGCATTCCTGGATTTTGACTGATTGTGATTGTTACAGGAAATAATTAGAAAAGCTACAACAAGTGCGAATGTCTTTTTCATGATTTTTCATTTTAAATTACTATAAATCAATGCATAAAAGATTTAAATATAATAAAATGATTAGAATTACAGTGCTGTTCTCTAAAATTTCCCGACAAAAAAACTCATGCAACAAGTTATTTTACAGCAATTTCCTGAGGAGTACGGTTTTGTGTATCTGTTTTATAAGAATAGATTCTCCCGTCTTCATGGGTATAAATATAAATATAGTTCCAATGATTTGGCCCCGCTATTCTCGAACCTTCATTATTATTAGCATTCGTATAAACTTGTTCTCCATAGATAAGTATTTCTCCTTTATCAGAATTGTCTAAGGTACGTATAGGTGGGCCCCAACTTTTTATCAGACTTTTTTTAGACTGACCAATCCATTTGTCACTTGAACTTTGAGTGGTAGCACAAGAATTCAAAACAAGAACCAAAATTAGCAACAGTATATTTTTTATCATAACAGTCAATTTAAAAATTATTTATTTTTGTAATATTATACAGTAATATTAATTTAAAATCAGCTTTATAAATTTACATAAAAACTTTTAACAATTACATAATTCCTACTTATTCAATTGTTTAACAAATTGTTAAGAACAAAATTGTTTTCTAATTCTAAATTAATCCTACCTGATCACGATCATGATGTATCTCTGATTTAAAAAATATCCCAGTCATTAAATCTTTAAATTTTCCAAATATTTACTTTGTATCTTTGCGCTTAGAACTATTGAAGATAAAAAATGCGAATTGACATTATTACGATTTTGCCTGAATTATTAAGAAGTCCGTTTGAGGCTTCGATTATGAAACGTGCCATAGACAAAGGTTTGGTCGAAGTACATTTTCATAATTTACGGGATTATACTACGAACAAACAAAAAAGTGTAGATGACTACCCATTTGGAGGAGGCGCCGGAATGGTCATGACTGTGCAGCCTATTGATGCTTGTATTACGCACCTGAAAAGCGAACGTGAATACGACGAAATCATTTATATGTCGCCTGATGGAGAAACATTGAATCAAAAAATGGCCAATACGATGTCGATGTATGAAAACATTATCATTTTATGCGGACATTATAAAGGAGTCGATCAGCGTGTTCGTGATCATTTTATTACGAAAGAAATTTCGATTGGTGATTATGTTTTATCCGGCGGAGAATTAGGCGCTTTGGTTTTATCTGATGCTTTAATCCGACTTATTCCAGGTGTTTTGAGTGATGAAACATCTGCCCTGACGGATAGTTTTCAGGATAATTTACTTTCAGGGCCTATATATACGAGACCTGCAGATTATAAAGGATGGAAAGTCCCTGAGGTTTTAACCAGCGGACATTTCGCCAAAATAGACAAATGGCGCGAAGATATGGCGTATGAGCATACGAAGAACAGACGACCGGATTTACTGGAAGGACATTAAAAATTAGTTTCAGGTTTCAGGTTGTTTTTGTTTTAAGTTCCAACTTTGCGCAATCCAACCTGAAACTTGAAACCTGAAACAAAAAAAACACTGTAAATAACTTTTTATCAGATACTTAAAATAATTTATAATTTACAATTTATAATTCATAATTATTTTCTACATTTGCACCCGAATTAGACTAACCTCTGGCGAGATCCGTGAATGTTGCTCTATATAAAAAACCATAATTACAAGATATCATGGCAGATTTAATGAAATTCGTTCAAACCGAATTAGTTGCTAAAAAAGATTTCCCTGTTTTCGGAGCTGGAGATACTATCACAGTTTACTACGAAATTAAAGAGGGTGAAAAAACAAGAACTCAGTTTTTTAAAGGAGTTGTTATTCAAAGAAGAGGTTCTGGTAACACAGAAACTTTTACTATTCGTAAAATGTCTGGAGCTATTGGAGTTGAGCGTATCTTCCCGGTAAACTTACCAGCTTTACAGAAAATTGAAATCAACAAAAAAGGAGCTGTACGTAGAGCTAGAATTTTCTACTTCAGAGAACTTACTGGTAAAAAAGCTAAGATTAAAGATAAAAGAAGATAATCATTTATCTCTTTGTTATAAAAAAACTCGTTTCATTTATTTGAAACGAGTTTTTTTTGTGCCTGATTTTTAAAATATCCTGAATTTAGTTTACGCCAAACCCAACAGGTTTTTTAAAGGTTTTGTCATTCGATTTCTATAATAATACAAAATCTTTTTCAGGAGCTAATCCCGCTATCCGTTTCAATCTTTTGTGCCGAACCCCTGCACAAAAGGATTTCCACTTCTATCGGGGCTAGGGCAATCATTTTCATAAAAGCTTTTAGTTTTGATAATTAAAATAATGCGAACCAAGAGTTGAAATGTGCCATTAGGCACTAAATATTGGTAAATAATATAAATCGGAATAAATCCAGCGTGCCGTAGGTACGCAATAGTTACGATTTTGTTGCGTACCTACGGCACGCCCACATATTTCTAATGTATATTATCAACCAATATTTAGTGCCTAACGGCACAAATTGCAGACTTTCAAATCTTAATTGCCATGAATAAAATTATTGCAGATCAAATCCGTTTTTATCCGCGTTTTTACGAAGTAAATCTGTTTTATCCGCGTCAAAATTAGACGCTGATTTTACGGTCCCGAGACTTCGGGAGCTAAAGCGAAAACGCTGATAAAAACGGGTTTTCTAATTACTTTCTTGATTAAACTGTTACGTAATTTTATAGAAATGTGCCGTTAGGCACTAAATATCGGTAGTTAATATAGATTAGAAATACGTTGGCGTGCCGTAGGTACGCAACAAAATCATAACTATTGCGTACCTACGGCACGCTAGATTTATTCCGATTTATATTATCTACCAATATTTAGTACCTAACGGCACAAATTGTAGACTTTCAAATCTTAATTGCCATGAATAATATAATTGCAAATCAAATCCGTTTTTATCCGCGTTTTTACGAAGTAAATCTGTTTTATCCGCGTCAAAATTAGACGCTGATTTTACTGTCCCGAGACTTCGGGAGCTAAAGCGAAAACGCTGATAAAAACGGGTTTTCTAATTACTTTCTTGATTAAAATGTTACGTAATTTATAGAAATGTGCCGTTAGGCACTAAATATCGGTAGTTAATATAGATTAGAAATACGTTGGCGTGCCGTAGGTACGCAACAAAATCATAACTATTACGTACCTACGGCACGCTGGATCTATTCCGATTCCTATTAACTACCGATATTTAGTGCCTAACGGCACAAATTGTAGACTTTCAAATCTTAATTGCCATGAATAATATAATTGCAAATCAAATCCGTTTTTATCCGCGTTTTTACGAAGTAAATCTGTTTTATCCGCGTCAAAATTAGACGCTG